>JBQTJV010000156.1:0-3693 GCA_052386775.1 Betaproteobacteria bacterium
CGACAGGGAGCTGATCTGCCATGAGGGGATTACCGGGCGAGAACATCGGTTGCGGTTCTGTTGCTGGCGGGGAGGGTTAGCGCCATGGCCGCCGAGGGATTCGACCAGCACAAGGCCGGCGCTCTGCCGGCGGGGTGGAGCGCGGGCGTGACCGGCAGGGGCGAGGCGCGCTGGACGGTCGAGGCCGACGGCAGCGCGCCCAGCAAGCCGAACGTGCTGAAACAGTCGGGGGTCGGCGATTTCCCGTGGGCGGTGAAGAACGACGCGAAGCTCGCCGACGGTTACGTGGAGGTCAGATTCAAGGCGGTCTCCGGCAGGCGCGACCAGGCGGGCGGCGTGGTGTGGCGCTGGAAGGACGGCAACAACTACTACGTCGCGCGGGCCAATGCGCTGGAGAACAACGTCTCGCTGTATTACACCGAGAACGGACGACGGAACACGCTGAAGTACGTGGATGCCGCTGTGCCTGTGAACGCCTGGCATGTCCTGCGCGTCGAATTCCGCGGCAAGCGCATTCGCGTCGTGCTCAATGGGAAACAGTACATCGAGATGGAAGACGCGCACATTGCCGGGGACGGAGCCGTCGGGTTGTGGACCAAAGCCGATAGTGTCACCTTGTTCGACGACTTTCAGTATGGCTCAGCTCCATAAGAACGCTCGCCGGGTGGCCCTCCTGTATCCGGGCGACCGGGAAGCCCGGAAAAATGCGGCGCCCGAGAACAGCCGGTTCCTGAAGGTATTCCAGGCCCTGGAACAAATGGGGTTGAGGACGGAACCTGCCGTCTATCACGACGAGTTTTGCGACGAAGTCCGCCGTCAGCTCATGCAGGTAGACGGGGTGCTCGTGTGGTTCAATCCAATCCAGGACGGACGCGACCGATCGATTCTGGATGCCATGCTTCGCGAGGTGGCTGCATCCGGAGTCTTCGTCAGCACCCACCCCGACATCATCCTCAAGCTGGGCACCAAGGAAGTGCTGTATCGGACCCGCGATATGGGATGGGGATGCGACACCCACCTGTATCCCACAATGGACGAGATGCGCCGGGAGCTGCCCGGGCGGCTCTCTCGTGGAGAAGTCCGGGTGCTCAAACAATATCGCGGCAACGGCGGGGACGGCGTGTGGAAGCTCGCGCTTGCGCCCTCGCTGCCGGCGGGTGAGACGCTGGTTTACGCAAGGCACGCGAAGCGAGGATCCAGCGAGGAGAAGATTCCGCTGAGCGAGTTTTTCACGCGCTGCGAGCGGTATTTTGCCGACGAGGGCAGGATGATCGACCAGGCCTACCAGTCCCGCCTGCCCGAAGGCATGATCCGCTGCTATCTGGTGCACGAGAAGGTGGCCGGCTTCGGACACCAGGCGATCAATGCGCTCTATCCCGCGCCGCCCGGCGCGCCGCCGGAAGAAGCGCCTCGACCGGGTCCGCGCCTTTACCACCCACCCACCGTTCCCGAGTTTCAGCCGCTGAAGGAAAAACTGGAAGCGGAATGGGTGCCGGAACTGCAGCGCATGCTCGACATCCCCACCGAGCAGTTGCCGGTGCTGTGGGACTGCGATTTCCTGCTCGGTCCCAAGGACCGGTCCGGCGAAGATACTTACGTGCTCTGTGAGATCAATGTCAGCAGCGTTTCGCCGTTTCCCGATTCAGCGCTGCCTCTGATCGCGCGCGCTACGCACGCTCGTATCCGGTAGACGCGAAACCGGCTGGAGTGGCGCGGGCGAGTTCCAACCTTGCCGTGCTCTCGCAGTTGGAATACGCTCACAGCGCCGAACCGGCCTCGACCTTCCGACCGTCATCCATGACCAACGATCCGCTGCCAACGTTCCGGGATGTGCTCGCCGCGCGCCGGCGCATCGCGCCTTATCTGCGCCCGACGCCGCTGTTCAGCTATCCCGCTTTGAATGCACTCATCGGTACGACCGTATTCGTGAAGCACGAGAATTACCAGCCGGTGGGCGCTTTCAAGGTGCGCGGTGGAATAAATGTCGTTTCACAGATGACCCCGGCCGAGCGCGAGCGCGGATTGATCGGTGCTTCAACCGGCAATCACGGTCAGTCCATCGCCTATGCCGGACGGCTGTTCGGCGTTCAGGTACGGATTGTCGTGCCGGAAGGTGCGAATCCCGGCAAAGTGGCCGCCATGCAAGGCATGGGTGCGGAGGTTGTTTTTCATGGCGCCAAATTCGAGGAGGCCGTCGAACACTGCGAGACGCTGGCGCGCCGGCATGGCTATCGCTACGTGCATTCCGCCAACGAACCCCAATTGATCGCGGGCGTGGGAACCCACACGCTGGAAGTGCTGCTGGAGGAGCCGGATATCGAGGTGGTGATCGTGCCGCTGGGCCTCGGCAGCGGCGCTGCGGGCGCGTGCATTGCCGCACACGGCATCAATCCGGCGGTCCGGGTCATTGCGGTGCAGTCGCAGGATTCGCCTGCCGGTTACGAATCTTGGAAGCAGGGCGTTTTGCTCACCGCGCCCAACCGCACGTTTGCCGAGGGCCTTGCGACCGGCAGTGCGGCGGAAATGACACAGCAGGTGATTCGGGAGCATCTGCAGGACTTCATCTTGCTGAGCGATGACGAAATCCGCCAGGCGATGGTATGGATGATCGAGCGGGCTCACACGCTGGCCGAAGGAGCGGGTGCGGCCCCCCTTGCTGCGGCCTATCGGCTCCGCGAAGAATTGCAGGGCAAGAAAGTTGCACTCATCTGCTCGGGCGGTAATTGCTCGCTGGAGCACCTGCGGCAGGCGTTGGCGCCGTAGGGTACGCGGACACATCGTCAAACGAGGCGACGTTCATCGCGTGCAGGCGGTGATAGAGGCCGCCACGCGCGAGCAGTTCCTCGTGCGTGCCCTGCTCGACGATGCGCCCGTCCTGCAGCACGATGATGCGGTCGACGTTGCGCACGGTGGCAAGCCGATGCGCGATGATGAGCCCGGTGCGGCCGGCGAGCGTTTTAACAAGCGCGGACTGGATCGCACGCTCGGTGAAGCTGTCGACGCTGGCGGTGGCCTCGTCGAGCACGAGAATGCCGGCATCGGCCACGATCGCCCGTGCGAAGGACAGCAGTTGCCGCTGGCCGATCGAGAGATTGACGCCGCGCTGGCCGAGCAGCGTGTCGTAGCCGTCGGGCAGGCGCGCGATGAAGTCGTGGGCGCCGACCAATCGCGCCGCGCGCTCCACCTCCTCGCGGCCGGCGTCCTGCGTGCAATAGCGGATGTTCTCGTAGACGCTGCCGGTGAAAAGAAACGGCTCCTGCAGCACCATCGCGATGCGGCGGCCGAGCGATTCCTGCGTCGCGTCGCGCACGTCCACGCCACCGATCAGGACCTGACCTTCCCACACATCGTAGAAGCGGTGCAAGAGCGCCATCGTCGAAGTCTTGCCTGAACCGGTCGGTCCCACCAGCGCGACGGTCTCGCCCGGCGCCACGCGGAAGCTCACGTTCTTGAGTATCGGCAGCCCCGGTACGTAACCGAACGTTACGTTGCGGAATTCCACCGTGCTGTCGATCGGCGGGGAAACCCGTGCGAGGTCCACCGCCCCCAGCTTGTCCTTCACCTCGATCGGCACGTCCAGCACTTCGAAAATCCGCTGCCCTGACGCCATCGCCTGCTGCATCACGCTGGGGGCGGTGGACCTCGCACGGGTTTCCCCGCCGATCGACAGCACGGTGGAATTCCGCAACGTAA
>JBQTJV010000157.1:0-10328 GCA_052386775.1 Betaproteobacteria bacterium
TGGGGAGAGCAAGTAATGCTGGTCAAAGTCAAACCGACATCTCCGGGGCGGCGCCAGCTCGTCAAGGTCGTCACGCCCGGCCTGCACAAGGGCAAGCCGGTGGCGCAGCTCGTCGAGCGCAAGGCGAAGAACGCGGGCCGCAACGCGCATGGCCACCTCACGATGCGCCACAAGGGCGGCGGGCACAAGCAGCACTACCGCCTGATCGACTTCAAGCGCAACAAGGACGGCATCCCGGCGCGCGTCGAGCGCCTGGAGTACGATCCGAACCGCAGCGCTCATCTCGCGCTGCTGTGTTACGCCGACGGCGAGCGCCGCTACATCATTGCGGCAAAAGGAGTGGCCGCCGGCGCCCAGCTCGCCTCCGGGCCCGAAGCCCCGATCAAAGTGGGCAACGCACTGCCGCTGAAAAATATCCCGGTGGGCACCACGATCCACTGCGTGGAGATGCTGCCCGGCAAAGGTGCGCAGATTGCGCGCGCCGCGGGCACGTCGGTGCAGCTCCTCGCCCGTGAAGGCGACTATGCGCAGCTTCGCCTGCGCTCCGGCGAGATCCGCAAGGTGCACATCAACTGCCGTGCCACCATCGGTGAAGTCGGCAACGAGGAGCACTCGCTCGAATCGATCGGCAAGGCGGGGCGCGTGCGCTGGCGCGGCATTCGGCCGACGGTGCGCGGCGTGGCGATGAACCCGATCGATCATCCGCACGGCGGCGGCGAGGGCAAGACCGCCGCGGCGCAGGATCCGGTGAGCCCGTGGGGCGTGCTCACGAAGGGCTACAAGACCCGCAAGAACAAGCGCACCAACGGCATGATCGTCCGCCGGCGCAACGCGAAGACCACCGCTTAAGAGGCAATACATGGCACGTTCCATCAAGAAAGGCCCGTTCGTCGATCTGCACCTCATGAAGAAGGTGGAGACGGCGCGCGCGACGAACGACAAGCGCCCGATCAAGACCTGGTCGCGCCGCTCCACCATCCTGCCGGATTTCGTCGGGCTCACGATCGCGGTCCACAACGGCAAGCAGCACATCCCCGTTTACATCACCGAAAACATGGTCGGTCACACGCTCGGCGAGTTTGCGCACACCCGGGTTTTCAAGGGTCACTCCAAGGCCGGTTCCGCCGCGGCGGCCGCGGCGGCCTCCGCCGACAGGAAAGCGAGCCCGACGCCAGCGGCGGCGGCGGCGCCCAAGGCATAAGGAATTAGCGTATGAATACCACAGCAAAACTGCGCGGCGTACGGCTCTCGGCCCAGAAAGGCCGGCTGGTCGCCGACCTGATCCGCGGCAAGTCGGTGGAGAACGCGCTCAACATCCTGCAGTTCAATCCCAAGAAGGGTGCCGTGATCATCCGCAAGGTGCTCGAATCCGCGATTGCGAATGCCGAGCACAACGACGGTGCGGACGTAGACGAACTGAAAGTGACGCAGATTTGCGTCGAAAAGGGACCGGTGCTCAAGCGCTTCGCGGCACGCGCCAAGGGCCGCGGCGTGCGCATAGAAAAGCCGAGCTGCCACATCAACGTGACTGTCGGCGACCAGAGGAAATAAGGACTTCCACCATGGGTCAGAAAATACATCCGACGGGCTTCCGGCTTGCGCTGAACCGCAACTGGGCTTCGCGCTGGTACGCGAACAGCAAGAACTTCGCGCCAATGCTGCTCGAGGACATCCAGGTTCGCGATCACCTCAAGCAGAAGCTCGCCCACGCCGCGGTATCGCGCGTCGTGATCGAGCGCCCCGCGAAGAACGCGCGCATCACGGTGTACAGCGCGCGGCCGGGTGTCGTGATCGGCAAGAAGGGCGAGGATATCGAATCGCTCAAGGCCGAGCTGCAGAAAATGCTCGGTGTGCCGGTTCACGTCAACATCGAGGAAGTGCGCAAGCCCGAGCTGGACGCGCAGCTGATCGCGGATTCGATCGCGCAGCAACTGCAGAAGCGCATCATGTTCAGGCGTGCGATGAAGCGCGCCATTACCAACGCCATGCGCCTCGGCGCGCAGGGCATCAAGATCATGAGCGCCGGTCGCCTCAACGGCATCGAGATCGCGCGCACCGAGTGGTATCGCGAGGGACGCGTGCCACTGCATACGCTGCGCGCCGACATCGACTACGGCTTTGCCGAGGCGAAGACCACCTACGGGGTCATCGGCATCAAGGTGTGGGTGTTCAAGGGCGAAGTGATGGGCAAGAACGAGCAGCCGACGGCGGCGACGCTGGGCATGCAGCCGGCGGCCGAGCCGGAGCAACCCGCACCGAAGAAGCCGAGGAGAGCGCCGGCGAAGACAGGAGCAAAACGTGCTACAGCCAGCCAGACGTAAGTACCGCAAGGAACAGAAGGGCCGCAACAAGGGCGTCGCGACCCGCGGCAACAAGGTGAGCTTCGGCGAATATGGCCTGAAGGCGCTCGCCCGCGGGCGCCTGACGGCGCGCCAGATCGAGGCGGCGCGGCGCGCCATGACGCGGCACATCAAGCGCGGCGGGCGTATCTGGATCCGCATCTTTCCCGACAAACCGGTGTCGCAGAAGCCGGCCGAAGTGCGCATGGGCAACGGCAAGGGCAATCCGGAATTCTGGGTCGCCGAGATTCAGCCGGGCAAGGTGCTCTACGAAATGGACGGCGTGGACGAGGTGTCGGCCAAGGAGGCGTTCCGGCTGGCCGCTTCCAAGCTGCCGATCCGCACGTCGTTCGTGGTAAGACAGGTCGGAGCGTAACGTGAAAGCGAGCGAATTGAGAGGCAAGTCCAACGACGAGCTGCAGCAGGAGCTGCAGTCGCTGCTGAAGGCGCAGTTTTCGCTGCGGATGCAGAAGGCGACGCAGCAGCTGTCCAACACCAGCCAGCTGAAGAAAGTGCGCCGCGACATCGCGCGCGTGCGGACCGTGCTGGCGCAGAAGGCGCAATAAGGCGATCGACATGAGTGAATCCCCCAACAAGCGCACGCTGGCCGGACGGGTCGTCAGCGACAAGATGCAGAAGACCGTGACGGTACTGGTCGAGCGTCGCGTGAAGCACCCGCTCTACGGCAAGGTGATCACGCGCTCGAAGAAGTATCACGCCCACGATGAAAAGAACGAGTATCACGAGGGCGACACGGTGGTCATCGAGGAATGCCGGCCGCTCGCCGCCCGCAAGGCGTGGCGCGTGGTGAAGCTGCTCGAAAAATCACGCGGGGTTTGACCGCGCTTATTATTGCAATGCCGGGGCGCTGACCGTATAATTCCCCGCCTTCGCCGACCGGTATTTTCCGATGCGGCGATCTGACCCGGACGGGCTCCAAAACTGGCCTACGAGAAGCGTGGGTCCAAGTTGGAGATGAATTTACCAGGAAGCAGAACATGATTCAGATGCAGTCCATTCTGGATGTTGCCGACAATACCGGTGCGCGTTCGGTGATGTGCATCAAGGTGCTCGGCGGCTCGAAGCGGCGTTACGCGGGTATCGGTGACGTCATCAAAGTGAGCGTGAAGGATGCCGCGCCGCGGGGCCGGGTAAAAAAGGGCGAGATCTACAACGCGGTGGTGGTGCGTACCGCCAAGGGCGTGCGCCGCAACGACGGATCGCTCGTGAAATTCGACGGCAATGCCGCGGTGTTGCTGACCCCGAAGCTCGAGCCGATCGGCACCCGGATATTCGGACCGGTCACGCGGGAGTTGAGGAGCGAGCAATTCATGAAGATCGTTTCGCTCGCCCCGGAAGTGCTGTAGAGGAAGAAGGTCATGCGCAAGATCAGAAAAGGCGATGACGTGGTCGTGCTCACCGGAAGGGACAAGGGCAAGCGCGGCACGGTGCTCAAGATCATCGATGCCGAACACGTGCTGGTGGAAGGCGCCAATCGGGTCAAGAAGCACCAGCGTCCGAATCCGATGAAGGGCGTCACCGGCGGCATCATCGACAAGGAGATGCCGCTGCACGTGTCCAACGTCGGTCTTTACAACCCGGCGACGAAGAAGCCGGACCGCATCGGCATCAAGGCGCTCGAGGACGGCCGCCGCGTGCGCTATTTCAAATCGAACGGCGAAGTGGTCGACGTATGAACGCTGAAAAGGAAAAGGACGCGAAGCCGAAGGCTCCGAAAGGCGGCGGCGCCAAGCCCGCTGCCAGGCCGGGGAAGGACGCCAAAGAGGCGAGAGACCCGAAGAAAGGCGATGACGCGAAGGAATCCCGGCCCGCGCGGCCTGCAAAGCCGGCTGCACCGGCGCGCCTCCATACTTACTACCGCGAAACGGTGGTGGGCGAACTCACCAAGCAGTTCGGCTACAAGACGGTGATGCAGGTCCCGCGCATCGAGAAGATCGTGCTCAACATGGGCGTGGGCGAGGCCGTGGCAGACAAGAAGATCATGGATAACGCCGTGGCCGACATGACGAAGATCGCCGGCCAGCGGCCGGTCATCACCAAGGCCCGCAAGTCGATTGCGAACTTCAAGATCCGCACCGGTTATCCCGTCGGCTGCAAGGTGACGCTGCGCGGCGCGAGGATGTATGAATTTCTCGACCGCCTGGTGAGCGTCGCCATGCCGCGCATCCGCGACTTCCGCGGCATTTCAGCGCGCGCGTTCGACGGCCGCGGCAATTACAACATGGGTGTCAAGGAGCAGATCATCTTCCCCGAGATCGAGTACGACAAGATCGACGCGATCCGCGGAATGAACATCACGATTTCAACCACCGCCAAGACCGACGAAGAAGCCAAGGCGCTGCTGACGGCGTTCAGGTTTCCGTTCAGGAACTGAGGATCGACATGGCAAAAACTGCATTGATCAACCGCGACCAGAAGCGCCGCCAGACCGTCAAGAAGTTTGCGGGCAAGCGCGCCGAGCTGCTCGCCCTCGCGAACAACGTGAAGCTTTCGCCGGAAGAGCGCTACGAGGCGCGCATGAGGCTGCAGAAGCTGCCCCGCGATGCGTCGCCGGTGCGGTTGCGAAACCGCTGCGCGCTGACCGGCCGGCCGCGCGGCGTGTTTCGCAAGTTTGGCCTCGGCAGGGCCAAGCTGCGCGACATCGCGATGCGCGGCGAGATTCCGGGCGTGATCAAGGCGAGCTGGTAGCCGGGAGAGACAGCGATGAGTATGAGTGACCCGATCGCGGACATGCTGACCCGCATACGCAATGCGCAGCAGTCCGAGAAACAGTCGGTGGCAATGCCGGCGAGCAAGCTGAAGGCGGCGATCGCCAAGGTGCTCAAGGACGAGGGCTACATCGAAGACTACGCGGTGCGCGAGAACGAGGGCAAGCCGCTGCTGGAGATCAGCCTCAAGTACTACGCCGGCAAGCCGGTAATCGAGAAGATGGAGCGCATCAGCCGGCCCGGGCTGCGCATCTACAAGCCGAGCCGCGACATCCCGAACGTCATGAACGGGCTCGGCATCGCCATCGTCTCGACGTCCAAGGGCGTCATGACCGATCGCAAGGCGCGCGGCCTCGGTGTGGGCGGCGAAGTGCTCTGCATCGTGGCCTGAGCGGAGTCTGTCCATGTCGAGAATCGGAAACTACCCGGTCATCGTGCCGGAAAAGGTCGAGGTGACGCTGACGCCGGGCGAAATCGCAGTGAAGGGCCCGCTCGGCACGTTGACCCAGAAGCTCTCGCCGAACGTCACCGTGAGCAGGGTCGAAAACCGCATCGAGTTCAAGGCCACGAACAACTCGCACCATGCCAACGCCATGTCGGGCACGTTGCGCGCGCTGGTTGCCAACATGGTCCAGGGCGTGAGCAAGGGTTTCGAAAAGAAACTGGCGCTGGTGGGCGTCGGTTACCGGGCGCAGGCGCAGGGCGACAAGCTCAATCTCTCGATCGGCTTTTCGCATCCCGTGGTGCACCAGATGCCCAAGGGGGTGAAGGCGGAAACGCCGACCCAGACCGAGATCCTTATCAAGGGCGTCGATCGGCAGCTGGTGGGACAGGTTGCCGCCGAAGTACGGGGTTACCGCAGCCCGGAGCCGTACAAGGGCAAGGGCGTGCGCTATGCGAATGAGCAGATCGTGCTCAAGGAAACGAAGAAGAAGTAGGCGGGGCGGACAATGATCGTAAAGAAACAGGCAAGGTGGCGGCGGGCGCGTCAGACCCGAGCCAGGATCGCGGGGGCGGGCACGGTGCGGCTCACCGTGCATCGCTCCAATTTTCATATCTACGCGCAGGTGATAGACGGCGATGGCACGAAGGTGCTGGCGAGCGCTTCGAGCGCGGAGCCCGAAATGCGCCAGGCGCTCAAGAACGGCGGCAACAAGCAGGCGGCGGCGGAAATCGGCAAGCGCATCGCGGAGCGCGCGAAACAGCTCGGCATCGAAACCGTGGCTTTCGACCGCGCCGGATACAAGTACCACGGCCGGGTGAAGGCGCTGGCCGAGGCGGCGCGCGCCGCAGGCCTCAAGTTCTGATTGAAACGGAATAGACCATGGCGAAGATACAGGCGGGAAAAATGCAGACCGGCGATGAACGCGGCGACGGTTTGCGCGAGAAGATGGTCGCGGTCAACCGTGTGACCAAGGTGGTCAAGGGCGGACGCGTGCTGGGTTTCGCGGCGCTCGCGGTGGTCGGCGACGGTGACGGCGGCATCGGCATGGGCAAAGGCAAGGCGCGTGAAGTGCCGGTCGCCGTGCAGAAGGCGATGGAAGAGGCCCGCCGCAAGATGGTGAAGGTGCAACTGAAGAACGGCACCTTGCAGCACTCGGTGATCGGCCGCCACGGAGCCTCGCGCGTTTACATGCAGCCCGCACATGAAGGCACGGGCCTGATCGCCGGCGGCCCGGTGCGGGCGGTGCTCGAAGTGATGGGCGTGACGAATATTCTCGCCAAGTGCCTGGGTTCGACCAATCCCTACAACGTCGTGCGCGCAACGATACATGGCCTTACCTCGATGAACACCCCGGCCGAGATCGCGGCCAAGCGCGGCAAGTCGGTAGAAGAAATCACCGCGGCAGGATAAGCGATGGCCAACGCGAACGATCGAAAAATCAAAGTGACGCTGGTGCGGAGCCTGATCGGCACGCGCCCCGAGCACCGTGCCTGCGTGCGCGGGCTGGGGCTGCGCCGCGTGAACCACACGGTGGAGGTCATCGACACGCCGGCGAACCGCGGCATGATCAACCGGGTGGCCTACCTCGTGAGATGTGAGGGCTAAATGAGACTGAACGGAATCAAACCGGCTGCCGGATCGAAGCGCGGGAAAAAGCGCGTCGGCCGCGGCATCGGCAGCGGTTTCGGCAAGACGGCCGGTCGCGGCCACAAGGGCCAGAAGGCGCGCGCCGGGGGCTTTCACAAGGTCGGCTTCGAGGGCGGGCAGATGCCGCTCCAGCGCCGGTTGCCGAAGCGCGGATTCGTGTCGCTCGGACGCAATGATACGGCTGAAGTGCGCCTCTCCGATCTCGAAAGGATGAAGGAAGAGGCGATCGATCTCGCTGCCCTCAAGGCAGCGGGCGTGGTGCCGCAGCTCGCGTTGGGCGCAAAGGTCATCCGCTCCGGCGAAATCAAACGCAAGATCGCGCTCAAGGGCGTCGTGGTCAGCAAGGGGGCGCGCGCTGCGATCGAGGGCGCGGGCGGCAGCGTCGAAGCGCCTGCCCAACCGGCCGTCAAGCAGGCTGGGAAAAAAGACCAGGGCGGCGCCGCGGCCGGCGCCTCTGCAGCGCAGGGCTAACCGGTTTTGGCCACCCGCGATTCACTGCTGGCAGGCGGCAAGATGGGCGACCTCAAGCGTCGCCTGCTGTTCCTGATCGGCGCGCTCATCGTGTTTCGCATCGGGTCGTTCATCCCCGTCCCGGGCATCGACCAGTTGCAACTGGCCGAGCTATTCCGCTCCCAGCGCGGCGGCATCCTCGACATGTTCAACATGTTCTCCGGCGGCGCACTCGAGCGCTTCTCCATTTTCGCGCTGGGGATCATGCCCTACATCTCGGCGTCCATCATCATGCAGCTGATGACCGTGGTCTCGCCCACGCTGGAGGCGCTGAAAAAGGAGGGCGAAACGGGGCGGCGCAAGATCACGCAATACACGCGCTACTTCACAGCCGGCCTCGCGCTTTTCCAGAGCATGGGCATCGCCATTGCGCTCGAATCCCAGCCGGGATTGGTGGTCGAGCCGGGCCTCATGTTCCGGATGACGGCGATGGTGACGCTCGTGACCGGAACCATGTTCCTCATGTGGCTCGGCGAGCAGATCACCGAGCGCGGCATCGGAAACGGCATCTCGCTCATCATCTTCGCCGGCATCGCCGCGGGATTTCCCTCGGCCGTCGGCGGCACCCTCGAGCTGGTGCGCACCGGTGCGTTTTCCATCCCGATCGCGCTGCTGATCGGCGCGCTCGTGGTCGGTGTCACGGCTTTTGTCTGTTTCGTCGAGCGTGGCCAGCGCAAGATCCTGGTGAACTACGCCAAGCGCCAGGTTGGGCGCAAGGTCTATGGTGGCCAGACTTCGCATCTGCCGCTCAAGCTCAACATGTCGGGGGTCATCCCGCCCATTTTCGCTTCCAGCATCATTCTGTTTCCGGCGACGCTGGTGGGGTGGTTCGGAACCGGCGAGGGGATGAGCTGGCTGGCGAGGATCGCGAGCACCATGCATCCCGGCCAGCCGATCTATACCATGCTCTACGCTTCGGCGATCGTCTTTTTCTGCTTTTTCTACACCGCGCTGGTCTTCAATCCCAAGGAGACCGCGGACAATCTCAAGAAGAGCGGCGCATTCGTGCCGGGGATACGCCCCGGCGACCAGACGGCACGCTATATCGAGAAGATCACGATGCGGCTCACGCTCACCGGATCCATCTACGTGACGCTGGTGTGCCTGCTGCCGGAATTTCTGATCGTGTGGAAGAACGTCCCGTTCTATTTCGGCGGAACGTCGCTGCTAATCATCGTCGTGGTGACCATGGACTTCATGTCCCAGGTCCAGGCGTATGTGATGTCGCACCAGTATGAAAGCCTGCTCAAGAAGGCGAACTTCAAGGGCGGCGTGTTTCCGACGCGGTAATGGCGAAGGAAGAAACGATACAGATGCAGGGCGAAATCGTGGAAACGTTGCCCAACGCAACGTTCCGCGTGAAGCTCGAGAACGGGCACGTGGTCCTCGGGCATATTTCCGGAAAGATGCGCATGCACTATATCCGCATCCTGCCGGGCGACAAGGTAACGGTGGAGCTCACGCCCTACGATCTGACGCGCGGGCGCATCGTGTTCCGCGCGAAGTAGCGCACAAGGACGGCGGGAGAACGACATGAAAGTGCTGGCATCGGTTAAGAGGATCTGCCGCAAATGCAAGATCGTGAAGCGCAAGGGCGTGGTACGGGTGATCTGCTCGGACCCGCGCCACAAGCAGCGTCAGGGGTGATTTTCAATTGAAAATTAACCTGTTACGCGTTAAAATTTTCGGTTTTCCGTTTCGGGGGTAGGCATGGCCCGTATAGGTGGCGTCAACATTCCCAACCAGCAGCATGCGGAGATCGCGCTCACCGCGATTTTCGGCATCGGCCGCAGCCGTGCGCGCGAGATTTGCGCAGCGGCGGGTGTGAACAGTTCGACGAAGGTGAAGGACCTGTCCGACACCGAAATGGACAAGCTGCGCGAGCAGGTCGCGAAGCACACGGTGGAAGGCGATCTGCGCCGCGAAGTGTCGATGAATATCAAGCGCCTGATCGATCTCGGCACCTGGCGCGGCAAGCGGCATCGTGCGGGACTGCCGGTCCGCGGGCAGCGCACGCGCACCAACGCGCGCACGCGCAAGGGTCCGCGCAAGGCGGCGGTCAAGATCATCAAGGCAGCAACGGTTTAAGGGCATATCGATATGTCGAAAGCAAGCACCCGGGTGCGCAAGAAGGTCAAGAAGAACGTGGCCGAAGGTATCGCCCACGTTCACGCGTCGTTCAACAACACCATAGTAACCATCACCGACCGGCAGGGCAACGCGCTGGCGTGGGCGACGTGCGGCAGCAACGGATTCAAGGGTTCGCGCAAATCCACCCCGTTTGCGGCGCAGGTCGCATCCGAGCACGCCGGCCGGCTCGCACAGGAGAGCGGCGTGAAGAACATCGAAGTGCGCATCAAGGGCCCGGGGCCGGGCCGCGAGTCGGCGGTGCGTGCGCTGAACGCCTGCGGATTCAAGATCACCAGCATATCGGACGTGACGCCGGTGCCGCATAACGGGTGCCGGCCGCCGAAAAAGCGCCGAATTTAAGGGGGCAGACCGTGGCAAGGAATCTCGACGCAAGATGCCGGCAGTGCCGCCGCGAGGGCGAGAAGCTGTTTCTCAAGGGCGAGAAGTGCTTCACCGACAAGTGCGCCATCGAGCGCCGCAACTATCCGCCGGGGCAGCACGGCCAGAAGAACACCCGGCTCTCGGGCT
>JBQTJV010000158.1:0-4812 GCA_052386775.1 Betaproteobacteria bacterium
CGCCCGCCGCTCGACTCGATCACCAGCGATTTCGCGCGGAGGCTGTCGAGCGCCGCCTGGATCTCGGTTTCACTGGCATTGATCACCGGGTCGCGGCTCGTCTTCTGGTTGCAGCCTGAAACCAGCGCATTGAGCGTCAGGGGATAGGTATCCGGCACGGTGCGCTCTTTCTCGGCGAGCACGCCGAGCACCCGGGTTTCCAGAAAAGACAGTGCGGGGACCATGAGACTAGAACCTATCTCAATAATGGACGCGTGATGCGTTGTGGCCAAAACGTGATGAATGCGAGGAGCGGGGCGCAGTCAATATCGCGAATATTGACAAGATCCGCGACGACGTAGGCGCGCGTTTTGGCCACAACCCGAAGGGACGGGGCGATCTGGGCGCATTTCGTCGTCGGGCTCCCTTGCAATATTCGCGATATTGCTGCACTCGCCCTCCTAGAACTGCATCCCACATCGCCTCCGTCGCACACGTGCCCATTATTGAGATAGGTTCTGCTCGAACGCGTGAATACGGCGTATTCTAGCGCGCCGTTACGTGATCGAATGGGAGTGGAAGACGAGCCCCGCGTGCTCGCGCAGCGCGTGGAACCGGATGTTCGGCCACAGTTCGTGCGCCGCCTTGATCTCCGCATCGTAGGCGGCGAGAAACGTCGGCGCCTCCACGGCATCGTGGGCGATGCGGTAGGCGTTGTCGTCGATGAAGCGCTTCATTTCCCGCGGATCCTCGGCGGTGACCCAGCGGGCCGCGGTGTAGCGGGCGGGCGCAAGGCGCGCCTCGCAGCCGTATTCGTGGCGCAGGCGATGCGCGACGACCTCGAACTGCAGTTGACCGACGGCGCCGAGCAACAGCGAGCCGCCGGTCACCGGCTTGAACACCTGGATTGCGCCCTCTTCCCCGAGCTGCGCGATGCCGGTGCGCAGTTGCTTGCTGCGCAGCGGATCGGCGATCTCGACGGTCTGAAAAAGCTCCGGGGCGAAGAACGGCAGGCCCGTGAACTGCAGGTCCTCGCCTTCGGTCAGCGTATCGCCCAGTTGCAGCACGCCGTGGTTGGGAATGCCGATGATGTCGCCGGCGTAGGCATCATCGACGATCTCGCGCCGCTGCGACAGGAACGACACCACGTTATTGGGGCGGAAGTCCTTTCCGGTGCGGCAGTTCTTCAATCGCATGCCGCGCTCGAAGTGGCCAGAACACACGCGGATGAAGGCGACCCGGTCGCGGTGTCCGGGGTCCATGTTGGCCTGGATTTTGAAGACGACGCCGGAGAATTTGGCCTCGACCGGGTCGACCGTGCGCTGCAGCGCCTTGCGCGCCCGCGGGGGCGAGGCGAAGTCCACCAGCGCGTCGAGCACTTCCTTTACGCCGAAGTTGTTGATGGCCGAACCGAAGAAGAGCGGCGTCTGCCCGCCCGCGAGAAACACCTCGCGCTCGTATACGGGCGAGACGCCGCGCACGAGCTCCATTTCCTGGCGCGCATGCGTGAAGATATCGCCGAAGCGCGCGCTGCATTCCGGGTTGGTCACACCGGTGATCACTTCGGCATCGTCCGACACGCGATCCGCGCCGGGCCGAAAGACGCGCATCGCGTCCGCGCGCAGATCGAACACGCCCTTGAAAGACTTTCCCATGCCGACCGGCCAGGTGCACGGCACGACCGGCATCCCCAGCACGCGTTCGATCTCGTCCACGAGATCCACCGGCGCGCGGACTTCGCGATCCATCTTGTTGACGAAGGTGATCACCGGCGTCGCCTGCGCGCGGCACACCTTCAGCAGGCGCAGCGTCTGCGGCTCGATGCCGTTGGCGGCGTCGATCACCATCAGCGCCGCGTCCACCGCGGTCAGGACGCGATAGGTGTCCTCGGAAAAATCGCGGTGGCCCGGCGTGTCGAGGAGGTTGATGACGCAGTCGCGGTACTCCATCTGCATGACGGAACTGGCGACCGAAATGCCGCGCTGCTTCTCGATCTCCATCCAGTCGGAGGTGGCGTAGCGGGAGGCCTTGCGCGCCTTCACGCTGCCCGCGATGTGAATGGCGCCCGCGTACAGCAGCAGCTTTTCCGTGAGCGTGGTTTTGCCCGCGTCCGGATGCGAAATGATGGCGAACGTTCTTCGCCGCGATACTTCCCGATCGATGCTCATTGCCGATGTCGCCGCGCGATCCCTGCGGATCTCAAAGGGCGCGCATCATACAGCAAACACACCTGATAGACCACAGGCGGTGTGGGCTCTGTCCGGGTGCCGGCGCAGCAGTTTTCTGACGGGTCGGGCGCGGCGTATCATTCCCGCGATCCAACCGATGACGTGCCGCGCGCACGTCGACTGATCACGGAGGAGAGCGATGCGTTATGTGAAGGCGCTGGTGTGTGCGGTGTTGTTGACCGCGGTCAGCCTGCCAGGGGCGGTGGCGCAGAAGTACCCGGAGAAGCCGCTTCGACTGGTGGTGGCGTTTCCGACCGGCGCGCCGTACCTGCTGGCGCTCCTCATGTCGGAAAGGCTGCGGGAGACGCTGGGCCAGCCGGTGGTTCCGGACTTTCGCGGCGGCGCGGGCGGTTCGATCGCCTCCGAAATCGTCGCCAAGGCGCCCGCGGACGGCCACACCCTTCTCCTGACCAGCGCAACGATCGTCATCAGCCCGAGCCTGTATACGAAGCTCGGCTACGATCCGTTCCGCGATTTCGTGCCGATCACCAAGATCGCGACGGTACCGAACGTGCTGATCGTCCACCCCTCGGTGCCGGCCAGGAATCTCCGCGAACTGGTGAAGCTTGCGAAGGGCTATCCGGGGAAACTCAATTACGGATCGGGCGGCGTCGGCTCGGGCAGCCAGCTCGGCAGTGAACTGTTCAAGACGCTGAGCAAAATCGAGCTGGTGCACGTGCCCTACAAGGGGGCCGCGCTGGCATTGCAGGCCATGCTGAGCGGGGAGGTCGATATGGTGACCTCGACCGTTCCGGCGACGATACCGCTCGTCAATGCAGGAAAGATCCGCGCGCTTGTCGTCATGGCGCCGAATCGGGTGAGTGCGCTGCCGAACGTGCCCACCACTGCGGAATCGGGCATGCCGGAACTCGTCGTCATCACGTGGTACGGACTGTTTGCGCCGGCGGGCGTGAAGCCCGAGGTGGTCGACCGGCTCAACGCCGAAGTGGTGAAGCTGCTGAATGCCCCTGACACGCGGGCGCGGCTTGCCAAGGTGGAACTCGAAGCGGCGCCCAGCACTCCCGCGGAGCTGGCGAGATTCGCGCGCGAGGAATCGGAGCGGTGGGCGCGCGTCATCAAGGACGCCAACATTCGCGTCCAATAAGACGGCATTGGCAGGACCGCAGTAAGGCGCAGTCCCCTCTACCGGCTGGTGCCGGCAGATACCACCCGCGGCGCGACTACTGAGCCCGGAGCTGGTCGCGCAGCCAGCGCCAGCCCGCCGGGCCCCACTCGCGCTCGTTCTTCGCGGCGATGTGGCCGTCGTCGGGATAGACGCGCGCGACGCGTCCGGTCGGCGGGCCGCTTTCCAGCGCGAGGTAGAGATTGCCGATCGGCGTCAGGTGATCGACCTTGCCGTTGACGAGGTACATCGGCATCGTGAGGTTCTGCAGCAGGTTGTTGTCCTTCAGCGACCAGCGCAGGAATTCAGCGCGCTGCTCATCCTCGGTCGTATCGCGTGGCTGCGGACGCGTGCCGCGCGGCCCGAACCAGTTCTTGCGCGCGCGCTCGAAGGTCGCTTTGCGCCACTCGGCGCGCTCTTCGGGCGTGCCCCAGTAACCCACACCGCCCGGCGCAACCGAAATCAGCGCTTTCACGCGCGCATCGTGCGCCGCAAGCCGCATCACCCACAGCCCGCCGCGGCTCACGCCAAACGCGCCCAGGCGCTCGCCATCAATTGCAGGATGGTCGGACAACGTATCCAGTGCGGACTGCCAGGCGACCACCGATTCCGGCGCGTGCGGAAACGTCGTCTGCCCGGTGCCCGGCGCATCGACCACCAGCGCGGCAAGCCCCTCGGCAAGCGCCCCCTCCGCGTACTTCTCGCGATCCTCCTTGTACATGTCGCCGCCGCACATCACCAGCACCGCGGGAACGCGGCTCTGAGCGGACGCGTGCGGTGGCAGGCGCAGGTGGCCGACCGTCTCCATGCCGTCGCGTCTGATGCGCAGCGTCTCGATCGGCGTGTCGAGCAATTCGGCGGCGCGTCGGAAGCATTCGAGGTAGCGGTTGTACGCCGCTTCCTTGAGCGGCCCCATGCTGGCGGGACAGATGGCGGAACCCGAACGGTAAGGCGACGGGAAACGCGCGATGCTGTAGAAGCTCTTCGCCTGCAGGAACGCAGTCCGTGCGGCAGCGCGGTCGCCGCGGGCGAGTGCCGCCTCCGCATCCTTCTCATAGCGGCCAGCGACGTCGGACCAGACCGGCACCCAGTCCTCGTCCTCGGTGGCTTTCACTTTTGCGACGGTATCGATCAACAGCTCCAGATCGTCGATGAGATTGAACCAGCGGCGGTAGAAGCCGCCGATCGCCACGACAAACGGATCCTCATCGGCGCGTACCGGAAGCCGTGCCAGTATCGCGGCCTTGTCTTTTTTCTGGGCCATCATGGTCTCCTGTGAACAGCGCGGCGAGGCCCTGGGCGGGGTCGGGGCCCCGAAGAGCGTCGCGCAAAGTGCGCGCCAACATAAGACAGGCCCGGGCGAAAGTAAAGCGCGCGGTAATCGTGATAAGCTTCCCGCGCGATTTAATACCTGCGTCGGAAAAACCGCCTTGGAAAAAAACACCGCCCGGCCCATTGCACCCACCGCGCCACAACGCCCGC
>JBQTJV010000159.1:0-11260 GCA_052386775.1 Betaproteobacteria bacterium
GGCCGCGATGCGCTCGCGAATGGCGCGCAGTTTGTTGAGCGCCTCCGGGATGAATGCCTGGCCGCCGAAACCGGGGTTTACCGACATGACGAGCACCAGATCCAGTTTGTCGATCACGTGATCGAGGTAACCGAGCGGTGTCGCCGGATTGAATACGAGACCCGCCTTGCAGCCGCAGCTCTTGATGAGACCGATGGTGCGGTCGACGTGCTCGGAGGCCTCCGGATGAAAGGAAATGATATTCGCACCCGCTTCGGCGAAATCGGGAACGATGCGGTCTACCGGCTTGACCATGAGATGGACGTCGATAGGGACCTGGACCAGCGGGCGGATGGCGGCGCACACCAGCGGCCCGACCGTCAGATTGGGCACGTAATGATTGTCCATCACGTCAAAGTGAATCATGTCTGCGCCGGCCGCGACCACGCGAGTCACTTCTTCGCCCAGGCGCGCGAAGTCGGCGGACAGTATACTGGGTGCGATGCGGTGATTCATCCCGGAACAGTTCGACGCGATGCGGTCATTTTACCCGCTATCGCGTTCGACACACCACCGCAGGTCACGCCCGATGTTGCCTGTCCCCTCGAATTGGGGTGAAAATATTTCCATGCCGGACAAGAAATACGAGATCACGGTTTCCGCACGGACGGCTTTTGTTCCCGACCAGTCCGACGAGAACAGCGCGCGCTACGTCTTTGCCTACACCATCACCATTACCAATACGGGTAACGTCCCGGCGCAGCTCGTCAGCCGCCACTGGATCATTACCGACGCCGAAAACCAGGTACAGGAGGTGCGCGGCGCGGGCGTGGTCGGCGAGCAGCCGCTGCTGCGCCCGCAGGAGAGCTTCGAATATACCAGCGGCGCGGCAATCGCGACGCCGGTGGGCACCATGCGCGGCAGCTATCAGATGGTAGCGGACGATGGCGTAAAGTTCGATGCCCCGATTCCGGAATTCACGCTCTCCATGCCGCGCGTGCTGCACTGAGCCCGCGAGTCGCACGACCTCCCGCAGTCCGCTGCGGCCATTCACTTCCGATCTGCGTCGGTGGTAGTGCGCTCCTCGCTTGTTTTCTTTCTCGGCCAGGTCCACCAGACGATGAGCAGCAGCAGGGCGAGCGCCACGCCGGCTTCGAGCAGTAACCACAATAGCGACTCCATGACGGCGCTATACTGATGCGGGGAATGCAGCACTTTAGCGAACAGCGCTCGAATTTCCAACCGCTGCTCATGCGGTGCGGGTTCGCCGTCGCGCTGTCGGTGCTGGCCGCGTGCGAGTCGCCGGCCCCGAAGCCACCGATCGCGGCGCCCGCACTCCCGCCCGCAGCAGCGAGTCCGTCGCCGGCCGTACCATCGGTCACGCCCGCGCCGGCGCCGGTCAAAGCCTCACCCCCGGCGAGCGGTGCGATCCTCAGATCGACCACGTGGGACGAGCTGCCGGAGTGGCGCACGCACGACATGGGGCCCGCCTGGGACACGTTTATCGCCAGTTGCAGCGTGCTCGCGCAGCGCGACGCCTGGCGCTACGTCTGCGCGCTCGCACAACAGATGAATAAACCGGATCGGGATACCGTGCGCCGGTTCTTCGAATCGCACTTCAGTCCGCATCGCGTCGTGGCCCCGGACGGTGCGCGCGACGGACTGATCACCGGCTACTACGAGCCGCTGGTGCGGGGCAGCCGCTCCGCATCGGAGCGCTATCGCCACCCGATTTACGGCGTGCCGGACGATTTGCTCACGATCGACCTGGGCGACACTTATCCGGAACTCAAGGGCAAGCAGTTGCGGGGGCGCCTCGATGGACGCCGGGTCGTCTCCTATTACGATCGGGCCGGCATAGAAGGCGGCCGCGCAGCCGTGCGGGGCCGCGAGATCGCGTGGCTGGAAGACCCGATCGAACTGTTCTTTCTCCAGATTCAGGGCTCCGGGCGCATCGAGCTCGACGACGGGCGCACGCTGCGCGTCGGCTACGCCGATCAGAACGGGCATCCCTATCGTTCCATCGGCCGGTGGCTGGTGGAGCGCGGCGAACTGACCCTCGACAAGGCGTCGATGCAGGGCATCAAAGGCTGGGCGCAGCAGAATCCGGACCGGTTACAGGAACTGCTCCACCACAATGCTCGCTATATCTTCTTCCGCGAGTTACCGCCCCACCTCCCCGGTCCGCTCGGCGCGCTCGGGGTTCCGCTCACGGCACAGCGCAGCATCGCGGTCGATCCGCAATACGTGCCGCTCGGCTCGCCGGTGTATATCGCCACGACCTGGCCGAACACCGCCACACCGCTCAACCGCTTGATGCTGGCTCAGGATACGGGCGGCGCCATTCGCGGCGCGGTGCGCGCCGATTTTTTCTGGGGGTTCGGGGCGGAGGCGGCGCGCGAGGCGGGGCGAATGAAACAGGCGCTGCGCATGTGGGTCATGCTGCCGCACGGCTATCCGGTGTCCCGCGACTGAGCGCGGCTGCCATCACGGCAGAGCACCGTTGCGGGCGACATCCGACTCGAGCCGCAGGACGATGCGGCTTTTCACCGGACGCCCGGATTTGATGGCGGGCGCGAAGCGGGCGCTCTGCAGCATCTCCCGAACGATTGGATCGGCAGGGCGCTCCGTGCTGGCGTTCAGGGCAGCGATGTCTTCGACGCGCCCGGTCTGGTCCAGCGTCACCATCACGGTCAGTCCGGCCCCCGGTGCTGTCAGCCGCCGCCATTCGGAAACCGGCGGGTGCATGAGGGTCGGATAAACGTCCAGTTCCTGCGCCGTGTAGTACTCCGTTGATCGCTCCAACAGCGATTCGCCCTGCGCCTCGCTGCGCGGTGGTTTCGCAGCACGGGATGCAGGCGCTGGTGATCCTCCATCGGTACTCGATGGACCCGCCGCTTCGCGAGCCGTCGAATCCCGGGTGCCCGGCGGCGCGGGAGGGGAAGGAATCGGCATGTCGGGTGCGCCCGCTTCCGGAATTGCAGCCGCGGGCCGCAGCGTCGCCACCATCGTAAACGCCGCAGGCGGCGGCAAACGGCCGATGCGACCGTCTTCCGGCGCCATCACCAGCGCCATATGCAGCACGAGCGACAGCACGACGGCGACGCAATACCGATAGGAGCAGGCGCGGCGCGGAGTCGCGCAGGCCGGAAAATAATTCGTCATGCCGGCTTAACGCGCCGGCATCCTGCGCTGTGTACGGGCGATCCGGCTACTTCGGCGGAACGGAGTTGAGGGCCTGCTCGATCTGCGCCGCCGGAAGATAGCCGCCGATCCGCCGGCCGTTCTCCAGATAAACGGCGGGCGTGCCGCGTATGCCGAAACGACGCATCAGTTCCCGGTTTTTCTCGATCGGTGTTGCGCAATTCCTCGCGCCTTCGGGAAGCGCGGCTTTGAGCATCAGGTCTTCCCAAGCCTGGGCCCGATCCTCGGCGCACCAAACGGCGCGCGACTTGTCCACCGAATCCTGGGAAAGGATCGGCAGCAGAAAGGTGTATATGGTGACGTTGTCGATCTTGGTCAACTCGCGGGAGAGCTGCCGGCAATAGCCGCAGTTGGGGTCCTCGAAGGTATAGAGGATGCGCGATCCGTCGCCTTTCACCCGCTTGATCGCCGAGTCCCGCGCGCCGTTGAGCGTATTGACCACGGCGCGACCCGTATTGTCCGGCGTCAGGTTGCGCGGCGGCAGCGTACGAATATCGTAGATGCTGCCCGAGAAAAAATACTCCACTTTCTCGTCGGTATAGACGATCTCGCCGTCGAGCACGACTTCGTAGAGGCCGGCAAAGGGCGCTTTCTTTACGCTCTCCACCGTCAGGGTAGGAAAGCGCGCCTGCAGCGTTTGCCTGACGCTCGCCTCGTCGGCATAGGCCCAGCCGGCGGCCAGGCTGCACAAGGCGATCAATGCGATTCGATTTGTCAGTGCTCTCATGTTCAGGCTACAGCGCGTTGCACCAGCAACTTCTTGAGCGGAGGGAATGCGTTGACCCCGTTAAGCCCGAGGTTACGCGCGGCTGCGACCCACGGGCTGTCCCGGGCGAACAGCTTCTGCAGGCCATCGGTGGCGACCTGAAGCGCCAGCACATCTTCCCGACGGGCTCTCTCGTAGCGGCGCAGTAGAGCGTAGTCGCCGCAATCGGTCTGCGCACCGCGATCTTTCAAAACGGAAGCAAGCTCGCGTGCATCACGGAAACCGAGGTTGACCCCCTGCCCCGCCAAAGGGTGCACATTATGCGCGGCGTCCCCGACCAAGGCAAGGCGAGGACGGGCAAGCCGCGATACGCGTTGCAACTGCAGCGGGAACGCTGCGGGCGCCGTGATGAGCGACATCGAACCCAGCATGTTATGGCTGGCGTCTTTTATGCACGCTGAGAGCGTATCACCACTCAACGCGAGCAACTCGCGACCATGCGTCTCGCTGGTCGACCATACCATCGACACACGACGCCCCGGCAGGGGGAGCAACGCCAGCACGCCGTCGCCGCGAAACCACTGATATGCACGGCCGCGATGGTCCTTTTCGACATCGAAATTGGCGACCACGCCCAACTGGCCGTAGGACACCGGCGTGACGGCTATCCCGGCCTCTTTGCGCACCCAGGAATCCGCGCCGTCCGCACCGACAATCAGTCTTGCTGCCAGCTCGGATCCGTCTTCCAGATGCACCACGGCGCGGCCCGGTTCCCACGCCAGGCGAGCGCAGCGGGCGGGACAGTACAGCGAGATCTCCGGTGCCGATTGCAGGCGTCGCCATAAGACGTCTTGCAGCACGCGGTTCTCGACGATGAAGGCGAGTTCGCGCAAGCCCGCATCGTAGGCGCTGAATTCGAGACGCGCCCCGAACCGGTCACCGAAGATGTGCATGGTGTCGATGCGCTGAACCCGGCCCGGCGCGAGTTCGCCCCATACGCCGCAGTGATCCAGGAAGGCGGCGCTGCCCGGGCTGATCGCGTACACGCGCACGTCCCACGAATCGCCGCCGGGAAGCGGCCTGGGCGCTTGCGGCTCGATCAGCGCCACGCGCAGCTTCGCGCGCTGCAGGCTCAGCGCGAGACCCGTACCAACGAGCCCGCCGCCAACGATCGCCACGTCAAATTGCAGGCTCATCTCAACTGCGTCCTCACCATGTGTGTCCTTAGACTCTGATTCGCAATGAATTATGGGGCGATTCGGCTTGACAATGCGAGGCCCCGTCTTTATACTCCGCCGCTTCCTGGGGCGAGTTAGCTCAGCGGTTAGAGCAGCGGAATCATAATCCGTTGGTCCGGGGTTCAAATCCCTGACTCGCCACCACCTATTCCGAGTGCCCGCCACACAGCGATTGAAGCATTTGATTACGTTGTGTTATGGTGATTTGATGACGATCCCGATCGCCGCGACGACCTTTCCTGGGCCGGGTTCGCCAGTGCAGCCCACAGCAAAAAAACGCTGACGCGGTGTCCAAGAAGTTCTACATCAAGACGTTCGGCTGTCAGATGAACGAGTACGACTCGGCCAAGATTGCCGATGTACTCGCCTCGCAGCACGGCATGGAAGCGGCCGACGATGTACAGCACGCGGACGTGATCCTGTTCAACACCTGCTCCGTGCGCGAAAAAGCACAGGAAAAAGTGTTTCACGACCTGGGCCGGGTCAAGCACCTGAAACGCGCCCGCCCCGGCGTGCTGATCGGCGTCGGCGGCTGCGTCGCCAGCCAGGAAGGTGCGGGGATTGTAGCGCGGGCTCCGTATGTGGACCTGGTTTTCGGCCCGCAAACGCTCCACCGCCTGCCGCAAATGATCGAAGCACGGCAGGCCAGCGGCAAGCCGCAAGTCGACATCTCCTTTCCCGAGATCGAGAAGTTCGACCGGCTGCCCCCTGCGCGCGTCGAGGGCCCGACCGCGTTTGTCTCCATCATGGAGGGCTGCAGCAAGTACTGCACGTTCTGCGTGGTCCCTTATACGCGTGGCGAGGAAGTCTCGCGGCCGCTCGACGATGTCTTGACCGAGGTGGCCGAGCTTGCGCTACAGGGCGTGAAGGAAGTGACGCTGCTCGGCCAGAACGTGAACGCTTACCGCGGCCGCGCGGACCATGGCGAGCCGGCGGATTTTGCGCTATTGCTCGAATACGTGGCCGAAATTCCAGGCATCGAGCGCATCCGCTATACCACCTCGCACCCCCGGGAATTTACGCAGCGGCTGATCGACGCTTATGCAGCCATTCCGCAGCTCGTAAGCCACGTGCACCTGCCGGTGCAATCGGGATCCGACCGCGTGCTGTCCGCGATGAAGCGGGGCTACACCGCCCTCGAATACAAGGCCATCGTCAGACGCCTGCGCGAGCGGCGTGCGGACGTTTCCATATCGTCGGACTTCATCGTGGGTTTTCCCGGAGAGAGCGATGCCGATTTTTCCGCCACGTTGAAACTGATCGACGACGTGGGGTTCGATTCGAGCTTCAGCTTTGTTTACAGTCCTCGCCCCGGCACGCCCGCTGCCGGACTGCCCGACACCACGCCGCCCGCCACCAAGCTCGAGCGGCTGCAGCGATTGCAGCGACGCATCGAGGAACAGGCGCAATCCATCAGCCAGGCCATGGTCGGCACACGCCAGCGCGTGCTGGTGACCGGCAGGGCACGCAAGGACCCGGACGAGCTTTCCGGGCGCACCGACAACAACCGCGTGATCAATTTCCACGGACCCCAAGAGCTCATCGGCCGCTTTGTCGATGTCGTAGTGAGTGCCGCATTGCCCCATTCGCTGCGCGGCGATGCGGTCACGCCCGCCCATTGAAGCCCGTCGAGATCTCGTTCACGCCCGTCGATAACCAGCGGCTCGCGAACCTGTGCGGCGTGCTGGACGAAAACCTGCGGCAGATCGAAACAGCGCTCGACGTCAGCATCGCGCGGCGCGGCGAGCGTTTCGCGCTGACCGGTAAACCCGGACAGACCAGGATGGCGGCGCGCGTGCTGCAGGATTTCTACCGGCGCGCAAATCGCACGCTCAGCCTGGAGGATGTTCAACTGGGCCTGATCGAGGCTTCGAATCCGCAGCAAGCGACGGACGATACGCCGGAGCTCATCACCCGGCGCCAGGATCTGCACGGCCGCACGCCGCGGCAGGTGGAATATCTGCAGAACATCCTTTCTCACGACCTCACCTTCAGCATCGGGCCCGCCGGGACGGGCAAGACCTACCTCGCGGTCGCCTGCGCCGTCGATGCCTTCGAGCGCGAGAGCGTGAAACGCATCGTGCTGGTGCGCCCCGCCGTCGAAGCCGGCGAACGCCTCGGCTTTCTTCCCGGCGACATGGCCCAGAAAGTGGATCCCTATTTGCGCCCGCTCTACGACGCGCTCTACGACCTGATGGGTTTCGACAAGGTGGCCCGCATGTTCGAGCGCGGGGCCATCGAAATCGCACCGCTCGCCTTCATGCGGGGACGCACGCTGAATCACTCTTTCGTCATCCTCGATGAGGCGCAAAATACCACCCCCGAGCAGATGAAGATGTTTTTGACGCGCATCGGTTTCGGCAGCAAGGCGGTGGTGACGGGCGATGTCACGCAGATCGATCTGGCGCGTGGGCAGAAAAGCGGGCTGGTGGAGGCTCGCGAGGTGCTGAAGAAGGTGCGCGGCATCGCTTTCACCTACTTCGAAAGCGAGGACGTGGTGCGCCACCCGCTGGTTCAGCGCATCGTCAGCGCCTATGAAAACTACAAGCCGCAGGCGGCGAGCGGCGGCCCCCAGGAGGCGAAGACGTGAAGCGCCGGCGAAGACGCCGCGCGCCGCGCCTGGAGCTCGCCGTCCAGTATGCCGTTGCGGTGCGCAATCGGCCCAGCCGCGCCCAGTTGCGCAGGTGGATCCATGCCGCGCTCGAGCACGACGCCCGGATCACGGTGCGCATCATCGGCCGCGCCGAAGGCGAGTCGCTCAACCGCCACTTCCGCTCCGGCGAGCGTCCGACGAACGTGCTGACGTTTGTATACCGGGACACGCCGCCCTACGAAGGCGATCTTGCGCTGTGCGCACCGGTGGTGACGCGGGAAGCGCACGAGCAGCGCAAGAGTGTCGCAGGTCACTACGCGCATCTGGTCGTGCACGGCACGCTGCATCTGCAGGGCTATGATCACCGGCGCTCCGCTGACGCCGTCGTCATGGAGGCACGCGAGTCGCAAATCGTCGTCAAACTGGGTTATCCTGACCCTTATTCCGTGCCCGACCGCCCGGGGAAGCGCGGCAACGCCCTGCGCGCCGCCTGACCCTCACCATGGACGATACGCACAGTAAACCGTCGCTGCTCGAACGACTCTCCGCGCTCATCATGCGCGAGCCGGAAGACCGCGAGCAGCTGATCGAGCTGCTGCGCTCCGCCTACGAACGCAATCTGCTCGACGCCGATGCGCTGGCGATGATCGAAGGGGTCATGCAGGTCTCGGAAATGCAGGCGCGCGACATCATGGTGCCGCGCTCGCAGATGGACGTCATCGACATCAACGAATCCCCCGACCAGTTCATTCCGATGGTGATCCAGACCGCCCACTCGCGCTTTCCGGTGATCGGGGAAAACAAGGACGACATCATCGGGATTCTGCTCGCCAAGGATCTGCTGCGCTACTACGCCGGCGAGGAGGAGTTCAACGTCCGCGAGATGCTGCGCCCGGTAGTCTTCATTCCGGAGTCCAAGCCGCTCAACGTCCTGCTGAAGGAGTTTCGCAAGAATCGCAACCACATCGCGATCGTGGTCGATGAGTACGGCGGCGTCGCCGGTCTCGTCACCATAGAGGACGTGCTGGAGCAGATCGTCGGCGACATCGAAGACGAGTACGACTTCGAGGACGTGGAGCACAACATCGTTCCGGAGAAAGGCGGGCAGTACCGCGTCAAGGCGTTGACCGAAATTCCCGATTTCAATGCCGCGTTCGGAACCGCTTACAGCGACGAGGAGTTCGACACGATAGGCGGGTTGCTGCTCAAGCGCTTCGGGCGCGTGCCCAAACGCGGTGAGCAGATCAGCGTCGACAGCCTGACCTTCCGCGTGCTGCGCGCGGATAGCCGCCGGCTGCACCTGCTGCAGGTCACAAGGAAGCCAGAGAAGAAATAAGTGCGCCCGCCACGATGGAGTGCAGCAACAGGCGCACCCGCAGCCCGGTCAGCTCGACGCATCGTTCGCCGCCGGCTCATCGTCGCGTTTTTCCTTCTGGGCGCCTTGACTGTTCTCGGCTTTGCGCCGTTTTCCCTGTTCTTCGTTCCGATGCTGACACTCGCAGCGCTGCTCGTTGCGCTCCAGGGCGTGCATCCGCGGGACGCCGCTCGCCTCGGTTTCGCCTATGGGCTGGGCTTTTACCTGTTCGGCGTGAGCTGGATCTACGTGAGCCTGCACGATTTCGGCGCCATGCCGGCGCCGCTCGCCGCGCTGGCCACGCTGCTCTTTTGCGCCTTTCTCGCCTTGTTTCCCGCCGTGGCGGGATACCTCTACGCGAGAGTGCCCCTCGCGGCCCCAGCCAAACTCGCATTTTTTGTTCCCGCCGCCTGGACGCTGCTGGAGTGGACGCGGGGATGGCTCTTCACCGGATTTCCGTGGCTGGGAACAGGCTACTCCCAGATTCCGGTCAGCCCGCTCGCAGGTTATGCGCCGATCCTCGGCATCTATGGCGTCACGTTCGCCGCGGCACTCACTGCGGGAATCCTCGCGTATCTATGGCAACGCTATCGCGAAGCAGGCGGGATATCGCCTGTCTTGCTGTCTGCGGTGGTGGCGGTGTGGCTGGCAGGCTGGGGGCTCAAGGCTGTCCAGTGGACGCATCCCGTCGGTGAGCCGGTAACCGTCAGTCTCCTTCAAGGCAACGTGCCGCAGGATCTCAAATTCCGCGAGGACCGCCTGCACAAGACACTGGAGGATTACCGCGCGCTCGCCCATGCCAGCGCAAGCCGGCTGATCGTCTTCCCTGAGACGGCGCTTCCGCTGTTTCTCGAGCACGTGCCCCAGGCCTATCTCGCCGACCTTGCCGCTCACGCCCGGCGCAACGGCGGAGACATGCTGATCGGCGTCCCGGAGCGCCTCCCGGACGGGCGTTACTACAACAGCGTCATTTCCGTCGGCAGCGCACCCGCGCAGAGCTACCGCAAGTTTCATCTGGTGCCGTTCGGCGAATTCATTCCGCTGCGGCCGCTCCTCGGAGACATCGTCGGAGCGTTGGCCATCCCGCTGCAGGACTTCTCGCGCGGCACCGAATCTCCGCAACCTCTGGAGATCGCGGGCCAGCGCGTGGCGGTGAACGTCTGTTACGAGGACGCCTTCGGCGAGGAAATCATCCGCCAGCTGCCGCAGGCGACCCTGCTCGTCAATGTGAGCAACGTCGCGTGGTTCGGCCGCTCCATCGCGCCGCGGCAGCATCTGCAGATCTCGCAGGCCCGTGCCCTGGAAACCGGGCGCTACATGCTGCGCGCCACCAACACCGGCGTCACCGCCGTGATCGACACCCGCGGTGTAGTGGCGAAGCAGGTGCCGGAGTTCACGCGGAGCGCGCTGACCGAGCGCGTGCCGGGCTATGAAGGCGCCACTCCGTACGTGCGCTGGGGCAATCAGCCGGTGCTCGCGTTGTGTGTCATCCTGATCGCGGCGGCGTGGGGCATAGGCCGACGCAAGGGCGGTTGATCGCGGCGGCCCGCGTCGGTTTGGGCGCTCATCCAAAACCAGTACAATCCGTCATTTCCGGCGCCCCGCGACGAAATGCTCACGTTCCAGCAGTTGATACTGCGGCTCAACCAGTATTGGGACCAGCGCGGATGCGTGCTGCTGCAGCCCTATGACATGGAGATGGGCGCCGGCACGTTTCATACGGCCACCTTTCTGCGTGCCATCGGCCCCGAGCCGTGGAATGCCGCATATGTCCAGCCCTCGCGGCGGCCCCGGGACGGACGCTACGGCGAGAATCCCAATCGGCTGCAGCATTACTACCAGTACCAGGTGGTGATGAAGCCTTCCCCGAAGGCGTTGCAGGATCTTTATCTCGGGTCTCTCGTCGCGCTCGGCATCGATCCCATGGTGAACGACATTCGGTTCGTCGAGGACGACTGGGAGTCCCCGACGCTCGGCGCGTGGGGCCTGGGCTGGGAAGTCTGGCTCAACGGCATGGAAGTAACACAGTTCACCTACTTTCAGCAGGTGGGGGGCCTCGACTGCAGGCCGGTCCTGGGCGAGTTGACCTATGGACTGGAGCGGCTCGCGATGTACCTGCAGCGCAAGGAAAGCATATTCGATCTGGTCTGGGTGGAGGGCGTAACCTACGGCGACGTCTACCACCA
>JBQTJV010000160.1:0-14060 GCA_052386775.1 Betaproteobacteria bacterium
TGCTGCAGACCGCGAACGGCGTCGTCACCGCCTATCGCGTCAAGCTCGATACGGTAAGCCTGGGACGCATCACGCTGCACAACGTCGACGGCGTGGTGATCGACAGCGATATGATGGGCGGCGTGGCGTTGCTCGGCCTGAGCTTTCTCAATCGCACCGAAATGCGCCGCGACGGCGACACGATGACGCTCACCCGGCGCTACTGAGGCATCCCGGTTGCGCTTTGCGCCGTCCGGGAGCGCAACCGGGCCGTCTCACTTGCGCTTCGCGCCGTCCGGGACCTGCTCCTTTTTTTCCGTTTCGCCGCCCTCACCGATAAGCGACAGCAAGTGACCGAATCGCGTGCGCTTGGTCTCCAGGTAGCCGCGATTGGCCGAGCGCGGCGGCGCCTCGATGGGCACGCGCTCGAACACGGTGAGGCCGTAGTCTTCCAGTGCGGCAACCTTGTCCGGATTGTTGGTCATCAGTCGCACCTGCTTGATGCCCAGATCGAAGAGGATATGGGCGCCCGCCTTGTAGTCGCGCATGTCGGCGGCAAAGCCGAGCGCGTGATTGGCTTCGATGGTGTCCTGCCCCCGATCCTGCAGCGCGTAGGCGCGTACCTTGTTCAACAAACCGATGCCCCGGCCCTCGTCGAACATGTAGACCAGCACGCCGCTGCCTTCCTGTTCGATCATGGCCAGCGCGGAATCCAGTTGCTCGCCACAGTCGCAACGCTCGCTGCCGAATACGTCACCGGTCAGGCATTGCGAGTGCAGGCGCACGAGCGTAGGCCGCTCGCCGGCCATGTCGCCCTTCACCAGCGCAACGTAGACCGTCGTCTCGAGATTGTCGCTGTAGACATAGAGGCGGAACTCCCCCGCCTTGCGGGTCGGCAGAACGGTCTCGGCGCGGCGCCGGATCAGGCGCTCCATCTCCCGATACGCGACGAGATCCGAAATGCGCAGGATAGTGAGGCCGTGCCGGGCCGCAAATCGCTCGAGATCCGGCATCCGCGCCATCGTCCCGTCCTCGTTCATGATCTCGCAGATCACGCCGGCGGGCTTGAGCCCTGCCAGTCGCGCGAGATCGACCGCCGCCTCGGTGTGCCCGCGCCGCGCCAGAACGCCGCCGTCCACCGCACGCAGCGTCTGCAGGCGCCCGGGCCGGATCAGATCGGCGGGGCGAGTATTGTCAGCAATGGCGACCTGTATGGTGCGCGCCCGATCGTACGCCGACATGCCCGATCCCACACCCTCGCGGGCGTCGATCGGTGTGGCGAACGCGGTCTGGAATCTGGTGGTGTTGATCTGATCGTCGGCGATCAGGGCAAGACCGAGCGCACGCATGCGTTCTTCGGTGAGCGCGAGCGAGATCAGGCCCCGGCCATGCTGCGCCATGAAATTGATCGCTTCCGCAGTCGCCTTCTCCGCCGCAACGAAAAGATCGCCTTCGTTTTCCCGCTCCTCGCTGTCGACCAGGATCACCATGCGGCCGCGGCGCACGTCCGGCAGGATGTGCTCGACGATGAATTCGCTGGTCCTGCGGGCCATGGCCGTTCGGATCAGGACCCGGCGCGCGTGATGAGGCGCATGAACTCCGCCCGGGTTTTTTCGGCGTTGAATTCGCCGGTGAAGGCCGAAGTCGTGGCCACCGAATGCTGCTTCTGGATGCCGCGCATGATCATGCACAGGTGCTGCGCTTCGATCACCACCGCCACGCCGAGGGGCTTCAGCGTGTCGTGCAGGCAATTGCGGATATCGACGGTCAATCTCTCCTGCACCTGGAGACGGCGCGCGAACGCGTCCACCACGCGGGGAATTTTCGACAGGCCCACGATGTGCCCGTTCGGAATGTAGGCGACGTGCGCCTTGCCGAAAAAAGGCAAGAGATGGTGCTCGCACAGCGAATAGAGTTCGATATCCTTGACGATCACCATCTGCTGGTACTCTTCACGGAACATTGCCGAGCGCAGTATGCCCGCCGGATCGAGATCGTACCCGTGCGTGAGGAATTGCAGCGCCTTGGCGATGCGCTCCGGCGTCCTCTGCAGCCCCTCACGGTCGGGATCTTCGCCGATATCCTGCAGGATGGAACGGTACTTGTCGGCGATCCGCCCTACCGTGACGGGATCGTACTGATCGATCCTGGCGTATCCGTCCATCTCATTTTCTTCGAGCATCTGCTTGGTGAGCGTCATGGTGTGGGCCTGTTGATCCATTCATTCTACTCCCCGAGTCGCGCGCGGATCGCCTTGAGGATTCCCTCTGCATTGAGACCGCATTCGGCGAGCTGGATTCCCGGATCGCCCTGGTCGATGAAGCGGTCGGGCAGCCCGAGCTGCAGGACCGGCGCGGCTCTCTTGTGCCGCTGCAGCGCCTCGACCACGGCGCTGCCGGCGCCGCCCATGACGACGTTTTCCTCGACCGTCACGAGCAGCGCGTGGCGGTCCGCGAGGTCCAGCACGAGCGCCTCATCGAGCGGCTTGACGAACCGCATGTTGGCCACGCTGGCATCGAGCTGCTCACCGGCCTGCAGCGCCGGCGTCAGCATGGCGCCGAAAGCCAGGATTGCGATTCCCCCGGCCGCCCGGCGTTCACGCCGCAGCTCGCCTTTGCCGAGCGGAAGCGCTTCCATGTTTTCGTTCACGGCGGCGCCCGGCCCGCTGCCGCGCGGATAGCGCACGGCGGCCGGCGTATTCATGGTGATCGCGGTATACAGCATCTGCCGGCACTCGTTTTCATCGGACGGCGTCATGACCGCCATGTTCGGCAGGCATCTGAGATACGTGAGATCGAAACTGCCGTTGTGCGTGGCGCCATCGGCACCGACGAGACCCGCGCGGTCGATCGCAAACACGATAGGGAGATTCTGGATCTGGATGTCGTGGATCAATTGGTCGTAGGCACGCTGCAGGAACGTCGAATAAATTGCCACGACCGGCTTGTAGCCCTCGCACGCGAGCCCCGCCGCGAAAGTGAGCGCGTGCTGCTCGGCAATGCCCACATCGAAATAGCGTTCCGGATAGAGTTCCGCATATTTCACCAGGCCCGAGCCTTCCCGCATGGCGGGCGTGATCGCGACCACCCGGTCGTCACGCTGCGCCATGTCGCACAGCCAGTCTCCGAAAATCTGCGTATAGGTCTTCTTGCCGCCGGACTTGCCCCCCGCAATGCCGTTCACCTGGTCGAACTTCGACACGCCGTGATAGAGAACGGGATCGGCTTCCGCCAGCTTGTAGCCCTGGCCTTTGCGGGTCACCACGTGCAGGAACTGCGGCCCGCCGAGTTGCCTGATGTTGCCGAGCGTCGGCACGAGCGCATCGAGATCGTGCCCGTCGATGGGGCCGATGTAATTGAAACCGAACTCCTCGAACAGGGTACCCGGGGTCACCATGCCTTTCACGTGCTCTTCCGCGCGCCGCGCAAGCTCGCCCAGCACCCGCTCCCCCAGCCCCTTGGCCTTGGCGTAAAAACGCCCGGACATGAGTTTCGCGAGATAGCGGTTCAACGCTCCCACCGGCGGGGAGATCGACATGTCGTTGTCGTTGAGAATCACCAGCAGGTCGGTGTGCGAGGCGCCGGCGTTGTTCAGCGCCTCGAACGCCATCCCGGCCGTCATCGCGCCGTCGCCGATGATGGCGACGACGTGCCGCCTCTCGCCCTTCAGGCGCGATGCAACGGCCATGCCGAATGCCGCGCTGATGGACGTGCTCGAATGCGCGGTGCCGAACGTGTCGTACTCGCTTTCCTCGCGGCGCGGAAAACCCGAGATGCCGCCCCACATCCTGAGTTTCTTCATTGCTTCACGCCGCCCGGTCAGCACCTTGTGTCCGTACGTCTGATGCCCCACGTCCCACACCAGTCGGTCATGGGGCGTATCGAAGACGTAGTGAAGCGCAATGGTCAGTTCGACGGTGCCCAGATTGGACGAGAGATGGCCGCCGGTCTGGCTCACCGACTCGAGGAGAAATGCCCGCAACTCGTCGGCAAGCCGGGGCAGCTGGCTTCTCTCGAGCTGTCTGAGCTCGTGAGGGTAATTGATGCTTTTCAGCAGCTCGTACACGGGGTTGTGTCGCGGCGGATCAAAATTTGCGCAGCACGATGAAATTCGCGAGCTGCTGCAACCGCAGCGCCCGGTCGCCGAAACCCTGGAGGGCGGCGAGCGCCTGCTGCCGCAGCTCCTCGGCGAACGCCTTGGATTCGGCGATGCCCATCGTGCTCACGTAGGTGGGCTTGTTCTGCTCGGCATCCTTGCCCGCGGTCTTTCCGAGCGTCGCGGTCGAGGCCTCGGCATCGAGAACGTCATCCACAACCTGGAACGCGAGCCCGATGGACTTGGCGTAACTGTCGATGCGGGCGAGCGCGCTCCCATCCAGGTGATCGCCGCAGCGCAGCCCGAACGAGATGGCGGCGCGGATCAGCGCCCCGGTCTTGTGGATGTGCATGAATTCCAGTTCCGGCACCGACAGCGTTTTGCCGACGGATTCCAGGTCGATCGCCTGGCCGCCGGCCATCCCGCGCGAGCCGGCTGCAATCGCCAGCAGCTTCACCATTTCGAGCTGCTGCGCCGGATCGTTTGCGAGCCGATACTCGGATACGAGCTGGAACGCGAAGCTGTGGAGCGCATCGCCCACCAGCAGGGCAGTCGGCTCGTCGTACTCCACGTGACAGGTCGCTCTCCCGCGGCGCAGCACGTCATCGTCCATGCACGGCAGGTCATCGTGCACCAGCGAGTACGCATGGATGCACTCGACCGCCGCCGCCGCGATGGCGACCCGCTCCGCGTCGGCCGCGGCGAGCTCGCCGGCCGCGAACGCAAGCAGCGGGCGCACCCGCTTGCCGCCTCCCAGAACCGCGTAACGCATCGCCTGATGCAGGCGTTGCGGCGCGATCTCCGCCGCCGGCAGCAGCGTCTCCAGCGCGAATTCAATACGAGCTTGCTGGGCATGCACCCAGCTCTGGAAATCGGTGGGAAGGGTCACTGTTCGGTCGGGCCGAAATTCTTCAGCGCGCCATTTTCCAGGAGCTTTACCTGCTGCGCGGCGTCCTGCAGGGTGGTCTGGCAGAATTTGAGGAGCTCGGCGCCGCGCTTGTACGATGCCAGGGATTCCTCCAACGACAACTGCCCGGACTCCATGCTGTCGACGATCTTCTCGAGTTCCGCCACAGCCGACTCGAAAGTTTGTGTATCCTGCGGCTTGGGCGGCTTGGACATGTTGCGAGGCTGCGCTGACAAACCGAAAGGGTAGCCCAATCAGAGGCTTGGGGTCAACGTAAGCTACCGGGTGGTTCGCCCGACTAACCAGCGCCGGCGGACAGCCCGCCGGCAACCTGACAGATCAGGGCGAGGGAAATCAACGCCGCGCGCCACGCCAGACTTTCTTACGTTACGGAGCATCGATATATGCGCGCAACGCTGCCCCTCATCGAGGCAAGCGACTTTCCGGCCGTTCACCGACGACGCGTCACCACGCTGCAGCTCAACCTGGGATACAAATGTAACCAGAGCTGCCTCCATTGCCACGTCAATGCGGGACCGGCGCGCACCGAGATGATGGGTCGCGAAACCGTTTTTGAAGCGGTCGCCTTCCTGAAGGCGTCCGGCGCCCGCACGCTCGACGTGACGGGCGGCGCGCCGGAACTCAATCCCCACTTCCGCACCCTCGTACTAGCCGCTCGGGACATCGGGGTGCACGTCATGGACCGCTGCAATCTGACGGTGCTCGAGCAGCCGGGCCAGGCAGACCTCGCCCGGTTCCTGGCGGCACACCAGGTCGAGATCGTGGCTTCTCTGCCCTGTTACCTGGAAGACAACGTCGACCGCCAGCGCGGCAAGGGAGTCTTCGAGACGAGTGTGCGCTGCCTGCAGCAACTCAACGCACTGGGTTACGGCAAGCCGGGCACCGGGCTCACGCTCAATCTGGTCTACAACCCGCAGGGACCGGTGCTCCCGCCCGCGCAGGACCAGCTGGAGCAGGACTACCGTCGACACCTGGGCGAACGCTTCGGCATCGACTTCAACAGCCTGTTCGTGCTGACCAACATGCCCATCCAGCGCTTCGGGAGCACGTTGATCTCGAAAGGCCAGTTCACGGACTACATCAATTTGCTCAAGCACGCTTATCAGCCCCGCAACCTGGAATCCGTCATGTGCCGCACGCTGCTGTCCGTCGACTGGCGCGGCTACGTCTACGACTGCGATTTCAACCAGATGCTGGGACTCGGCCTGCAATGGAAAGGCAGGCCGCGCGTGCACTTGAGGGAATTGATCGGTGCGAACCTCGAAGACAACGCCATAGTGGTGAAGGACCATTGCTATGGCTGTACGGCGGGCCAGGGTTCGAGCTGCGGCGGAGCGCTGGACTGATCATGCCGGCCTTTGACGGCACCGCCGCCTATTTCTGGGGATTTCTCCTGCTCTACGGCTCGGTGATGTACGTGGTCTCGCCCCAGGCGCGGACGGTGTCGAGTTTTTTCGGCGGCACGGACGAATCCGGCAAGCCCGCGACCGAGTGGGCGTTGATGTGCAGCATCTTCATCAGCTGGATCTTCGCCAAATCGGTGACCAACGCGGCGAATCTGGGCGCGAGTTTTGGCGTGGTGGGCGGCCTCGCGTACGCGACCTACTGGTTGTCCATCCCGGTGGCAGGGATGGTCATCTACTGGCTGCGGACGCGCCATGGTGCGACCGGCCTCGTCGCTTTTCTGGTATCCAAGTACGGACGGCTCGCTGCCCTGGCGTTCAGCCTGGCCATCCTGATCCGGCTCTACAACGAGGTATGGAGCAACACCGCCGTCGTGGGCGCCTATTACGGCAACAGCGGCCAGTGGACCTTCATCGTGGCGGCCCTCTTGTTCACCGCCGTGACGCTCCTCTACAGCATGAAGGGCGGGCTGCGCAGCTCCATCTTCACCGACGTGATCCAGGCCGTGCTGTTCGTGGTCGCGATCAGCGTCGTGTTGTTCATCATCGTACCCAGGCATGGTCTGGGCACGCTGCTGCAGAGCGGCGAATTCACCCTGGCGACGGGAGTCGACCTGGTGCTGGTCGCGCTGGTGCAGGTGTTGTCCTATCCTTTCCATGATCCGGTGCTCACCGACCGCGGCTTCATCACCGAGGAGAAGAAGATGTTGCGCGCGATGATCATCGCCGGCGTGCTCGGGTTCATCGCCATCTTCGCGTTCAGCCTGGTCGGCGTGCATGGGCGCATCGAGGGATTGCCACTCGGAGACAACATGCCGGGCGCCGTCGCGCTCGCCTTCGGCGTCGTGCCTTATCTGCTGATGACCGTTCTGATGATCATGGCGGCGGGCTCGACGCTCGATTCAACCTTTTCCTCGGTGGCGAAATCGGTCGGTCGCGAGCTGCCGCTGCTCGCCGGCCGGCAGCCGGGCGCGCGTTCCATCCTGGTCGGCATGTGGACGATGATCGCCATGGCGGCGCTGGGCAATATCCCCATGATCGCCGGTACGGACATACTGAAGGCGACCACCATCAGCGGCACCATGGTCATGGGCCTCGCGCCCATCTTCCTGCTTTCGCCGCTGGTGCGGTATTCGCCGTGGAGCTTCCATCTCGCCTTCTGGCCTGGCGTCGCGCTCGGCGTGGCGCTGGCGCTCGGGGCGGTACCTCAGTCCTGGGCGATCGGCACCGGCCGCTACGCCCTGCTGCTCGGCACGAATCTTTACGGGCTGGCGATATGCTGCGCGGGATTTTTCCTCCCGCTCGCGTGGCAGCGCCTGCGGCATCGGGGCTGACGCGTGCAGCCCGGTCGCAGCTGTCCGCTGCACTACCGAACCTCCCCGGCGCGGCTCGCCGGCGAGGCCGACCTGGCGGCCGATACGCTTTACATCGCCGGCGGTCTCTACGGCAACCTGCCCGCGCTCGAAGCGCTGCTCGACATGGCCGCGCGCGAGCGCGGCTCTGCGACACTCATCTTCAACGGCGATTTCAACTGGTTCGACGTCGATGCGGAGACCTACTCGGCGATAAACCACGAAGTGCTGCGACATGTCGCGCTACGCGGGAATGTCGAGACGGAGATCGCCGGGGACGATCCCGCCGCCGGCTGCGGGTGCGCCTATCCCGAATCGGTAACTGACGCAGAAGTTCAGCGCTCGAACGAAATCACGGAGCAGCTGCGAGCAACGGCACGGCGCTTTCCGCTATTGCGTGCGCATCTTGCCCGGCTGCCGATGCAGCTGACCGCGATGGTCGGCGGAATGCGCGTAGGCATAGTGCACGGCGATGCGCACTCGCTTGCCGGCTGGCGCTATGCCGAGGAAGCCCTGCGGGGAGAAGAAGCGCAGGCGGCACTTGCGGACGATTTCACCCAATCGGGATGCCGCGTTATCGCGAGCAGCCACACCTGCCTGCCGGTCGCCGTCGATTGCGCCACGGCGCATGGGCGCTGCGTGCTGATCAACAACGGCGCGGCCGGCATGCCGAACTTCACCGACACCCGCCATGGCGTGATCACGCGTGTTGCGCTGGCGGCGGCGACGCATGTCGCGCCGCTTTATGCCACCCGACTGGAGCGGGTGGTCATAGAAGCGCTGCCGCTGCGCTACGATCACGACCGCTGGGTACGCAGCTTTCTGCGAGACTGGCCGGCCGGGACGCCGGCTCACCGGTCCTACTTCCGGCGCATCAGTCACGGACCGCCCTACCGGCTTGGCGATGCCGCCCGCTGGCGCATCGACGCTCGTGATAGCCACGAAAACATGCAAGACCTAACCGCGCGAGTCGGCCCATGACCAAAGCAAAGATCGTTCTGCTCACCGTGATTGGCGTGCTCCTCATCGCGTTCTTCGCGCTGGACCTGGGGCGCTACCTGTCTCTCGAATTCTTCACCTCTCAACAGGCCGCGATCCGGGCCCACGTGCAGGCCAACCCGGTCGAGTCCGCGCTGGTCTTTTTTCTGATCTATGTCGCCGTCACCGGACTGTCCCTGCCCGGCGCAGCCTTGATGACGCTGGTCGCCGGCGCCTTGTTCGGATTGCTGTGGGGCACCCTCATCGTATCGTTTGCGTCGAGCGCGGGCGCAACGCTGGCGTTCCTGGTGTCCCGCTTCCTGCTTCGCGACTGGGTGCAGCGGAGATTCGGCGAGAAACTGAAGCCCATCAACGAGGGCGTTGCGAAGGAAGGCGCCTTCTACCTGTTCGCGCTGCGCCTGGTGCCGGCGTTTCCGTTCTTCGTCATCAACCTCGTCATGGCGTTGACGCCGATTCGCACCTGGACTTTCTACTGGGTAAGCCAGGTTGGCATGCTCGCCGGCACCATTGTGTTCGTTTACGCCGGCACCAAGCTCGGCGAGTTCCGGGTCTCTTTCGGCCTGCTGGCCGCACTGGCGCTGCTGGGTATCTTCCCGCTGCTCGCCAAGAAATCGCTTGAGGCGCTGAAAACGCGCAAAGTGCTCGCGCGCTGGCCGCGACCGGCCTCGTTCGATCGCAATCTCGTCGTCATCGGCGCCGGCTCGGCCGGGCTCGTAGCGGCCTATATCGCCGCGGCGGTCAAGGCCAAGGTGACGCTTGTTGAAAAGCACAAAATGGGCGGGGACTGCCTCAATACCGGATGCGTGCCTTCCAAGGCGCTGATCAAGACGGCCAAACTGCTCGCAACGCTGAAACATGCACGCGACCTGGGACTCAGGAGCGCAACCGTCGATTTCGATTTCGCGGACGTCATGGAGCGCGTGCAGCGCGTGATCCGTACCGTCGAACCGCACGATTCCGTTGCCCGGTACAGCGCGCTCGGCGTCGAATGCGTCCAGGGCGAGGCGCGCATCACTTCGCCCTACGCTGTCGAAGTGCACACGCCTTCCGGAAAGCGCACGTTGACCACACGGGCCATCGTGATCGCCGCCGGCGCGCGCCCGTTGGTGCCGCCGATCCCCGGCATCGAGGACGTGGGCTATGTCACCTCGGACACCGTGTGGGAGCTGCGATCGCTGCCGAAGCGGCTGGTAGTTCTCGGCGGCGGGCCGATCGGTTCAGAGCTCACGCAGTGCTTTGCGCGGCTCGGCGCCAGCGTCACGCAGGTCGAAATGCTGCCGCGGATCCTGATACGGGAAGATCCGGAGATATCCGACATGGTGGCGCGCCAGTTTCGCAGTGAAGGCATCAGCGTGCTGACGGATCACAAGGCGAAGCGATTCGTGATCGAGAACGGCGAGAAGGTGCTGATCTGCGAATCCGCCGGCGCAGAAGTGCGCGTGCCGTTCGATACCCTGCTGTGCGCGGTGGGGCGCGTCGCCAACACCCAGGGCTACGGGCTGGAGACGCTCGGCATCCCGGTCACGCGCTCGCGAACCGTGGAAGTGAACGAGTTCATGCAGACGCTCTATCCCAATGTCTATGCATGCGGAGACGTGGCGGGACCGTATCAGTTCACCCATACCGCGGCGCATACCGCGTGGTATGCAACGGTCAACGCGTTGTTCGGCCGCTTCCGCACGTTTCGCGCCGACTTTTCGGTCATACCGTGGGCCACGTTCACCGATCCCGAAGTCGCCCGTGTGGGACTGAACGAAACCGAGGCGCGGGAAAAGAACATTCCGCATGAAGTCACGACCTACGATATCGGCGACCTCGACCGCGCGATCGCGGACGAAACGGCGCGGGGACTGGTGAAGGTGCTCACCGTGCCGGGGCGGGACCGCATACTGGGCGCCACGATCGCCGGCGAGCATGCGGGCGATCTCATCATCGAGTTCGTCTCCGCCATGCGCCACGGCATCGGCCTCAACAAGATACTCGGCACCATACACATCTATCCGACGCTTGCCGAAGCGAACAAATATGCAGCCGGCGCGTGGAAACGCTCTGCGGTCACGCGCGGCCAGCTCGCCTTCGCCGAGGCCTTCCACGAGTGGATGCGCGGCACGGGAGGGATGCCCGCCGTGTTGAACCGGCTCATGCGCCTGCCGCAAGACCGCGAGCGCGCGTTCCAGTCCGAGCCGCACTGAACGCCGGCTGACGACGAACTGCATTCACCTCCCGTGTCGCTTTCGGTCATCATTCCGTGCCTCAACGAAGCGGACCGCATCGCGCAAACGCTCGCCAGCCTGCGACCGCTCCGGGAACGCGGGTCGGAAGTGATCGTGGTGGACGGCGGCAGCAGCGACGCCACCGTGGAACGGGCGCGGCCGCTTGCCGATCGTGTACTCGCCGCCCCGCGGGGACGGGCGCTGCAGATGAATGCAGGAGCGGCACAGGCCGGCGGCGGCATACTGCTTTTTCTCCACGCCGATTGCACCCTGCCGGCCGAGGCGGACGGCCTGATCATCGACGGCCTGCATCGCTCGCGCAAGCGCTGGGGCCGCTTCGACGTCCGGCTGGGCGGCCGCTCGCCCTTGCTGCGGACCGTCGAGACCTCGATGAATGTGCGCTCGCGCCTGACCGGCATCGCAACCGGCGATCAGGGCCTGTTCGTAACGCGCTCCCTGTTCGATGCGGTGGGGCGGTTTCCCGAGATCGCGCTGATGGAAGACGTCGAACTGTCGCGGCGGCTCAAGCGCTACGGACGGCCGCTGTGCCTGCGTCATCGCATCGACGTATCGGCGCGGCGCTGGGAGACTCATGGCGTGCTGCGTACCATACTTCTGATGTGGCGCCTGAGATTCGCGTATTGGCTCGGCGCCGACCCCGATGCGCTCGCACTGCGCTATGCCCCGCACCGAAAACACGTGCCTGATCGTCTTTAGCAGGAAACCCAGTCCGGGGCGTGTAAAGACGCGGCTCATCCCGCTGCTCGGTGCGGATGGTGCCGCCGCACTGCACATCCGTCTCATCGAGCGCACGCTGGCGACGGCGCGCGCCAGCGCGATCGGGCGGACGGAACTTCATTGCGCCCCCGATTGCCACGACCCCTTTTTTTCCGACTGCGCCCGCCGTTACGGTGTGGCGCTCGCGTCGCAGGCACAAGGCGACCTCGGCGCGCGGATGGGCTTTGCGCTGGAGCAGGCGCTGGCAGCGAACCGTCACGCGATATTGATCGGAACCGATTGTGCGGTATTGACCGCGCGCCATCTGCACGAGGCGCGCCAGGCCTTGGAAGCAGGGCTCGATGCCGTACTCGTGCCCGCCGAGGACGGAGGCTATGCGCTGATCGGACTCAACCGCTGCGATCACCGGCTTTTTGCGGATATCGCGTGGGGCGGCGATACCGTGATGAACCAAACGCGAATCCGCCTCTCCGAGTTGGGATGGCGGTGGCACGAACTGCAGACCCTGTGGGACGTCGACCGCCCGGAAGACTATCGGCGGCTCCTTGCGATGCGTTTGATCGACCCCATATCGGATTCGGATAGTCCTGCATAAACGGGCAGTTAGTCGTGCAGCCGCGCACGGAACCGCGTGCCGGCCGCGCAAAATTTCGTTGCCTTTTTCACCGGGTTCGGGAAGAATAGCGCCTCTTTTTCAGGGGCTTACCGATTCATGTTCGCGAAGCGACGCCGACGACCACATTAATTTTCAGGGGTAAAGACCTTTTCTGCATGTCCGACCTTTCTACGCTTTCGGTACTCGACACCGCTTCCACGCAGCTTCCCGTCCACTGGTATTTCGATTCCCGCATTTACGAGCTAGAGAAACGCCTGCTGTTCGATGCCGGTCCCGGCTACATCGGTCACGAGCTGATGGTACCGAACACGGGCGACTACCAAGCGCTCGACTGGCTGGGCCATTCCAAGGCGCTGGTGCGCAACCCCAACGGAACCGAACTGCTGTCCAACGTGTGCCGTCACCGGCAGGCCGTGATCCTGAAAGGGCGCGGCAACGCTCGCAGCATCGTTTGCCCGCTCCACCGCTGGACGTACGATCTGGAAGGCAAGCTGCTCGGGGCGCCGCATTTTCCCGGCAATCCGTGTCTTGATCTCGCGAAATCGCCGCTGACGGCGTGGAATGGACTGCTTTTCGCGGGTCGCCGTAACGTGGCTCGCGACTTGGGTACGCTGGGGGTCGCACGGGATCTCGATTTCTCCGGTTTCATGTTCGACCGCATCGAAGTCGACGAATACGCGTGCAACTGGAAAACCTTCATCGAGGTGTACCTCGAGGACTACCACGTCGAGCCTTTCCATCCCGGGCTGGGCAACTTCGTCAACGTCTCCGATCTCCGGTGGGAATTCGGCGACTGGTACAGCGTGCAGACGTGCGGCGTCAACCGTGCACTCAAGCGGCCGGGGAGCGCGGTGTACCGGCGCTGGCACGACGAGGTCCTGCGTTATGGCGAAGGCAATATGCCGAATCAGGGGGCGATCTGGCTCACCTATTTCCCCAACATCATGGTGGAGTGGTATCCCCATTCGCTGGTGGTGAGCACCATCATTCCGCGCGGCCCGGAGGCCTGTACCAACGTGGTGGAATTCTATTACCCGGAAGATATCGCGCTGTTCGAACGGGAATTCGTCGAGGCAGAGCAGGCCGCCTACCGGGAGACCGCCCTCGAAGACGCGGAGATCTGCACCCGCATGACCGAAGGGCGCAGAGCGCTGATGCAGCAGGGGTTGAACGAAACGGGGCCATACCAGTCGCCGCTCGAGGACGGCATGGCGCACTTCCACGCATTCGTGCGGCGGCAGATCGAGCCGCACATCTGACGAGCGGCTTCATGCCGTACAGCACCCTGGTCGGCGTCCAGGAACTGGCAGCCCGTCTTCATGACGAGCGCTGGGTCGTGTGTGACTGCCGGCACGACCTGACGGCGTACGACGCGGGCCGCGCAGCCTATGCGCAGTCGCATGTTCCGGGCGCGCGGTTCCTCCATCTCGACGAAGATCTCTCCGGCCCCAAGACGGGCCTGAACGGCCGCCATCCCCTGCCGCATCCCATCACGTTCACTTTGCGATTGGGTGCGCTCGGCATCGACAACACCACCCAGGTCGTCGCCTACGACGCCAGCGGCGGCATGTATGCCGCGCGCCTCTGGTGGATGCTGCGCTGGGTGGGACACCAGCGGGTCGCAGTTCTCGACGGCGGATGGGCAGCATGGCTGGAAGCAGGGCAACCCGCAAGCGCCGCGGCACCGGAGCCGCGGCCCCCGACCGACAATCCCAGCCTCCAGCCCGTCCGCGCGAC
>JBQTJV010000161.1:0-3733 GCA_052386775.1 Betaproteobacteria bacterium
CCTTTGCGCTGGCGCTGGTGCTGTTCGTGTGGGTCATCTGGTACTGCTATACCGGTTTCGGCGGCCCGCAGGAGCTGGTCAGCCGCCTGCTGCCCATCGCGCTCGCCCTGCAGATCCTCTTCATGTACCAGACCGATTACCTGTACAAGCCGCTGCCGGCTGCGGTGAATCACGCGCTGGTCGTCTTCTACCTCGGTATCTGCGTCTACGCTTTCGTCTACTTCCTGTTCCAGTACGAACAGATCGCGATCTACCGGCAGGGCTCCTACACGACGCAGGACTTCATCGTCGGGCTGCTGATGTTCCTGCTCGTGATGGAGCTGTCGCGGCTCGCGCACCCGGTGCTGTTCTGGGTCAACCTGGTGCTCGTGCTGTACACGCTCTTTGGATATCTCAGCCCGCTCGACTTTTTCTGGCATCCCGGCACCAGCTTCTACCGGGTGGTGACCTCGAGCACGGTGGAAATGTCGAACGGCATCTATGGCATCTACGGCCAGATTGCGCTGACCCTGATCGCCGCCTTCCTGCTGCTCGCCGCCACGGCGAACGGCTTTGGCGCGCAGAGCGCGATGATCCAGGTGATGCAGCGCATCGCCGGCCGTTCGCGCCAGATGGTGCCGCAGGCCGCGGTGATGGGCTCGCTTTCGATCGGCATGGTGAGCGGCAGCGGCTCGGCGAACGCGGTGGTGGTGGGCAGCATCACCATTCCGCTGATGAAGCGTTACGGCGTGCCGGGCGTGTTTGCCGGAGCGGTCGAAACCGCCGCGTCCATGGGCGGGCTGCTGATGCCGCCCATGATGGGAGTGGGCGCCTTCCTGATGGCGGACTTTCTCGGCGTGCCGTACTGGGATGTGGTGGTGCGCGGCTTTGCGCTCGCGCTGACGTATTATGCGGCGCTCGCTTTTGCCGTCTATCTTCTGTGCGTTCGGCTTTTGCCGAGAGAGGCGATCGAGGCCCCTGCCGTGTCGGCGTACAACAAGATGAAGACGTCGATTTTTTTCATCGCGGTCGTCTTCCTCATGATTCTGATGGGCGGGATCGGCATGGGTGAGCTGCGCGCCGCGCTCTATACGGCGGCGTTCCTCTTCGCGCTGCTCCTGGCGAACTTTGTTTATTTCAAGGCGGTACTGAGAGATCCAGCAGTCGCGGGAGAAAGTCTGCTCGCGAACTTCCGCTCCTGCATCGAGACGCACGCGGACATGACTTCCTATCTCACGCTGCTGCTCGCGACGCTCGGCATCATGATCGGGCTTTTCACGGTCACCGGTTTCATCAATCGCATGGGCGGCATGCTGCTCGATCTGGGCTCCTGGCACCTCATTGCGCTGGTATTCATGTCGTTTGTGTTCGGCTGGCTGGTGGGCATGGGCTTGCCGCCAACGGCGACCTACATCATCGGCGCAGTGGTCATCGTCGGGCCCATGCGTGAGCTCGGCGTCAATCCGTGGGTCGCGCACTTCTTCGTGTGCCTGCTGTCGGTGTGGGGCGAGCTGTCACCGCCGACCTCGCTCACGGCGGCCATCTCCGCGCGCATCGCCGAAGCTTCATTCATGCAGACGATGTGGGCGGCGTTGCGCATCTGCCTGCCGATTACGCTCATGACCTTCGCGATCTTCACGCGGAGTGACATGGTGGTGAACCCGGGTTGGGCGCAGGTTGCCGCAACCCTGCTCGTGCTGATCGGCACCGGCGCGATCGCTTTCGCATTGTTCGGGCGGGCGGTGGAGCACCACGCGGTGGACCTCATGCTGAGAACCGCGCTCGCGGCGATGGCGTTCGTGACGCTGTTCCATCCCGATAGCGCGGTGGCGACCGCCGCGGCGCCGATCGTTCTGGCGCTGACTTTGTTGGGCGTGTGGCAACACCGGCGCATCGCGCCTCTGAAAACGACGCTGCAGTCCCAGCCGGCGATATCGGGTCGCTGCCGCCGCGCTCCCCGGTGTGCACACTGGCGCACCGCCCGGTTTTTGGCGCCAATCCGCTTTAGTTCAAAGCCTTATCGTGATATCCTTGCGGGTTAATTCCCAACCCACAGGTTGAGTGCATGGCGGCAGTCGAACGCACGTTGTCGATCATCAAACCGGATGCTGTAGCCAAGAATCTGATCGGCCAGATCTACACCCGCTTCGAACAGGCAGGACTCAAGGTCATTGCCGCGCGGATGATGTATCTGTCGCGCAGCGAGGCCGAGGGCTTTTATGCCGTGCACCGTGAGCGCCCCTTTTTCCGGGATCTGGTCGAATTCATGACTTCCGGGCCGGTGATGATCCAGGTTCTGGAAGGGGAGAACGCCATCCAGAAGAATCGCGATCTGATGGGCGCGACCGACCCGCGCAAGGCCGCTCCCGGCACGATACGGGCGGACTTCGCGCAGAGCATCGATGCCAATGCGGTCCATGGCTCCGACTCGCCGCAGACCGCCGCGACCGAGATCGGCTATTTCTTTCCATCGCTCGACATCTTTTCGCGCTAGCGCGCCGATGACGGTCAATCTGCTGGGCCTTGACGGGCGGCATCTCCAGGAATTCTGCGCGGCGCTCGGCGAGAAGCCGTACCGGGCGAAGCAGCTTTTGCGCTGGGTCCACGGCGCGGGAATCGATGACTTCGCCGCGATGACGGACGTCTCGAAGGCATTGCGGGAAAAGCTCGCTGCAGTGGCCAGCGTCGCTGCCCCGCCGATCGTGCGCGATGACACTGCTCCGGACGGCACCCGCAAGTGGCTGCTCGACGTGGGAACCGGCAACGCCATCGAAACGGTGTTCATTCCCGAGCCGGGCAGAGGCACCCTGTGCATCTCGTCTCAGGCGGGCTGCGCGCTGGAGTGCCGTTTCTGTTCGACCGGGCGGCAGGGGTTCAATCGCAATCTGTCGCTGGCGGAAATCATCGGGCAATTGTGGCTTGCGAATCGCGCGCTCGGACGCGGCGTCACGGCGCAGCGCCCCATTACCAACGTCGTGATGAGGGGGATGGGCGAGCCGCTTGCCAACTTCGACAACGTGGTAGGCGCAATGCGGCTCATGCTGGACGATTCGGCCTACGGCCTGTCGCGCCGGCGCGTCACGCTGAGCACCTCCGGGCTCGTTCCGGCCATCGACCGGCTGCGCGACGCCTGCCCTGTGGCGCTTGCCGTGTCGCTGCACGCGCCGGACGACCCGTTGCGCGATCGACTCGTGCCGATCAACCGCAAATATCCGATTCGAACGCTGCTCGAGGCGTGCGTGCGCTATCTCGACAAGGCACCGCGCGATTTCGTAACCTTCGAATATGTCATGCTCGCCGGTGTGAACGACAGCGTGGATCAGGCGCGGCGGCTCGCGGCGCTGCTCGAGACCGTGCCCTGCACGATCAATCTCATCCCGTTCAATCCCTTCCCCGATTCCGGGTATGCGCGTTCGGCTCCGGAGGCGATCGCGCGATTCCGTGACGTGCTGATGCGCGCCGGTTACACCGTCACCATCCGCAAGACCCGCGGCGATGACATCGATGCGGCGTGCGGGCAGCTTGCCGGCGAAGTGCAGGACCGGACCAGACGCAAACAACGACGAGCGGAGGCGGCGGCGACATGATAATCGGCCGGTTGGGAGTGCTGGTGCTGGCGCTCATCATGGCGGGGTGCGCGGTCGAGCCGGTGCAGCAGGACGTGCGTCCCGATCGCGACACCAGCGGCGGGGAGGCGGACGTGCGGATGCGCGCGCGCCTGCACACCGAGCTCGCGGCGGGCTACTACGAGCTC
>JBQTJV010000162.1:0-4457 GCA_052386775.1 Betaproteobacteria bacterium
GCCGCTGCAGCGCCTCCATCAAGCGGTATTCGTAGCTCGAATCTTCACGCCACTGCGCACGCTCCGGCTTCGGGGTGACCCGGGTATAGGGCTCGGGCCCCGCAGAGCTCGGCTGCCACGGCTCGACCCGATCCGCCGGCAGCACCGCCTCGTTCGGCAGCGGCGCGGGTTCCGTCTTCAACGCGCGCTTGCCCCGCGCGCTGGTCAAGTTGTAGAGCGTGAGCGGCCGCCCCAGCATCGCGCCGCCGTCCCGCGTGAGGGGCTTCCATTGGAAATAAGCAACCGCGCCGCTCGTGCGTGAGAACATCGCGTCGAACGGAATGGCGATGTACACGCCCTTGTCGAAACTGCCCTCGCCGAATTCTTCCGCTGATACGTTGGTCTTGGTCGCAAACGCCCCGACCGTCACGCCGTTCTTGAAGGTGCGCGACAAATTGACGGTCGCCCCGATATCGCCCGCGAGATAACGCCCCGCACTCACGGTCGCGAGCACGTCATTCCAGCCGGTTTCCCAGTAAAGCGTCGCATGACCCGTCGTCACCCGGTAGTCGCGAAACGCGAAGTTCTGGTGAAAATCGCGCTGCTTCACTTCATTGACATCGACGCCGAGGGCAATGCGGCTTGCGAATGGGCGATAGAGCCATTCTGCGCCCACGCCGCCGAACATTTCCTCGAGAGAGCCGCCGTAAAGGCTGAAGTAGTGGTTCTCCGCCACCTTGCCGACGTGCGCCAGCATGAGATTCGGCATCGTCATGTCGGATGTGGTGAGGTACTCGCGCAGGAACGTGCGCACCCGCGGCAGATTGCTCGGCGCGGTAAATTTGAATTTGTCGTAGTTGTCGATCAGCCTCAGGCGCACCGCCCCCTGAGCCCAGGTATCCTCGCGCAACTTGAGCCGGCCCCGCGCCTCGCCGTAGATCTGGAACAGCGCGAAAGCGTCCGGCCCGCCAAGCGTCTGCCCATAACCGATCCGCACGCCACCCTCGAACGGCCCTTTGGTTGTCTCGAAGACCTGCCCCTCCGTTCGTCCTGAGTAATCCCCCGTTCGTCCTGAGTAATCTCCCGTTCGTCCTGAGCGGAGCGCATGCGGAGTCGAAGGATGAACGGGCCCTTCGACAAGCTCAGGATGAACGGTTCTTTCCGGCGCGCGCGCAACGATCGTCTCCAGCCGCTCTGTAGGCGGCAGGTATTGCGTGTGGCGCGCAACCCACGCGTCGCGATCGACGACGTGCTCCGCCATCTCGGTGCCGCGGTTGCGATAAACGAACACGAAGCGCTCGATCTCCTGCGGGGCATCGCGATGGAGCACGCCCACCGCGCGATCCACCCGCTCCTTCCAGTACACCGCCTCCGGGTCCTCGATCGCGACGCGCAGTTCCGTCCCGCGCTGCTCGATCTTCCGCACCTCCCAGTCGCTCTGGCGGGTGACGTCACGCGCGGTAGCCTTCCAGTCAGGCGGTTTTTGCGGTCGCGTGGCCGCAATGGGCACCCGCGGCGGATCGTTCACCTTCGCTGTCGTAAGCTTGTCGAACTGCGAATGAAGCGTGAGACCCAGCATGAGCTTATTGCCGCGCTCGAAGCCGAGCGACAGATCTGCATTCCGGCCAAGGCGATATACCAGCCCGAAGTTCCACGGGGAATCGTGGCGCTGGGTGTTATCCAACGGTTCGTTCTGATAGGTGTTCGCGTCGTATTCGAGCTTCAGCAGAAGGCGTTCCCACGGCGTCTGCCACTGCACGCCGCCGAACGGTCGCGCATTGCCGCTGAAATAGGAGCCGAAGGCGAAATTCCCGCCGGAGCCGATATCCCGCGGCCTCGATTCACCGGCGAGATAGCCCCAGCCGACGCCATAGCTCCAGTCAAAGTACCCGGTGCGCTTGCTCGCCACCAGATATTCACCGGAAAAAAGGCCCGTGCCCGCAATATCTCTGAAGCCCAGCGCTATTTGGGGGACATAAGCGGATTCGGGCCAAAGGCGAAATTTAACGTCGAAGCCCTTGTCCTTATAACTTTCTCCGCTGAACGCCTGCTGCAGTTCGGTAGTCCGGTTGCTTACGCTGGTGTATCGAAAACCCGCCTCCATCCACTCGAACGGCTGCATGAAGACGTTGCCGTGCGTGTACGGCTCCGTGCGGCTCAAGTGAAATGAAAAGTGACCGGGCTCGCGCATGCGCGCGGTCGGCGTCTGCAGCAGTCCCACGTGCCCCCAGTCGCTCGCGCTGACCTCCAACCCTCGCGACCGCGTCGGCTCCGCCCCCGCTGGCAGCGCCACAATTCCCTCCCCTGCTTGCGGGGGAGGGCTAGGGAGGGGGGACACCGGAAACCCCGCCGCCTGGCCCCCCTCGTCATCCCGGCGTACGCCACCCAAATCGTCATCCCGGCGCACACCATCCACATCGTCATTCCGGCGTACGCCGGAATCCAGAACAGCCTCACCGGATCCCGGCTTTCGCCGGGAAGACGGCTCCTCATCCAGCGCCGGCCCCTGCGTCGCCAAAAACTGGATCAACCGCTGCGAAAACCGCTCCGGCCACCCACTCCCCCGCGACGGCGCCCACAACCACGCCCCCGGTGCCGGCTCATCCTGCTGCTCGCGATTCCAGGTCGCGACTCCAAACCGCTGCACCCGCCCATCCGGCTGCGCAATCCACACCCAATCGGCACGCGCATCACCTGCGGCACACGCATCGAGATACGCCCCCGCCTCGTAGCCCGACTTATGACCCACCCTGCATAGCCGGCCGTCGTCTTTCACGACCGTAACCGTGCCGGGTCGCTTGGGCAGCACCACGGTGTGCCCTGACAGCAGCACCGGATCGCGATCAGGGTTCGCCATGAGCCAGCGCGCATCCGCCACAGCGATCGGCACCCGCCCAGTAACGGGAAGCGTTATCAGCCAGCCCCGCAGCCGCCCTACCGCATCCCGGTCAGCGCGCACCTCCCGGTTGCCCTCAGCAAGACTCTGCAGCAGCTCGAGCCGCAACATGCTCTGCGCCGCCGTCTCGTCTGGCACGCGCCAGCTCAAACCCAGGGGATAGGCATCAACGGACGCCGGCTGCTCCGCGAGCCATTGGCTCAGCCGCTTCGGCGCTTCCTGCGCCAATAGCGATGGCGACGCAACCGCAAGCGATACCGCAATAGCAATTGCTTTTAAGGAATAACGAGCCGTTCGTCCTGAGCGTCGCAGTGCGACACGGTCGAAGGACCCCCTCAACGCCCACCCACCGCTTTATTCTGCTGCTCCGCCGACCACCGCTGCCAGGTAAAACACGTATCCGGCGCGATGCACTGCTCGGCGTAAATCACTGCTTCTTTCCCGCCCCGCAGATCGACGGCATATCGTGCGACCGGCAGTAGGTTTGCCCCCCCGCCGCTCTGCAACAGCGATGCGAGGTACCCGGTATCGGAGCGCATCCGTTCCTCAAACCAGGTAAGCGCGTGCGGATCGACGTCTTTCAGTTCACTCCGCGCGGGGGCCACAATGACGTTCAATTCGAGTTCATCCCGCACGCCATACCGATAGCCCGGCATGACGTCGCGGATCCGCACCCATTGCTGAGGCCGTTGCGCCTGGCTTGCGGCGCCCCAAGATAATGCACCACTGACTGACACGTTTCGCCACTCTGTCTTGAACCCCGTTACCCCCACGACCCGTCCGTTTTGCGTGCGCACTACCTCCCGTAGCGCGCTGTACCACACCTCAACCGGCCCATCCGGATGCGGGTCCACGCCCCCCAAAGCGAGAAACGCGACCCGCCCGCCGAGCGTAATCCGCAGGTAACTGAAGTTCGGATTAAGGCGCGCCCGATCGGTACTGGTGTCCCGCTGAACGGCTTTCTGCACCGTCTGCACCGCGGCATCCATGGCCGGCGTGCAGGCCGATAGCGCACAGACCGCCATGACCGCGACGGCCACACATAGCGATTTCATGCAGGAATTTTCGAGCGCCCCTCTTTTCGCCCGAGGACTGTTGCAATGCTGCAAGACTACAGAAGTACAGCGACGAGAGAAACCGCGCACATCACTTCGTATTCAGGGCGCAGGCCGGATCCACCAAAAAAAATGCCCCGACTCTCGTCAAGTCGGGGCATTCTTTATGTAATCAGCAGAGAGCTACTGGCTTCCCGTCGTGCCGGTCGTGCCGGTCGTCCCAGGTGTACTATCACCGCCCGCTGCAGCCGCCGCCACAATACCCGCGAGCGCAGCCGCGACAGCCACCGTACCCGCCACTCCCAAGCCACCAACCCCCGCAGCCGCTGCAGGAGGCGCAGCAGGTGGCGGAGGCGTCGTCGCGGGACCGGACGGCGTCGGCTTCGGTGCTGCCTGGCTAAGTAAAATCGGAGATTGCTGCGCCAACGCCCCAACGGGCGCGGCCATGATCAGTGATAGGACTACCGCTGCGGCCTTCATACTGCCCTCCCTTACAAATCAGACAAAAAGACCCTGCTTTTCGAGCA
>JBQTJV010000163.1:0-3108 GCA_052386775.1 Betaproteobacteria bacterium
GCACGCGGGAGAAGTTTGGTACATCCTTGCGCGGGAAACCAACGAATCCGAAGCCGACAAGGCGCTCGTCGATCCGTCGATCTGATGCGCCTCGGGTTCCAGTTGACCGAATTCAATTGGCCGCAAACCAGGATTGCTGCCAGCCTCAAGGCACGCCATCGAATGTCATATGCCGATTGCTTTGCCGCGGCTCTTGCGAAACATCACAAAGCCGACCTCGTCACTGGAGACAAGGAATTCAAGCAAGTGGAGGGCGACGTAAGCGTCCACTGGCTTTAGGCTCTCCCGACCGCCGCAAAAAGAGAGGGCCCCCTAAGGAGCCCTCCCGTATCGATGTCGTAAGGGCCGTAGCCCTATCGACTTGTTGCCGACAGTCCCCACCATCGGAACGCTTGATACGCTTATCATGCTATAGGGATTTCCTAGGGGGAACAAGATGCGATACAGGCTCGCCCTGGATATCGGCACTGCATCTTGCGGTCTTGTGGCGGTCGAGCTCAATGCCCAAGGTGAACCGGTGGGCATCATTCACCGCGCTCTCCATGTATTTTCCGAGCCTCTTCTGCCCGCGAAGTCCGGCGGCGTGGGAGAACCCAAGAAGGCCGCCAGACGCGCGGCCCGTATGGCCCGTCGAGTCATCGACCGACGCGCGCGCCGTCTCAAGCGGATTTCCCGACTGGCGGCACTGCTAAACCTCGACCAGGGGCGGATTCCATCCGATACCGGGCAGGAACTGCACGCGATGCGTGCCAAGGCCGTCACTAGTCCTATAGGACTCGATGATTTCCTGCGGGTGCTGCTCAAGCTCGCCAAAAGGCGCGGTTACGCGGGCGATTTCAAGATTCGAAAAGACAGCGAACAAGGCCAAGTCCAGAGCGGGATTAGCGCACTCGCGAATGAAATGAAGAGCGCAAGCTGCGCAACGCTCGGCCAGTACCTGCATGAGCGCTTCAAGGCAGGCAAAACTCTCAAATTGAAAGAGGCTGGGTTGTATGCTCACCGGAAAATACTGGTCGACGAGTTCAACGCGATTTGGGACGAGCAGCAACGCTATCATCCTATATTGGCCGATACAAGGCCTGATCCACTCGACGAGCGAAAACGAGTACGCCCCATTCGCGACCAGTTCTTTGACGCGATATTCTTTCAGCGTCCGTTGAAGTCGGTCGCGCCAATGGTTGGGAACTGCTCTTTGGAACCCAGTCTGCCGCGTGCGCCCATGGCCCAGCCGGCCACACAGGCCTTCCGTATCGAAAAGCAGCTTGCCGATCTGCGCTGGGGAATGGGGCGCAATGCCCTACCGCTGTCGCAAGTACAACGCGATGCAATCCGAGAAATGCTCAGCGATCCCGCGCAGATCAACAAGGATGGAAAGCTCAAGTTCGAGAAGATCTACAAACGGCTGGACTCAATTCCAAAGGTTCCTGGACAACGTGGCTCACTCAACATGGAGCGATCCAGCCGCGAGGATTTGACCGGGAACCGCACGCTGAGAGCATTCAAAGACCTAGGTGTACTGGAAAGCTGGCAAGCTTTAGATGGCGCATCGCAACTACGTCTCATCAATTTCCTCGCCGACCTTGGCTCGCCCGATCAAGTCGATCAGCCCGCGTGGCATACGCGCTTCACCAAATCGGTACTGATCAAGAACTCTAGAACAAATCGGTGGGAGGAGCGGCAAGTTCCGCGCACACTTGACCCGAAGATGGTCGCGTTCATTGACCTGCTTGTCGAAACCGAAAAATTCGACCGTCTGTCGAACATGGGGCTGCAAACCGGTCGAGCAAGCTATTCGATTCGCACGCTCGAGCGGCTCACAGATTGCATGCGCTCCGAAGGACTGGACGAGCACAACGCCATCCAGAAATGCTACCCGCCGGAACCTCCGACGGGTGAGTTGCTCACACATCTGCCACCGCACAGGGTCACTGGAAACGTAGTCGTCGACGTCGCGCTTAGCGTCGTGAGGCGGGCAACGAATGACGCACTTGCCGCCCTTCGCGAGCCGCCTTCGGAAGTCGTTGTCGAATTGTCACGTGATATGGCGCTCGGCATCAAAGCACGCGGGGAGATTGAAAAGAAGATCGAGAAAAACCGGAAACGACGCGAGAACGCCCGCAAAGAGCTCGTTTCCCATGACATTCTGGCGACCGAGCGCAAGGTGCTGCGCTTCCTTCTCTGGGAGCAACAGGGCAAGCGTCATTGCCCGTACTGCAGCGAACCAATGAATCTGGAACAAGCAATTGATGGAAATGCAACGAACTTCGAACACATCCTGCCGCGCACGCTGACCCGCGTGGGCCGTCAGCGCAACCATCTGGTCCTGGCGCATCGGAGTTGCAACGACCTGAAGCGCGACCGAACGCCTTACGAAGCATTCGGCCACGATGAGAATCGATGGGCCGCGGTGACCTTCTGTGCTTCCGTGCTGGAAGGCAACAAGCAGTTCGCCAAGGCTCGTCTACTCAAGCTTCAGGACTACGAACACGAGGTGCTGGACAATGAAAGCATCGCCGACTTCTCCGAGCGTCAATACGCCGAAACTTCGTGGATCGGCAAGCTCACCGCGCAGTGGATGCGCGAGATCAGCGCCAAGGTGTCCGTTTCGCGAGGCTCGATGACCGCACACCTGCGCCGAATCTGGAAACTTGAAACTGTAATCGCGCAGGCACGTTTTGACGCTGGCCTGCCGGTACTCGATCAGGATGGCGAAAAGTTCACGCTCGACGATTTCAAGCGCTTCAAGCCGTTTTGGGAAGGTCACACGGGAAGCGACCACCCTCGCACGGACCGCAAGATCGACAAGCGCATCGACCATCGCCATCACCTGATCGACGCCCTGGTGATCGCCCAAACCTCGGTCAGCCTCTATCAACGCATTGCCCGCCATTACAAGGAACTCGCCGAGCGCCGCGCTGAGGGCGAGCCTATTCGGCTGAAGCTTGAAGTCGCGCCGCCCATCCAAGATCTGCGAGAACAGGCGCTGGAAATCGTCCGAGCAGTTGCAATTCGGCACAAACCAGATCGACAAATCTCTGGAAATTTCTTCAAAGGACTTCCCTATCGCAAGCGATCTATGGATAACGGACGAATTCGCCTGACAATTAA
>JBQTJV010000164.1:0-17172 GCA_052386775.1 Betaproteobacteria bacterium
GCGACGTCGGCGCCCGCTTCGGCGAGCGCGAGCGCGATCGCCTTGCCAATGCCGCGTGAAGCGCCGGTCACAAGGGCGATGCGATTCGTGAGCGTCGGGGAGGCCATGGTGTGTTTCTTGACTGTGATCTCGCGTGATCAAGAGCCGCTAGGCGCGGACCTGCAGCACCATCTCGACTTCGACCGCGATCTGGTTCGGCAGCATCACCATGCCGACGGCGGAGCGTGCGCCACGCCCCCGTTCCGCGCCGAAGACTTCGACGAGCAGATCCGAAAAGCCATTGATCACCTTGGGCGTTTCGTTGGCGTGGCGTTCACCATGCCGAGGACCTTCACCACGCGTTCGACCCGGTCCAGCGATCCGATCACCGAGCGGATGTTCGCGAGCATGTTGAGGCCCACCACGCGCGCCGCCTCGTAGCCTTCCTCGGTGGTGAGATCGGCGCCGAGCTTGCCGGTAATCGCGCGGCCGTCGGTGCGCCGCGGCCCGCAGCCCGACATGAACAGCAGATCACCGACCTTCACCCCGGCGACGTAGTTGCCCGCCGGCTTGGGCACCGGCGGCAGTTCGATATTCAGTTCCTTCAATTTCGCTTCTGCGCTCACGATCGTCTCCTTTGAATCGGTGATCCGCCAGGGAGGTCAGCGTTGCTTTCTGATCCGCGTGGCCGCGACGTGCAGGCTGTCCTGTGCGGCGGCGGCATTAGGCTTGGGATAGGCCCGTACGCTCTGGAGGAGTCTTTGGCCCGTCGTCGCATCCACCAGCCGCGCAAGCTTGACGCCGGTGACGCGCATCAGCGCGATCTCGGCGAGACTCAGCACGCGGCAGCCGCGCTCGAGATGGCCGCCGAACGCCTGGTTGCGATCCGAGAGCACGAGATGGCAGTGCACATGGTAGTCCGCGATGACGCCGCTCATGGCCAGGATCTCGACGCCGCGTGGGCGCGTGCGCTGGTAGAACTTGCGCGGCGGAAACGACGCTCCGACCGCACCGCTTACCGCGATATCAGTGAGGCTCCCGAAACCGGTCAGGATCAGCCCGTCGCGGATCCGGCGCTGCCTGCAGATCTCCTGAATCGATTCCATGAGCAGTTCGCCGTATGCGAGCCGCACGACGACGATCTCGCCGGCGCGCGCCCCACCTGCCACCATTCTTTTAGCCGCCATTGCCGTGCTCCATGGATTTCCCCCTCGTCCCGGGCCGTGACCGGCCCCGTCCTGTCAAAAAACCAGTTCGATCAGATACGGACCGCGCTGGCCGAATGCATTCCTGAGTTGCTGCGCGAATTCATCGAGCGTGGCGGCGCGGGCACTTTCCACGCCGAGCCCGCGCGCCAACGACACCCAATCGAGGTGCGGGCGATCGAGCGTGAGCATGTCGGCAGCCCGCTGACCGGGCGTGCCCGCGCCCATGTTTCGCAGCTCCGTGTGCAGGATCTGATACGAGCGGTTCGCCAGGACGATGGCCGTCACGTCGAGTTTTTCGCGCGCCATGGTCCACAGCGCCTGCACCGTATACATGCCGCTGCCGTCGCCTTCCAGCGCCACCACTTTCCTTTCGGGCGCGCCGATCGCCGCCCCGGTCGCAGCAGGCAGCGCCCAGCCGATGGAGCCGCCCATGATGTTGAGCCAGTCGTGTGGCGCTGCACTCGCCATTGCCGTGCCGAAATTTCTTCCCGTGGTCACCGACTCATCGATGACCACGGCGTCTTCCGGCAAGAGTGCAGCGAGCGCGGCCGCGATGCCGTCCGGCGTGACCGCGCCTGTCGGCAGCGCGGGGCGACGCAGGTCGTTCACGTGCGCAGGCGTGGCATGCGCGGCACCAACCTCCTCCGCCAAAGCGGAAAGCGCAGCCGCAAGATCGTCCTCCACGCCGGCGAGTTTCGTGACGGTGCAGCCCTCGGGGGAAAGCACGCTGGGCTTCCCCGGATAAGCGAAGAACGATACCGGGACTTTCGCACCGACCAGCACGAGTTGGCGTACATCCTTCAGCACGGCGAGCGCCTGGTCGACCGGATACGGCAGGCGATCCACGCGCACGCGCCCTGCGCCGCCTTCCACGCGCGCGTTGTTGTACTCGGACATGAGACGGCACCCGGTCTTGGCAGCGATGCGCCCCGCGTCCTCGAGCGCGCCGCCACGCAACGCCGCCCCGCCCAGGAACAGCATGGCGGGTTCACCGCCCCTTAGTGCGCGCGCGGCATCCGCCACGGCACTGGCAGGGATTTTCTTTCGCGGCGGCGCCGGCTCGGCGCGCGCCGGCGCTTCGGCCTCGCCCCACGCCGTATCGGCCGGTGCGATCAGGGTCGCGATATGCCCGGGCGGATTGCGCGCCTGCTGGATCGCGGCGGCACAATCGGCGGCGAGCGTCCGTGCGCTGCTCGCGGTGTGCACCCAATGCGACACCGGGCGCGCAATGCCGGCGATGTCCGCGGTGAGCGGTGCGTCGTGCCTGAGATGGTACGTTGCATGCTCGCCGACGATGTTGACGATGCCCGAGCGCGCTTTCTTCGCGTTGTGCAGGTTCGCCAGACCGTTACCGAGACCGGGCCCGAGATGGAGCAGCGTGCACGCGGGTCGGCCCGTCATCCGGAAGTAGCCGTCCGCCGCGCCGGTGACGACGCCCTCGAACAGTCCGAGCACGCAGCGCATGCCCTCGACCTTGTCGAGCGCGGCGACGAAATGCATCTCGGAGGTTCCGGGATTGGTAAAGCAGACGTTCACGCCGTTTGCGACGAGCGTGCGCACGAGGGTCTGCGCGCCGTTCATGGGCCTTGTACTCCGGGCAGATGGATGACCGAAGGTTACCGCTTTCACGGCCGGCGCGGTAGCGGTGCGGGCTTGGCGAGCCGCGTGCGGCCGACTATGATGCGCCACGCGCATGACGCGTTGCGGAGGAGTCGCTCATGAAGTTCGCGTGGTATCGCCTGGCCATCGTGCTGGCGCTTGCACCGGGCAGCGGCGCGGCGCAGGGATGGACGCCGCAGAAAAACGTCGAGATCGTCGCCGGTTCCGCGCCCGGCGGCAGCAACGACAAGACGGCGCGCGCCATGGAACGCATCCTTGGCGCGCAGAAGCTGGTTCCCACGACGCTCACGATCATCAACCGACCCGGCGGCGGCGGCAGCATCGCCTACACCTACGTCGCGCAGCGCGCCGGCGATCCCCACTATCTCGCCATCGGCAGCAGCAACCTGCTGAGCAACCACATCGTCGGCTCGAGCACGCTGACCCATCACGATTTCACGTCGATCGCGCAGCTCTACGAAGACTACGCCGTGTTCGCGGTGCGGACCGAGTCTCCGCTCAAGACCGGCAAGGATCTCGCCGACCGGCTGCGCAAGGATCCGGGCAAGGTGGTCATCGGCTTCGCCAACACCTTCGGCGGCAGCCGTCACGTCGCAGCCGGGCTGCTGGTGAAAGCAGTGGGGAGCAACGTGCGCGATCTGAAACCGGTCGTCTACAAGGGCTCGGCCGAGGCCATCACCAATCTGCTGGGCGGTCATATCGAAGTAGTGGTGGTGGGCGCGGCGAACACCGTCGCGCACGTCGGGGCGGGCAGCATGCGCGTGATCGGCGTCGCCGGTCCGCAGCGCTTTACGAGCGGCGTGCTCGCCACGGCGCCGACCTGGCGGGAGCAGGGCATCGACGTGGTCTACGGCAACTGGCGTGCGATCTACGGCCCGAAAGGCCTTACATCGGCGCAAGTTCGGTACTGGGAGGAGGCGCTGCGCAAAATGTCCGAGACCACCGAGTGGCGCGCCGATCTCGAGAAGAATTACTGGACGCCGGTATTCGTGGTGGGCAATGAGCTGCGCGCGGAAATCGAGCGCGAGCTGGCGTATCTCAGGAGCGTGCTCGCCGAACTCGGGCTCGCCAAACAGCAGTGAGGAGAACGAGGCGATGAAATCAGCGCGCTGGCTGGGTTTCGTACTGCTATGGGCCATCTCCCCGGCGTTGGCCGCGCAGTCCTATCCGACGAAACCGGTGCGGCTGGTGATCCCCTATCCGCCCGGCGGGCCGACGGACTTCGTCGGCCGCCTCGTAGGTCAAAAGCTTTCGCCGCTCCTCGGCCAGCAGGTGGTGGTCGACAACCGCCCCGGCGCCGGCACCATCATCGGCAGCGAGATCGTCCTGCGCGCCGCGCCGGACGGCTACACGCTGCTGTTCGGCACCGGCGGCGGCACGTTTCTCGCGCCGTTGATGCTGCCCAAGGTGCCGTACGATCCGCACCGCGATTTCGCGCCGGTGGCGATGCTGGTGCAGAGCCCGCAGGTTCTGGTCGTGCACCCCTCGGTTGCCGCAAAATCGGTGACCGAACTCATCGCGCTGGCGAAATCGAAGCCCGGGGTACTCAACTTCGCCTCCGTGGGAACCGGCACCTCGCCGCACCTCGGCGGCGAACTGTTCCAGGCGCTGACCGGTACCAAACTGGTGCACGTGCCCTACAAGGGGACGGCGCCGGCGATGACCGATCTCATCTCGGGACAGGTGCAGGTCATGTTCACCAGCATGCCGACGGTGCTGGCGCATGTGAAGGCGGGGCGGCTGCGGCTGCTCGGCACCGGCGGCAACAAGCGCTCTGCGGTGATTCCCGACACGCCGCCGATCGCGGAGACGGTGCCGGGATTCGAACTCATCACCTGGTACGGCGTGTTTGCGCCTGCGGCAACGCCGGCGGCGATCATCAAGCGGCTCAATGCGGATATCGCGCGGGTGCTCAACGACGCGGAAAGCCGCGAGCGGCTCGGCGGTCAGGGCCTCGAGCCTGTCGTCATGACAACCGAAGAATTGAATCGCTATACCACGCAGGATTCGAGCCGCTGGGCGAGGCTCATCAAGTCCGCCGGCATCAAGCAGAACTGAGAGGAAAAAACGACTCGTCACACCGGCGAAAGCCGGTGTCCAGAAAATCGAATCGGCGCCTCACTGGAGGCCGGCTTGGGCCGGCATGACGATTGTGATTTCGGCGCATTTCTCAATGCGCTGCTATCCTCGGGCGTTCTTCAGGTACGCCTTTGCGCTGCCCGACAGCAGCCGCGGCAGATGGGTATAGATATAGCGCACGCCCTTGTCGATCGTCTCGCGCACGTTCTCCGCCGTGGCCGGCGTGCCCGGCGTGCGGCGGGCCGCAACCATCTTGCGAAAGCTCGATTCGATCGCCTCCGCCACCGGCGGCGCCTTTGGATTGCCGGGATAGCCCATCGACTGTGACAAGTCCGAAGGCCCGATGAAAAAGACGTCGATGTCATCGACTTTCAACAATTCGTCGATATTCTCGATCGCTTCCCGGTCTTCGAGCTGGATCGCGATCAGCGTTGCCTCATTCGCAGCCTTTACGTAATCGGCCAGCGTGCCGTGCGAGTCGTACACCGCCGCCCGCGTGCCGGCCGCGAGCCCGCGCTTTCCTGCCGGGTGATACTTGACCGCGGCGAGCACTTCGCGCGCCTCCGCCGCGGTATTCACGTGCGGCACCTGCACGCCCATTACGCCGCGGTCGAGCACCTGCAGGATGTGCTCGGCGCTGCGCGTCACCGGACGCGCGATCGCCGTGATGCCGCTCGCCTCGGCGGCCATCGCCATCAGCTCGACGCTTTCCAGCGTCAGCGTGCCGTGCTCGCAATCGAGCAGCACCCAGTCGAATCCCGCCGCCGCCACCATCTCCACGATCTGCGGGGAGGGAATCATCACCGAGACGCCGAACACCGGCTTGCCGGCTTTGAGTTTTTCCTTCATCCGGTTCTGTTTCATGCTGCCTACTCCGCCTTTCCGCTGTGCAAACGCTCGTTGAAAAACCGCACCACGTCGTCCAGGTTCTGCGGCACCGTGCCGAATCGGTCCTGCAGGCCCAAGTCTCCCGAACGCGCGAAGAAATCCACCGTCGCCTGCGTCATCGTCGGGTCGATGCCGAGCTGGCGCAGGACGTTCACGACCTGCTTCATCTCGCTATGACGGCGCGCATGCGCGGTGGCATGAGTGCGCACCCAGTTCGACGCGGTCTTCTCGAAAGGGTGATTGGTGAACAGCTCCGTTACTTCGCGCCACAGGTCGGCCCGGATGCCGGCACGCTCGCCCGCGGTCAAAAATTCGATCAGGAGCGCTTCGAGCCCTTTCGAGAACACGCTGCGCAGATTCTTGAACATCGACGCCTTGCCGATCTCCTCGCTGTAGAAGCGGGCGTTGAGCCCCATCCCGCCCGCGAGATCGCGCTCGGCGCGCCGCGCGTGCGGACCGCCGAGCAGAATCTCGGTCCTGGCACCGGTGACACCCACGGCGCCCAGGACGGCGCCTTCCACGAAGGCTGCGCCCGACGGCGTCACGATGCGCTCGATGTCCGATTTGAGCGCGGGCTCGGTTGCGTTGAAGTCGACATAGGTCTGACCGGCACGCAGATGCGGAACACAACGCTGTGCCGCCTCCTGCGCCACGCTCGTCGTCACCGTGGACAGGATGTACGCCGCCTTGCCGATCGCCTCGGGCAGCAGGCAGAAGTCGATCTTCGTCCCGGCGGCACGCGCTTCGAGGCGCCCGGCCCCGCCCGGCTGGTCGAGCAGCACATCGTAGGCCGCGACCTCGATGCCGCGGGCTGCGAGCGCGGCGGAAAATGCGGCCGCTACTTCGCCGTAGCCGATGAAAGCCACGCGCATTGTCAATTTCCACTCGTGTTGGTAAGGTGGCGACGATATCCGATTTCGCGCGCGCAGGTAAAGCCGCACGCCCGCATCCAACAAAGGGGAAAGACATGAAGTTCGGCCGTTATGTGTTCGTGATGCTGGCGCTGGGATACGCCGGCAGCGCAGTGGCGCAGGCCTATCCCAACAAGCCGATCCGCCTGATCGTGGGCTTTGCGCCCGGCGGCAACACCGACACGGTGGCACGGATCGTGGGACAGAAACTCGGGGATCGTCTCGGCACGCAGGTGATCATCGACAACCGTGGCGGCGCGGGCGGCACGCTCGGCACGGAGCTGGCGGCCAACGCCAATCCCGACGGTTATACGCTTACGATGGGGACGACCACCACGCATGCGATCGCAGTCGCGGCGTATCCCAAGCTGCGCTATGACCCGGTCAAGCACTTTGCGCCCATCGCGCTGGTCGCCAACGCCCCGTATCTGCTGGTCGTCCATTCCAGCGTGCCGGCGAAGAACCTCGGCGAGTTCATTTCCTTCGTCCGGCAACGGGCGGGCAAACTCAATTACGGTTCGGCGGGCACGGCGACCACCACGCATCTGGTCATGGCGACGCTCACCACGAGAGCCAAACTCGACATGGCGCACATTCCGTTCAAGGGCAACGGTCCGGCGACGACCGCGGTGCTGGCCGGAGAAGTGCAGGCACTCTTCGGTGCGCTGCCGCCGCTGCTGCCGCACGTCAGCACCAAGCGCGTACAGGCGCTCGCCATCAGCACGGCAAAACGCTCGGAGTCGCTGCCCAACGTGCCGACCGTCGCGGAATCCGGTTATCCGGGTTTCAACGTGGCGCTGTGGCTCGGTTTCTTCGCACCCAACGGAACACCGCCGGCAGTCCTGAAGCGGCTCGAATCCGAGCTGGTCGCGATCGCCAGCGCGGCCGACACCAAGGAGCAGATGCTGAAGCAGGGACTGGAAGCCCACAGCCTGGGTGCAGCCGAGCTCGGAAAACTGCTCAAGGCCGAAATCGAGAACTACAAGACCGTGTTCAAGTCCGCCGGCATCAAGGTGGAATAGCGGGTAATCACACTCTCCGTTCATGGTTCCCTTCGACATAGGCTCAGGACAGGCTGCAACTCACCACGAACGGTTCTTTTTGTCACCCGCTCGCCCTGAGCTGCGTCGAAGGGCGAGCACCCATCAAATGGTGTATACCAGGTCATGACCGAAGCATCCGCTGCTGCAAAATCCCAACTGGCTCCGACCGGCACACTGCGCGTCGGCATCAACCTGTCCAACTTCCTTTTGACACGCACGGAACCGAACGGCGAACACGCAGGCGTGGCGGTCGACCTGGGACGCGAGCTGGCGCGTCGTCTCGGCGTGTCTGCCGTCATTCTTCCGTACGAATCGCCGGGCAAGCTTGCCGATGCGGCGAAGTCCAACGTCTGGGACGTCGGCTTTCTCGGCGCCGAGCCGCAGCGCGCGAACGAAATCGATTTTACGGCCGCCTATGTCGAGATCGAAGCGACCTACCTGGTGCCGCCGGATTCGCCGATCCAGAGCATCGCCGAGGTCGACCGCGACGGGGTGCGCATCGCGATTTCCGGCAAGAGCGCGTACGACCTCTACCTGACGCGCAACCTGAAGCATGCCCAGCTCGTTCGCGAGACCGGCGCCGACAACGTCTTCAAACGCTTCGTCGACGACAAGCTCGAGGCGCTGGCGGGACTGAAGCCGCGGCTCATCACGGACCAGAAGAATCTTCCCGGGTCGCGCATCCTCGACGGGCGCTTTACCGCGGTTCAGCAGGCGATCGGCACGCCGAAGGGGCGCCCCCAAGGCGCGCGTTACCTGTGCGAATTCGCCGAGGACGTGAAGAAATCGGGCCTCGTCGCGCAACTCATCGGGAAAAACAACGTACGGGGGCTCACGGTCGCCGCGCTGGCGTCGTAGCCCGGTGAAGGCCGAAACGAGCAGCATGCCAAGGGCGGCGCGCTATACCGACGCCTTTGTCGAAACCCGCGCCGGGCGGTTGCACTGTCTCGATTACGGCACGCCAGGCAGGCCCGCCATGCTGTGCCTGCACGGTGGCGCAGCGCACGGGCACTGGTTTGATTTCATCGCGGGCGGCTTCACCTCCGGCTACCACGTGCGCGCGCTCGACCAGCGCGGTCACGGCGACAGCGCATGGGTCGACCCGCCCGCTTACACCTACGAGGATTACGCGAAGGATCTCGCCGAAGCGGTGGAGCGGCTCGATCTGCGCGATTTCGTGCTGGTCGGCCACTCCATGGGCGGCATGGTGTCGCTGCTCTACGCCGCCACCCACCCCGGGCGCGTCGCGCAACTCATCGTCGTCGATACCACCATGCGTATGTCCGAGGATCGCCTTGCCGCCATGCGTGAAGTCGGCAATCGCCCGGGACGCGACTATGCGAGCCTCGAAGAATTCGTCGCGCGATTCCGGCTGCGCCCGCCCGGCAGCGTTCCCGACCCGGACATCCTGCACCACGTCGCGCGGAACAGCGCGCGGCGAACCGGAAACGGCGGATGGCGCCACAAATTCGACCGCAACGTGTACGTGCAGCGCCCGGAACTCGACGGCATCCCGTACTGGAGCAACATCAAGATCCCGGCGCTGCTGGTGAAGGGAGCGAAAAGCGAGCGCGTCTCGCCGCAGGTCGTTTCGCAGATCCGCGCGCGCTGTCCGCACGCCGAGCTCGCCGAAGTGCAGGCGAGCGATCATCACGTGACGCTCGACAACCCTCATGGGTTCGTGAGCGCAGTCGGGGCGTTCCTCTCACGGCATCGCAATCCACCGGAGTAGATCGCATGTCCGAGATCAGAGTGATGGCATCAGCGGCGTTCAGGGAAGCCTATCTCGAGCTGCTGCCCGATTTCGAGCGCGCCAGCGGCCACCGGGTGACGAATACCTGGGTGCCGAGCGTGCAGATGATGAACCGCCTGAAAGGCGGCGAGACCACCGATGTGGTCATACTTTCCGACACCGCGCTGGCCGAACTCATGAAGGCCGGCATCGTCGCCGAGCGCTTCCCGCTCGCGCGCTCGGGCATCGGGGTTGCGGTGCGCGCGGGGGCGCCGCGACCGGACATCGCCTCGTCCGATGCGCTCAAGCGCGCGGTCCTCTCGGCGACATCGGTCGTCTACTCCACCGGACCGAGCGGCATCTATCTCGCGGACCTCTTCGAACGCATGGGGATCGCGCCGCAGATCAGGGACAAGGTGCGGCAGGTACAAGGCGAGCCGGCGGGCGCAGTGGTCGCGCGCGGCGAGGCCGAACTGGGCTTTCAGCAGATGAGCGAGCTGCTGCCCGTCGGCGGCATCGACATCATCGGCCCGCTGCCGCCCGAGATTCAGGAAATCACGGTCTTCTCCGCCGGGCTGCACGCCCAGGTTCAGGCGCCGGATGCCGCCCGCGCGCTGATCGCGTATCTCAAGGCGCCTCAGGCGGCGCCGGTGATCCGCAGGAAAGGCATGGACCCCGCGTAGCGGGCGGCGGTGTGCTACGCCGCTGCGATCAGTCGGCGCGCGCGCCCACCGCTTTCACCAGCGCCCCCCATTTGTCCCGCTCCGAGCGCGTGAAGTCGGCATATTGCTGCGGCGTCATGGGCACGAAGGTGAGGCCCTGCCTGGGCAGTCGTTCCTGCACCTCCGGCAGGCGCATGATGCGCACGATCTCGGCGTTGAGCTTGCCGACGATAGCAGCCGGCGTGCCCGCGGGCGCGTAGACGCCGGTCCAGTTGCTGACTTCGAATCCTTTCAGACCGCCCTCGGCGAGCGTGGGCATTTCCGGCAGCGCCGCTGAACGGGTCGCACCCAGTACCGCGAGCGGGCGCAGTCGCCCCGCCTGCACCTGCGGCAAGACGGTGGGCAGCGTTGCGAACAGCATCGTCGTCTGTCCCGACAGCAGATCGGTGATCGCGGGAACATTCCCCTTGTACGGAACATGCGTGATGTCGGTTTTCGTCATGCTCTTGAACAGCTCGCCAGCCAGATGGCTGGTGGTGCCGCCGCCCGCCGAGGCGTAGGTCAGCGCACCCGGTTTGCCGCGCGCGAGGGCGATCAACTCCCGGGGCGATTTGACGGGCAACGAGGGATGCACCACCAGCAAGCCGTCGGCGCCCACAACGAACGCCACCGCGGCGAAGTCCCGAATCGGATCGTAGGGGAGCTTACGGAACAGCGTGACGTTGATGGCGTGCGTGCCGATGGTGCCCATCACCAGCGCGTAGCCGTCGGGCGGGCTCTTGGCGACGATATCCGCGCCGATGTTGCCGCCGGCGCCGGGCCGGTTGTCCACGATGACCTGCTGTCCCCACGACTCGTTCATCTTGCCGCCAATGATGCGGGCGAAGACATCCGAGAATCCCCCCGGCGGGAACGGCACCACCATCCGGACCGGCTTGACGGGATATTCCTGCGCCGTCGCGACACCGCCGGCACCGCCGACGAGCGCACCGAAAAGCACGACGAGCGCACACTTCGTGCGAGTAACGATAGCCATGATCTGCTCCCCTTGTGCCTGCGCCCGGCCGAGCGAAGCGCTCCGCCGTCCCCTTACTGCTGACGCAGGAAAGCGGAGGAAATTATAGCGTCAAGCCTGACGCCCAGACCGGGTCGTGCGCGGTTTGCCTCACATGACGACGCGCTACCGCAGCCCGAAGAACGACAGTATCGCGATGATGACCACGATCAAGCCGATGATGTAAATGATGTTGTTCATCCGTATTCCTTTGCGTCGAGCTGGATGGTGCGCGCAAGGCCTTGCCGATATGCCAGCAGCGTTTCAGGTCTGACCGCGGGGCGTATCCGAAGTTGCGTCAGCCGGCAACCGGCCCGCGCCGGGATTTTGCAACGGGCTCGGGCTGGGCTCTTTCTTCGTGCTTCGCCTGCATGGCGGCGAGTTTTTTCTCGTCGGTGAGATCGAGCCGCAGCGGGGTGATGGAGATGTACCCCTGCTCGAGCGCCCAGCGGTCGGTGCCCTCGTCCGTTTCGGTGATCGGCACCACCGTAAACCAGAAGTGCTTGCGCCCCATCGGGTCTTCGCCGGGCATCACCTTGCCGTCGTAGAGGCGGATCGACTGCCGCGTCCACATCACGCCGCGCGGCCGCTCGTGCGGAAAGTTGACGTTGACGAGCGACAGCGCCCTGTCCGGGAGCAGCAGTTGCAGGACTTCGCGGATCGCGGGACGCAGCACCTCGAAATCGGGCTCGTCCTTCGGCACCGGGATGCTGAGGGCGATGCCGCGCAGCCCCATCAGCGCCGCCTGCTTCGCCGCCGCCAGCGTGCCGGAATGCCAGAGGCCGTGACCGACGTTGCTCCCCAGGTTGATGCCCGAGAGCACGACGTCGATGCCCTCCCACTCCGCGGTGCCGAGCGCCACGCAGTCGGCGGGTGTGCCGTTTACGCGGTAGGCCTCGATGCCGCTGAGTTGCGTCGGCTTGTAGCTGAGCGGCCGCCACGCGGTGATGGAATGTCCCGCGGACGACATCTCGACGTCCGGCGCGACCACGCGCACCTCGCCGAACTCGGCAGCCGCCTCAGCCAGCGCGGCGAGCCCCGGGCTGTAAACCCCGTCGTCGTTGGAAACCAGAATGCGTAAACCCATGTCTTAGGGTTTGGTTTCATTTTTCCTCCCGGGTTCCACACGATGCGGGTCTTGCTGGTCCACAATCCCGGCGCCGGCGACGACTCCACGCCCGGCGCCAAGAAACTGAAGCAGCTCATCCAGGACGCCGGACACGAGCTGGAGTACTGCTCGGCGCACGGCAAGAAGTGGAAGGCGGCGCTCAAGGAAGAGAAGTACGACCTGTTGGCGGTGGCCGGCGGCGACGGCACGGTGGCCCGCGCCGCACGGCGCGTGATCGGGCGCGATACACCCATCGCGGTGCTGCCCATGGGGACTGCGAACAACATTTCGAAATCCCTCGGCGTGCGGCATATGCCGATCGACGAGCTGATCGCGGGATGGGACGGCGCGCAGCGCAAGCGCGTTGATGCCGGCGTGGTGAGCGGACCGTGGAAATCCCGCCACTTCATCGAGGCGGTCGGTGCAGGGCTTTTCGCAGTCGCCATTCCGGAAGTGGACGCAAATCCCACCATGGAGGAACTCGAGGACGCCGAGGCTAAAGCGACCTACGCAAAGCAGGTCATGCGAGAACGGCTGAAGAAATGCAAGCCTTTGAAGCTCGACATCAAGCTCGACGGCGAAGCGCATTCGGGTGAGTACATCCTGTTCGAGGTGATGAACATGGAGTTCGTGGGACCGAATCTCTACCTCGCGCCCAAGAGCGTGACGGACGACGGTGAGTTCGACATCGTGCTCATTGCGGAAAAACATCGGCGCAAGCTGGACGACTACCTTTCCAGCTGGCAGGAAGGCGTGACGATGCCCCCGGATTTCACGACGTTCAAGGCCTCCCGCGTGGAAGCCCGGTGGACGGGATTCGACGTGCATATCGACGACGCCGTCTTCCCCAAGAAAGAGAAAGCACGCTCCAAGGCCCCCGGCGCGTTGACGATCGAGGTCGAGCACAACGCGCTGGAGTTTTTGGTCCCGGGCCGGACCGATACGCCGGCTGACGTCAAGCCATCCTCGCGGGCCCATAAAGTGGACTAAGCGCCGCGCACCCGCTGCCGGTCTCTATAATCTGCGACCAGCATGATCGAGATCAGCGAGCGCATCGAGGTGCCGGCGGCGCCGTCCGCGGTATGGGCTATCCTGTCCGATCCGCGGGCGGTCGTGGAGTGCGTGCCGGGCGCCTCACTGGGAGCGGCGCATGACGACGGCTCGTTCGACGCTACGCTCGTGGTCAAGTTCGGTCCCGCCAAGGTGACGTTTCAGGCACGCGTCGCGCTCGAACTCGATGGGGCGACGCGCTCGGGACACGTCAACACCCGCGGCAAGGACAATCAGGGCGGCACGCGAGTGCACGCCTCGATGAGCTTCCAGGCGATGGAGCAGGCGGATGCCCCCGGAACGATCATTCCGATCGATGCGGAAGTCGAGATCACGGGGCGCCTCGCCTCGCTGGTCGAGAGCGGCGCGAAAATCGTGGTCAAGCGCATGACGGCCGACTTCACCGAGCGGCTGGCCGAGCGCTGCAAGAACACTTCGACGGGAGAGCCGACATGAAGGTATACCAAAGACTGGCGCAGGCCTTCGCGGCCGAGGGAGTGACGCACCTTTTCGGCATCATGGGCGACGGCAACATGTACTGGATGACCGAGTTGGACAAGCTCGGCGTCAAGATGCTCGAGGTGCGCCATGAGGGTGCCGGTCTTGGCATGGCGGACGGCTGGGCGCGCGTGTCTCACACACCGGGTGTCGCGACCGCGACCTGCGGCCCCGGCGTCTCGCAACTTGCAACCGCTTTTCTGACTGCCGCTCGTGCCGAATCGCCGATCGTCACCTTCTGCGGCGAGCATCCGACCAACGACGACGAGTACAACCAGCGGCTCGATCAGGGCCGCTTCGCCGCCGCCTGCGAGGCCGGGTTCGTGCGCCTCAACTCCGCCGAAAGCACCGACGAAGTGGTGCGCAAGGCGTTCTACTTGGCGAAGCTCGAATCGCGCCCGATCATGCTGAGCGCGCCGATGGACATCCAGCAGAAGACTTTCGAGGACGACGAGCCATATAAGCCCTCCTCGACGCTGTTCGCGCCGCGGCCGGTGCAGCCGGATCAGGATTCCATCGAGCGCGCGGCCGACCTCATCGCCAAGAGCAGGAAGCCGGTGATCCTCGTCGGGCGCGGTGCACGCTGGTCCGGTGCCGGCAAGGAAGTCCTGCAGTTGGCCGAGCGCTGCGGCGCCCTGATCGCCACTTCGCTGATGGCCAAGACGTGGTTGAGCGAAGATCCCTTCCACATCGGCGTGTCCGGCCTGTATGCGACCCGGACGGCGATCCAGTTGATGGAGGAAGCCGACTGCGTGATCGGCATCGGCGCGAGCCTCAACCGCTACACCACCGAGCACGGTTACCTTTATCCCAACTCGAAGTTCGTGCACATCGACGTCAAGCCGCACGTGATGATGTTCGGCGGGAAAGCGGCGGACTGTTATGTGCAGGCGGACGCGAAAGCGGGCGTCGAAGCGTTGCTGCAGGCGCTGGAAAAGCGGGGAGTGAAATCGGTCGGCTATCGCACGCCGGATGTGAAAAAACGGCTGACCGGCCACTATGAAGACCGCACCGAGTTCCTGATCGAGCCGGGCTACGCCGACCCGCGCGAGGTGGTCAACACGCTGGACGAAGTGGTGCCAGCCGCCATCAGCCTCTTCACCGGCAGCGGCTGCACCGCCGGCTTCTCCAACATCCTGTTCCGGCGCCAGCGGCCGGTGGTGCTGGCAAGCCACTTCTTCGGCTGCATCGGGCAGATGCTGCCCGCCGCGATGGGCGGCGTGATGGCCATGGGCAACAAACCGGCGATTCTGGTCGACGGAGACGCGAGCGTCATGATGCACCTCGCCGAATTCGACACCATGGTGCGCTACAAGATGCCGCTGCTCGTGGTGGTAATGAACAACCAGGCGCTCGGCTCGGAATACTACAAGCTCGACGCGCACGGCATGGATGCGGAACTCTCGACCATCCCGACGCCCGATCTCGGCGCGGTCGGCCAGGCGTTCGGCGGCAGGGGCAAGCTCTGCCGCAGTGCCGACGAAGTGCGTGCAGCGGCCCTCGAATGGGTGAAGAATCCGGGGCCGATGATGCTCGACGTGCGCATCGCGCGGAGCGTCATCACGCTGCCCTATCGCCGCATCCACTACGGGCGCGACGAATAGCTTTCAGCGATCATCGAAAGCGGTCGCATCCCATGCGCCCGTCGTGGGCGGTATGCGAAAATTGCAGGCGGGTGGCGGCTTTCAACGCGCCGGACCGGAATTTGAAGAATGCCTCGGGTACGGGTAGGCTTATCCGCCGTACCGGAATACGTCCAAACCAAGGGGGGACTACGATGAAACGCCTGTTTGCTGCCGCCATAGGGTTCGTTGCCATTATGCTTACCGTCGCCGGGTGCACAGGCAGACCGCCCGTGCTGAACGATGAGGGCTGGGTCACGCTGTTCGACGGCTCCGAGGAGAGTCTCAGCAAGAACTGGGACCGCGTCGGCACCGCCAACTGGAGGATTTATCGCGGCAGCGTCGTGGCCGATGCCCAGACGGCCAAGGGGAGCAGTTTTCTCGTCTCCAAGAACAATTACACCGATTTCCAGTTAAGGGTGGAGTTCTGGGCGAGTCACAACGCGAATAGCGGCATCTATATGCGCTGCGCCGACCGCAAGAAGATCACGGATACGAGCTGCTACGAAGCGAATATCTTCGACCAGCGCCCCGATCCGCTGTTCGGCACCGGCGCCATCATGCACATCACGCCGGTCAACCCCATGCCCAAGGCCGGCGGCAAATGGAACACTTACGAGATCACCGTCCGGGGAAACCAGATTACCGTCTGGCTCAACGGCCATTACACCGCCGAGGCGCGGGACAGCAAGCTGAAGGGCGGTCCGATCGCACTGCAGTACGGCCAGGGCGAAGTCCGGTTCCGCAAGGTACAGATCAAGCCGATATAGCCCGATGACCGCGCCGGACTGGGCCGCACTGAGAAGGGAGTTTCCCACACTGGTCCATTGGACCTATGTGGACGTCGCACGCAAGACGGTTCCGCCGCTCGCCCAGGAACGCGCGATGTGCGAGTACTGGCGCGACGTGGTGGAAAACGCGGGCGGGGAGGCCTGGTCCGCAGCCAACGTCGCCCGGACGCGCGAGAACATGGCGCGGCTGCTCGGCGCCAAACCGAACGAGATCGCGTTCACCAAGAACACCACCGAAGGCCTCAACATCGCGGCCCACGGATTCGACCTGCGCCCCGGCGACAACATCCTCCTCACCGACATGGAACACGTGGCCAATGTCTGGGTGTGGAAGCATTGGGAAGCGAAAGGCGTGGAATTGCGCTACGCGCGCAACCGGAACGGCCGGCTGCCGCTCGAAGCGTTCCTCGAGAAATGGGACGCGCGCACCCGCGTGGTTTCGACCGCCTACGTCACGTATGGCAACGGCTACCGCGTCAACCTGCCGGAGTTGGGCCGCGTGTGCCGCGAGCGCGGCGCCCGGCTGGTGGTGGACGGCGTGCAGGCGGCCGGCATCCTGGCCGCGCCGCTCCATGCGCTCGGCGCGGATGTGATCGCGATCGGCGGCCACAAGGGTCTGTTTGGCCTGACCGGCTCGGGCATCGTCTACTGCCGCGAGGAACTGGTGAACGAGTTGCGAACCGACTGGGTGAAGGCACCGGCCGCCGAGGCGGCGGCGCGCGCCCACGTCAACAGCCAGTTCGATTACGTGCGGACCGCACACCGCTTCGAAGGCGGCAATCCCAATTTTCTCGGCATCAGGGTGCTGCGTCACGGCGCCGAGTTCATTCAGTCGATCGGCCTGGATCACATCGAGCAGCGGGTGCGGCATCTCTCCTCGACGTGTCTCGAGCTGCTCAAGGCGGCGGGACTCAAGACCCAGACGCC
>JBQTJV010000165.1:0-6880 GCA_052386775.1 Betaproteobacteria bacterium
CAAGGCTCATGGCTCATTCCCATTCAATCATCAACGGCTCAGGTAACCCGTTGTTCCGTCGGAAGCGCTCGGCTCCGAGTTGAATTTTTACCGTCAGATTTACCGTCATTCTCACTGGGATCCCCGAAAACAGCATTCACCATCTATCGATATGTATCGAGGACGATCGGCGCTCGTGCGTGGGCTACCTTTCGAGATGTATCGAGATCTATCGCTTCCTGCAGCGCGCCGTGGCAGACTCAACGTGCCCTTCTGTTGTTCGAGACGGCCCCAAAAAAACGCGGGCATCAAATACCCTAACATGTTGTCGCAAAGAATATTTGTGGCAATTTTTTTACCGTCACAGCGCTGCCGCAGGGGATGCCGCGAATCAGTGCGCATCCGCGGTCTGCTCCGCTGTTTCCTTCCATGGCTTGATCTTCGCGAGTGCCTTCGCGAGCGTCGCTTTCGCGAGATCGGTGTCGTAGTCTGCCTGTAGACGCAACCACCAGCCGTCTGAGAGCCCGAAGAAGCGGCACAGCCGCAGATCGGTGTCCGCGGTGATGGCGCGCTTACCAGCGAGGATCTCGCCGATGCGCTGCGCGGGCACGCCGATCTCCTTCGCCAGCCGATAGTTGCTCATGCCCAAGGGCTTCGAGAACTCCTCGGCCAGCATCTCGCCGGGCGACACGGGTTTGAGTTTCCTGCTCATGTCGATCTCCGTTAATGATAGTCCACGATCTCGACGTCTTCGGCATCGGCACCCGTCCAGCGAAAGCAGATACGGAACTGATCGTTCACGCGGATGCTCCACTGGCCAGCACGATCGCCTTTCAGCTGCTCCAGGCGGTTCGCCGGTGGTGCGCGCAGGTCGTCGATGCGTCGTGCCAGGTCCAGCTGCTTCAACTTGCGCAGCGCCGGGCGTTCGATGTTGGCGAAGCGCGCCACGCGACGCAGACCGAACAAGGCCTCGGTGTCGGCACACTTGAACGTCTTGATCGCCACCGTTACAATAGTAACGCCATGCGTGATTAACGTCAACCGTGATTATCGATGCCCCGGTCCCCGACCCACAAAGAGAACCTAAGTCAACGACCGCCACAGCAAGAGCATTAAACAAGAGATGCTCAGGCACGCAAGCAGCGATCAATGCATTCGATTGCCCGTCGAGCGTGCATCAAACCAGGAACGTCCCCCCTACTCCCACTCGATGGTCGCCGGGGGCTTGCTGGAGATGTCGTAGACCACGCGATTGATGCCGCGCACCTCGTTGATGATGCGGTTCGCAACCTTGGAAAGCAGCGTGTGAGGCAGTTCCGCCCAGTGCGCCGTCATGTAGTCTTCGGTCTGCACCGCGCGCAAGGCGACGACATATTCATAGGTGCGGCCGTCGCCCATCACGCCCACCGATTGCACCGGCAAGAACACGGCAAAAGCCTGCGCGGTCTTGTCGTACCAGCCTGAAGTGCGCAGTTCGTCGATGAAGATGGCGTCGGCGTGACGCAGCAAATCGGCATACTCGCCCTTCACTTCGCCAAGGATGCGCACGCCCAGGCCCGGTCCCGGATACGGGTGGCGGAAAACCATATCCCGCGGCAACCCCAGCGCAATCCCCAGCTCGCGCACTTCGTCCTTGAACAGCTCGCGCAGCGGCTCGAGCAGCTTGAGATGCAAGGTCTCGGGCAGACCGCCAACATTGTGGTGGGACTTGATGGTGTGCGCCTTCTTGGTTTTCGCGCCCGCCGACTCGATCACGTCCGGGTAAATCGTGCCCTGCGCGAGCCATTTCACCTGCGGCAGGCGCGCGGCCTCGCGCTGGAAGACTTCCACGAACTCCCGCCCGATGATCCGGCGCTTCTGCTCGGGGTCGGTGACGCCCTTGAGATGCCCGAGAAACTGCTCGCGCGCATCGACCTGGATCACCTTGACGCCCAGATTGCGGGCGAACGTCTCCATCACCTGTTGCGCTTCGTTGAGCCGCAACAGCCCGTTGTCCACGAAAACACAGGTAAGCTGCCGGCCGATCGCACGATGGATCAGCGTCGCTGCGACCGCGGAATCCACGCCACCTGACAGCCCGAGGACCACTTCGTCACTGCCGACTTCCGAGCGGATCTTTCCAACCGCCTCCTCGATGTAGTCGGGCATTTTCCAGTCGCCCGCGAGCCCGCAGATCTCGCGCACGAAGCGCTCGATGATCGCCTTGCCCTGCAGCGTGTGCGTGACTTCCGGATGGAACTGCACGCCGTAGAACTTGCGTGCTTCGTCGGCCATACCGGCGATCGGGGTGGCGGCGTTGCTGGCAATGACCTTGAAGCCGGGCGGCACCGCATTCACCTTGTCGCCATGGCTCATCCACACGTCGAGCAGTCCGTGCCCCTCGACGGTGATGCGGTCCTGCAGGCCGCGCAGCAGTGCGGAATGTCCGCGCGCACGAACTTCCGCATAGCCGAACTCGCGCACCCGTCCCATCTCGACCTGGCCGCCGAGCTGGGCCGCCATGGTCTGCATGCCGTAGCAGATGCCGAGCACCGGAACACCGAGTTCGAACACATTCTGTGGTGCCCGGGGCGTGCCGCCCTCCCATACCGAGGCCGGGCCGCCGGAGAGGATGATGCCGCGCGGATTGAAGTCGCGGAGGAACTGCTCGCTGACGTCCCACGGGTGCAACTCGCAATAGACTTGCGCTTCCCTCACCCGCCGGGCGATGAGCTGTGAATACTGCGCGCCGAAATCGAGGATGAGGATCTTGTCGTGCTGCATCTACTCGATTCGGTAGTTCGGGGCTTCTTTCGTGATCTGCACGTCGTGGACGTGCGATTCGCGGATACCTGCGACCGTCACTTCGACGAACTCGGCCTTACGGCGCACGTCATCGATGGTTGCGCATCCGAGGTATCCCATGCTGGCGCGTAGCCCTCCCATGAGCTGCTGAATCAACGGCACCAGGCCGCCCTTGTACGGGACGCGGCCCTCGACGCCTTCCGGCACCAGTTTCTCGGTGTCGAGTTCGTCGACCTCCTGGAAGTAACGGTCGGCGGAGCCCTGCTGCATCGCGCCGAGCGATCCCATACCGCGATACGCCTTGTACGAGCGGCCCTGATACAGCTCGATTTCGCCGGGAGATTCCTCGGTGCCGGCAAAAAGCCCGCCGATCATCACCAGATGCGCACCGGCGGCAATGGCTTTGGCGATGTCTCCGGAGTAGCGGATACCCCCGTCGGCGATCACCGGGACGTCGGTCTTCGCCAGCGCCTTGGCGACATCCGCCACAGCGGATATCTGCGGCACGCCGATGCCCGCGATGATGCGGGTGGTGCAGATCGACCCCGGGCCGATGCCGACCTTGACGCCGTCCGCGCCATTGTCGATCAGGGCTTTGGCGGCTGCCGCGGTGGCGATGTTGCCGCCTACCACCTGCGTCTTTGCATAAGTGCGCTTCAGCCACTTCACGCGACTGAGCACGCCCCTGGAGTGTCCGTGCGCGGTGTCTACGACGATCAGGTCCGCGCCCGCTTCGATGAGCGCCTCGGTGCGTTCCTCCGTTCCTTCACCGACGCCGACCGCAGCGCCGACGCGCAGGCGGCCAAGCGGATCCTTGCAGGCATGGGGATGTTCCGAGGACTTGAGAATGTCCTTGACGGTGATCAGCCCCCGCAGCTCGAAATTCTTGTTCACGACCAGCACCCGTTCGAGCCGATGCTTGTGCATGAGCGCGAGCGCCTCTTCGCGCGGCGCGCCTTCCCGTACCGTGACGAGCCGCTCGCGCGGCGTCATGATGTTCTTCACCGGCTGGTCGAGCCGGGTCTCGAACCGCAGGTCGCGGTTGGTGACGATGCCGACGACCTTGCCAGTCGCGTTCACCACGGGCAGTCCCGAAATCTTGTGGCGGCTCGTGAGATCGAGGACCTCGCGAACCGTCATGGAGGCATTGATGGTGATGGGATCCTTGACCACGCCGCTTTCGTAGCGCTTGACCTTGGACACTTCCGCTGCCTGAGCCTTCGGCGACATGTTCTTGTGAATGATGCCGATGCCGCCCTCCTGCGCCATTGCAATGGCGAGGCGTGCCTCCGTGACGGTGTCCATCGCGGCCGAAGCGACGGGAATATTGAGCGCTATCTTGCGGGTGATGCGAGTCTGAAGGTTTACATCGCGGGGCAGGACGCTTGAATGGGCGGGGACCAGCAGAACATCATCAAACGTCAGGGCTTTCTGCACCACACGCATGTTCTTGTTCCGTCGCAAATGCCGTATTATACGTAAGCGTCGGTAAACCGTAAATCTAACAAGACGTTATTACGTGAACCATGCAATTGCGCGCGGAACGGAGTTAAGGTGAAATACCCTGCGGGGCGAACTCAATATCGGGAGACAATGTGAGAGCGATCATCGGGCTCATCGTGTTGCTGGCGGCATCCGGAACCACCCACGCGCAACTCATGAAGTGCGTGGGCCGGGATGGGAAAGTGGAATACGCGAATCAGTGCCCGCCGGGCACCAAGGAACAGCCCACCGGTATCCGGTCGGCGCCGCCCGCCGGAACGTCCGAATCGACGTCCCCCAAGTCGCTCGCCGAGCGCGACGCCGAATTCCGCAAGCGGCAGATGGAAAAGCAGGAAGCCGAGGCGAAAGACACCAAGAAAACCGCCGAGGATGCGCAACGCATGCGCGCCTGCAACGATGCGCGCGCCTATCTCAAGACCCTTCAGGCAGGTAACCGGGTCGTAAAGTACGATCCCAAGACCGGCGAACGCATCTTCCTCGAAGATGCACAATACGCCTCCGAAATGGCGACAGCGCAACGCTCCATCGATGCAAACTGCAAATAGCCGCCTGCGGCAGGGCTGTCCTAGGTCCTGCGCCGCGTGCGCGACCGGCGCAAGGCTTTAGGGTCCGCCACCAGCGGGCGATAGATCTCCACCCGGTCCCCGTCTTTCAACACCGCGTCCCGCTTCGCCGGCTTGCCGAAAATTCCTACGGCCGCGCGCGACGGGTCGAGATCCGGAAAGTGGCGCGCTATACCCGATCGTTCGATCGCCTGGTAGAGGGTAGTGCCCGGTTCCACTTCCAGCTCCAGCAGCAACTGCTCCTCCGCGCGGGCATAAACCACTTCGACTCTGAGCCTGCGTTTATCGGCTGCCATAGACTGCATCTGCCCGATGAACGAACGCATCGACCATGGTATTGGCGATATAGTGGAACACCGGGCCCACGAGTTTCTCGAGAATGCGGCTGGAAAATTCGTAATGCAGCCGGAACTCGATCTTGCAGCCGCCGCCAGACAGGGCCAGGAAACGCCAGTCGCCATCGAGCGTCCGGAACGGCCCTTCCACGAGCCTGACTGACATCGCTTGCGGCGGCGACTTGGTATTCTGCGTGGTAAAGCTTTGCTTGATGCCGCGGTAGTTGATCTGGATGGTGGCGCGCGTCGTAATGTCGTCGCGATGGGCCACGCTCGCGCCGCCGCACCACGGAAGAAACTCCGGATAGCGCTCTACGGCATCGACCAGAGTGAACATGTCCTCCGCTGAATGCTCAACCAGCACGGTCTTGACGATTTCCGGCATGCAAGTTTTTATGTGTGACGCTGCGGCCACCGGGGCGGCTGGTACAGCGCGGGCTGCTAGAATACCATCCCGTCACCGCAGCGCACCCTCATGAGCATCGCCCAGAACAAGAAAGCCTTTCACGACTATTTCATCGAGCAGCGATTCGAGGCCGGAATCGCCCTGGAAGGCTGGGAGGTCAAGGCGATCCGGGCCGGGCGGGTCCAGTTAAGAGAGGCGTACGTGATCGTAAGTCACGGCGAAATCTTCCTGATCGGCTGCCACATCACCCCGCTGCCCACCGCCTCGACCCACATCTCTCCCGATCCCACGCGCACGCGGAAACTTCTGCTGAATGCCGCGGAGATCGACAAGCTGATCGGCAGCGTGGAGCGCGCCGGTTACGCGCTGGTCCCCCTCGACCTGCACTACAGCCGCGGCCGCGTGAAGCTCGACATCGGGCTCGCCAAGGGCAAGAAGCAGCACGACAAGCGTCAGGCGACCAAAGAAAGGGAATGGCAGCGCGAGCAGCAGCGCTTGCTGCGAGTGAAAAGCTGAGGCGCCTTACGGCCGGGCCCTGCCCAGTATGCCGCGCAGCGTATCCTGGAGATCGGCAGGCAGCACGACGATCTTGCTGTTCCCTGAAGCGGCAAGGCGGTCCAGCGCGAGTATGTATTTTTCGCCCAGCAGATAAAGCATGGGCGTATCGCGGTCGCCGACGGCCTGCGCGACCTTCTGGATGGCGGCCGACGAGGATTCCGCGAGCGTGACCTGCGCGACGGCATCGCGCTTGGCGCTCTCCAAGCGGCCTTCCGCTTCGAGTATCATCGCCTGCTTTTCGCCTTCCGCCCGCGTGACCACGGCTTTTCGCTCCCGTTCCGCGGCAGCCTGCAACTCCATCGACTTCACCATCGAGTCCGAGGGCTTCACGTCCTGGATTTCGACCGACTTGATGGTCAGCCCCCAGTCGATCGCCTCGTCGGAGATCATTTCCCTCAACCGTGCCTTGATCTTTTCGCGCGAGGACAGCGCTGCATCCAGTTCCATCTCGCCGACAATGGAACGCAGAGTAGTCTGCACCAGATTGCGGATCGCCTCCGCGAAATCAGTCACGCCATACACTGCCTTTACCGGGTCGGTGACCTTGATGAAAGCGATGGCGTTCGTAATGATGACGGCATTGTCCCGGGTTATGACATCCTGTTCGGGAACATCGAGAATGATGTCCTTTGTGACCACCTTGTACGCGACCTTGTCGAAGTACGGGATGATGATGCTGAGCCCCGGGGTCAGCGTGCGCTCGTACTTGCCGAAGCGCTCGACCACCCACTCCTCGCCTTGGGGAACGATTC
>JBQTJV010000166.1:0-8056 GCA_052386775.1 Betaproteobacteria bacterium
GAGGTGGCGAAGCGTCGCTCGTCAAACCAGTTTGCGTTGAGCTTGAGCAGCGAAATGAAGGCGACCGACACGCCGAGCCCGGCCAGAGTGCGTCCCGTGGCGGCCCAGGCGATCGACTCGGCGCTGCCGAACAGGATCGATCCGACACCGGCGACCAGGCCACCGGCGGTCAGCACGCGGCGCGGGCCCAGCGTATCGGCCAGCACGCCGGTCGGCAGCTGCATCACGGTGTAGACGTAGAAATAGGTGGCGGCAAGGGCGCCGAGGGCCGCGCCCGTCACCTCGAATGACGCGGTGAGTTCCGCCGCGATGGCCGCGGGTGCTACGCGATGGAAGAAGGACAGCCAGAAGGCGGCGGCGCCGAGCGCGAAGACCGCCCAGCGCAGCTCGCGCGCAGGGGAATTCAGGTGGGCTCCCCGCCTATTCGTCTTTTTCGCGCAGCGAGTGCCAGAGATCGACCAACATGAGGCCCACGCCGATCAGGATGACCACGGCCAGCGAGAGATCCTTGAGTTTTACCGCGACCGGCCCGACGAAGGCGAGAAAAAGCACCACTGCGACAATACCGGCGAATATCCTGAAGACCATGAGCCGCTTCTCCTAGGGGGTTCCCGGGGTTTCGCCGGCTGACGGCGAGTCCGGGTTCGTGACGGCAGCGAGCCACCGTGCGGTGCGCAGCAGGCGCGCATCGTCGCCGCGTGCGCCGACGAGCTGCACGCCCAGCGGAAGCCCGTTGGCGCCCTTCATGATCGGCATGTTCAACGCAGGCATGCCGGCAAGCGTCCATAGCGTGCAAAACAGCGGATTGCCGGTGGATGCCAAGCCGCGCGGTGCCGTTCCCGCGGCTGCCGGAGTGAGAATCGCGTCATAGCGGTCGAAAAGCTGGCGAAGCCCCTCGATGACCTGAGGCACGCGCGTCAGGGCATTCTGATAGTCGAGCGCCGTTATCCGGCGTCCGCGTTCCAGCTGCGCGCTCAGCGACTCGCTCAGCCTGTCGCGGCCCCGTTCATACTCGGTGACATAGCTCGCCGCCATCTCGGCTTCCATGATCGTGCGGTGCCAGTCGAGCGCCGCACGCGCGCTGTCGGGCAGCGCAATTTCCTCCACCCGGTCCGCGAGATGGTCCACCAGTTCACCAAACGCTTCGCGCGTGTCCGCCTCCGTCTGCTCCCACATCGGCGTCTTCACGAACGCGAAACGCGGCGGAAACGGCGGCTCCTGCGTGGCGATGTCCAGAAAGGGGATCCGCGCCCGCGGAACGCCGGTTGCCCGATCCTCGGGATCATGTCCCGCGATCTGCTCGCAGACGAGGGCGGTGTCCTCGATGGTGCGGGCGAACACGCCTATCTGATCCAGAGTGCCGGACTGGCGCAGCACGCCGTGCCGGGAAACGAGACCGTGGGTCGGTTTGAAACCATAGGTTCCGCAGTAGGCCGCCGGACGTACGACCGATCCGTTGGTTTGCGAGCCCAGAGCCAGCGGAACCATGCCGCTCGCGACCGCCGCCGCAGAGCCGCTCGATGAGCCGCCCGGGGTGTGTTCTGGATTGTGGGGATTGCGCGTCTTGCCGGGCGCATACGTGGCCAGTTCGGTCGTGACGGTCTTGCCCATGATGATCGCGCCGGCGGCGCGCAGCCGGGCCACGATCGTGGCATCCTTAGCCGGCGTGCGGCCGGCGTGGAGCACTGTGCCGTCCTCGGTTGGCATGTCGCCCGTATCGATGATGTCCTTTATCCCGACCGGCACGCCGTGCAGCGGGCCGAGCGGGTTGCCGGCCTTGCGATAGTCGTCAAGGGCGCATGCCTGTGCAAGGACGTGTGCAGGATCGAGAAAGGCCCAGGCCTGGACCGCCGGCTCGGCTTCGCGGATGCGCGCAAGACACGCCTCCGCGAAATCGACCGCGCTGACCTGACCCTCGCGAATGGCCCGCGCCGCGTCGCAAGCGGACAGCCAGTTGAGATGACGGGAAATATCCATGCAAGACTAGCCGTAGATCAGGTTCGGCAGCCAGGTTGTCAAGCCGGGGAACACGTATACGAGCACCATGCAGAGGATGATGATTGCAAGATACGGGTAACAGCCGTCGAAAATCTGAATCAGGGTGACGCGAGGCGGCGCGATGCCCTTGAGGTAATAGGCGGCCATCGCCATCGGCGGCGACAGGAACGCCGTCTGCAGATTGAGCGCCACCAGTATGCCGAAGAACAATGGATCGATCCCAAAATGGGGCAGCAGCGGCAGGAAAATCGGCACGAAGATGATGATGATCTCCGTCCACTCGAGCGGCCAGCCGAGCAGGAAAATGATGATCTGGGCGAGGATCATGAAGGTGACGGGCGACAGATCCAGGCCGATCACAAAGTTCTTGATCATCGCCTCGCCGCCGAGGTAGCTGAACACCGAGGCGAACGTCGATGAGCCGACGAAGAGGAAGCACACCATAGCCGAGGTGCGGGCGGTCAGAAACACGGCCTCCCTCAGGCGCGGCCAGCTGAGCGCGCGGTACGCCGTTGCCAACAGCAGCCCGCCGAGCGCACCGACGGATGCGGCCTCCGTGGGCGTCGCCAACCCGAAGAAGATCGATCCGAGCACGCACAGGATCAGCAGCGCCAGCGGCAGGAACGACGTCGTCAGCAGAAACAGGACGCGCATGATCGGCACGTTGGTCTGCTCGGCCGGCATCCTCGGCGCAAGATGCGGCTTCCACATGGCGAGCCCCACGACGAACACGATGTACATGCCCGCGAGCAGCAGGCCGGGAAGCATCGCGCCGGCGTACAGTCTCACCACCGATATGCCCGCAGTCGCCGCATACACGATCAGCAATATCGAAGGGGGAATCATGATGCCGAGGCAGCCGCCGGCGCAGGTCACGCCGGAGGCTATCCGCGTGTCGTAACCCGCCTTCAACATCGCCGGAAATGCGAGCAATCCCATCAGCGTCACCACGGCACCGACAATGCCGGTCGCGGTCGCGAACAGGGCGCACGTGAGCAGCGTCGCGACCGCGAGCGATCCGGGGATGTTCTTCGCCGCGAGTTGCAGGCTGTAGTACAGGCGGTCCAGGATGTTGGCGCGCTCGATGACGTAGCCCATGAACAGGAACAGCGGAATCGACACCAGCGCATCGTTGTTCAGCACGGTGAACGTGTTCTGGGTGAGCAGGTAGAAGACGCGGTTGTCGAAGAACGCCTGCCCGGCCTGGAAATAGGCGTAATAGCCGAACGCGACGCCCATCGCCATCAATGTGAACGCGACCGGGAAGCCGATCATGATCACGAAGATGAACAGCCCCAGCATGACCAGGGCGATGACCGGGTCGCTCATCGCACGGCCCCTTCGACTTCCTCCGCAACCTGCTTCGCCTGTTGCTGTACCTGCAGCTCAAGCTCTTCGACGTCGTGCAGCCGTGGCGGCCACTTTCCCTCGCGCAGGCAGAGGATGCAGCGCAGCAGGTCGGCAAAGCCCTGGAGCGCGAGCAACCCGGCGCCGAACGGGATCAGCATCTTGAGCTGCCAGATCGGCACGCCCGCCGGGCTGTTGACGCTCACCTCCTGGATCCTCATGGAGTCATAGCCGTATTGCCAGCCGGAGATGACCAGCGCGAGCACGCCGGGAAAGAAGAAGAAGATATAGAGTACGAATTCAAGGGTGGCCTGCGTGCGCGGCTTGAGCAGCCGATAGACGACGTCGCATCGCACGTGTCCGCCACGCGACAGTGTGTAGGCGCCCGCCATGTAGAACAGTCCGCCATAGAGCAGATAGCTGAAGTCGAAAGCCCAGCTCGTCGGATTGTTCAGGGCATAACGCACGAAGACTTCGTAGCAGGTCCCGAACGTGAGGATGATGATGCACCAGGCGAACGCATGGCCAATGGTTCGGCTGAGATAGTCCACCCCGTAGATGACACGTCCAATCATGGTTCAACCGCCGCTATCCGGGTAACAAAATGGGGCGACGCTTGCCACGCCGCCCCGTCGTTACCCTCAACACCGCTGCTACGTTCACACGATCTTGGTCTTGTACACGTGCTCGAAGGCGAGCCGGTAGTCGGCCTGGTTGTACTGCTCGTAGTACACGACGCGGCTGAACCACTGCCGCTGCGAATCGATGATCTTCTTGTTGATCGGATCCTTGCTCAGTTCCGTGGCCAGCGCGTCCCACGCCTTGAGCTGCTCCTGCATGATGCTCCTGGGCGTCTTGATCACGTTGACCTTGTGCTTCTCCTTCAGGATCTGCAGATCGCGCGAGTAGTTCTCCATCGCGAGCCAGAAGTTCGAGGAGTTCGCCGCTTCGACGCCATACCGCAGTATCGCCTGCAGGTCCTTGGGCAGCGATTCATATCTCTTCTTGTTGAATACGATCTCGAAGCTCTCCGACGACTGGTGATAGCTGCCCATCATGTAATTCTTGATGACGTCCTGCGCACCGAAACGCATATCCGACGTGGGGTTGTTGAACTCGAAGGCGTCGATCACGCCGCGTTCCAGCGCCGGCATGATCTCGCCGCCCGGGAGCTGCGTCACTTTCGCGACCATCGCCTGGAACAGGTCCGCAGCCAGGCCGACGGTACGATACTTGAGACCCTTCAGTGCCGACGCCTCCTTGATCGGTTTCTTGAACCAGCCGAACGGCTGGGTCGGCATCGGAAACAACAGGAAGCCGACGACGTTGAGGTTCAGATGCTTCTGCACCAGTTCGTCGTAGAGCGCTTTCCCGCCGCCCTGGTAGAACCAGGCGATGGTGTGGTGCGCGTCGTTGCCGAACACCGGTCCCGTGCCGAACAGCGACGCCGCCTTGTGCTTGCCGTACCAGTACACGGGTACGCTGTGGCAGCCGTCGAGCACGCCCTTGCTCGTCGCGTCCATCACTTCGAACGGCTTCACTACCGACCCGGCAATGAGATAGTCGATGCGCAGCCTGCCGCCCGCCATCTCGTTCACCCGCTTCACGTATTCCTCGGCCATCTCGTTGAAGATGTCCTTGGCGCCCCACGCGCCCTGCATCTTGATCACGACAGGAGACTGCGCGACCGAGATCATCGGGAAGCCGGTGATCGCCGCGCCCGTCGTAGCGGCTGCTGCGCCGGTCAGGAACTTGCGGCGCGATGCGCTCGCCTTTGTTTCGGTGGATGTATCCTTGAGTTTTTCCTTCATTTTCTCCTCCAATGGCGTGGTTGCGGACAGGAAGCTCACCCTTTTGCCTGCTTTTTCAGATGATACTGAATTTGGTCGTTGAAATTGCGGCGCCTTTGGCCGCCCGAAAATTTCACATTCTGCAATGCCGTTGCGGAGTGGCAATGCTATACCCGCAACTGGGTTAAATCAAGAAAGCCCTGAGGACAAAGCGGTTAACGAACGACCTACGGCCTTCCCGCCGTAGTTTCCCGCGGCAGCGTGTAATCGGTATTCGGGTCACTCGGCCAGCGAAAGTATTCGGTCGCCAGGCGCTCGCCGACGCGAACCTTGCGTGAACGCACCTTGCCCTCGTAGGTTGCCGTGACGTCGTATACCCCGGCAGGAAGGCCCGCGAGCAGGAACGGTCCGGGAACGTGCTGCTGGAGCAGCGTCTTGCCGCTCGCGTCCTTGATCGCCACGTCCACATCGGCAACGTAGTTGCCTTCCACGAGCGTGAACACGAGCTTCAGATTGAAATCCTTCTGTGCGGCTTTCACCCGGGCTTCGGCATCTTCCCCCACCTGGCCCGCCATGAAGCGAATGCCCGTGCCGGGCGCTGCCATGGCTGCAGCCGGAGCGGGCGAGGGCGTCCCGCGGCTCATCGACTGGCGTCCCTCGGGCGGCAGCGTGACATCGCGCCCCGGCTCCGACGGCCAGCGCAGATAGGCGGTCTCGAGCCGCTCCCCGACCGACACTTTGCGCGCCTGGACTCTGCCGTTGTACATGGCCTGTATGGTGTAGGCCCCGGCGGGGAGCCGCGCCATGAAGATCGGCCCGTCGGTGACATGCTCGATCACCACTTTGCCGGCGGCGTCCGTCACCTTCACGCCCACGTCGGCAAGGTAGTTGCCTTCGTTCAGCGTAAAAATCAGCTTCAGGTTGAACTCTTTTTCACGGGCCTTCAGCGCCGCGACCGAGTTTTCCCCGACCCCGCCGGACACGAACGACACGCCGCCCGGGGCCGGCACCCGCTCTGCCGGGCTAACCCCCGTCGACGCGAGCAGCGCGATGACGGCAATCGCTGCACTGAACCATAGCGGCTGTTTCATTGCTGCACTCCTTTCATCATCGGGTCTGTTCATCGCGGTAGACGAAGCCGGCGTGCATTGGTTCACGCCACTTCCGCGCCGATCAGCCCGCCGGTGCCTTTCTCGCCGTATCGAGGAACGAGGACACCATTTCCATCGGCACCGGGAATACGATGGTGGACGTCTTGTCGCCGGCGATTCCGCCCAGCGTCTGCAAATAGCGCAACTGCATCGCCTGCGGCTGCTGCGCCAGCATGCGCGCCGCTTCCAGCAGTTTTTCCGCGGCCTGCAGCTCGCCTTCCGCGTGGATCACTTTGGCCCGCCGCTCGCGCTCGGCCTCCGCCTGGCGGGCGATGGCGCGCACCATCGACACGTCGATGTCGACGTGCTTGATCTCCACGTTCGCCACTTTGATGCCCCAGGCGTCGGTTTGCGCGTCCAGGATCTGCTGTATATCGAGATTGAGCTTGTCACGCTCGGCGAGCATCTCATCCAGCTCGTGCTTCCCGAGGACGGCGCGCAGCGTCGTCTGTGCGAGCTGGCTCGTCGCATCGAGGAAACTCTCCACCTGGATGATCGCCTTCTGCGGATCGATGACGCGGAAATAAATCACGGCATTCACCTTGACCGACACATTGTCGCGCGAGATGACATCCTGGCTCGGAACATCCATCACGACAGTGCGCAAGTCGACGCGCACCATCTGCTGGATGCCCGGAATGATGACAATCAGTCCCGGGCCCTTCACCCGCCAGAAGCGGCCGAGCATGAACACCACGCCCCGCTCGTACTCGCGAAGGATGCGAAACGATGCCAGAACGAGGATAACAACCAGCAGCAGGATGCCGCCCAAACCGATGTCCCAGATCATGTTGCGTCTCCTGTGTATGGCGTGCACATGCGGTACTCTGCATCCGCGCCGCGAAACTCTTTTGGGAACTCCATGCTCATCGGTGCTGTGACTTGTCCGGCTCGACGTTGAGCGTCAGGCCTTCGATGCCGGTGACGCGCACCGCCTGGCCGCGGGACAGCGGTGTGGCGCTGACGACATGCCAGCTCTCGCCCTGCACCCGCGCCCAGCCCTCGGTTTGCATGTCCTCCAGCACGACGCCGGCCGCGCCCACCATGTGCTCGCGTCCGCTCACCACCTGGCGCTTGCGCGCCTTGACCGCCATCGCGACGATGGTGAACACGACCAGCGCGCTGGTCAGCCCGAGGGCGACCACGAACGCGATCGACACCGCGTAACCCCGCGCCTCGGGCTCGATCAGCATCACCGTGCCGATGATGAGCGCAATGGTGCCGCCGATGCCGAGCGCGCCGAAGCTCGGCAGGAAAGCCTCCGCGACGATGAAGGCGAGCCCGAGCACGATCAGCCCCAGGCCGGCATAGTTGATGGGCAATAACTGCAGCGCAAAGGCCGCAAGCAGCAGGCAAATGCCGCCGACCACGCCCGGCAGCACGAATCCCGGATTCGAGAACTCGAAGATGAGCCCGTAGATGCCGATCATCATGAGAAGCAGCGCAACGCTCGGATTGGTGATGATCGCCAGCAACTCCGTTCGCCAGTCCGGCGCGATTTCGGTCACCGCGGCGCCGTCCGTCTGCAAGGTGCGCTCCACGCCCTGCACCGTCACCTTTCTGCCGTTCAACTGCTTGAGCAGGTCATTCACGTCCTGCGCCACGAGGTCGATGACATCGATCTGCTTCGCCTCCTGGGCCGAGAGACTTACCGCTTCGCGCACCGCTTTTTCGCCCCACTCGGCATTGCGACCGCGAAGCTGCGCGAGGATGCGGATATACGCGGCCGCCTCGTGGATATGCTTGCGGGTGATCGGTCCCTGCGCCGAA
>JBQTJV010000167.1:0-2227 GCA_052386775.1 Betaproteobacteria bacterium
GATGGCGACGGTGGTGTCGCTAGTTATGACCTTGTAGCTGGTGCCGTACTGCGTCACATTGACATAAAGCGCCGTATCAGCCCCGAAGAACTCCCGCAGCTTGGCAGGATTCGCCTGGTTGGCTTCGGCCGCATTGTTCAATCCGTTCTCGCGGAAAGTTTCCGCGACGACACTGATCGGAACCACGTAGTAGCCTGAATCCGCTAGCGGCACGACAGCCTGGGCCCAGACGCTATTCGTAGCCTTCACGTCGGGCGTGTTGTTCAGCGGCGGCATCACGAGGATGGATGCCGGCTTGGCTGCTCTAAACGCACTGTAGTCATACGGAGGCGGCGGTGTCGCGCAGGCACTCAGCAGAGTCGCCAACGCGAGTGCCGTAAGGGTGCGCCAGCCGGCGCTTGTCTGGTGTTTGATCATTTCCAACCTCAGCTTTTAGTCTTGGCCGAAGCCTTGGCTAAGGCATCGATGTACGCGGCCGATTCAGGAAATGACTGCCGCTCCGCCTCGAAATGAATCTGCGCCGCCGCAGGGCGGCCAAGCTTCAACATTAGCAAACCTAGATGCGCCTGAAATCCAGGCGGCAGCTTATGACCGGCCTGCGCGACCTTTTGGCTATGTGCCAGCATCAGATCGACTTGCTCCTGTGGGCTCTTGCCCTCGCCGCGCAGCGCGTCATAGGTGTATGACGGGAAACCGCCCCATTGATAAAGCGGTGCTTGCGGCGTCGCGCAACCCACCAGTGCAAACGCTGTCATTGCAGCGACCATCAGGCGCAGGTTCATGCGACTCCCCTGAGATTGATTTTCGAGATTCAGCGAGCGGGTGCCCGCATGGCGCCACCCTCGACGCCGGCGACCAGCTTGTCGACCGCTTCCCGGATCGCCAGATCCAGCACTTTGCCGTTCAAGGTGGCGTCGTAGCCGGCAGTACCCCCAAACCCTACGACCTCACGGCTGGACAGCTCATACTCGCCCGCGCCAGAGGCCGAATGGACAACCTCGCTGGTCTGGATGTTGACGACGTTCAAGGTCACCTTGGCATAGGCGATCTGGCTCTTGCCACGACCCAAGATGCCGAACAGCTGTTGATCACCAACATCCTTGCGCCCGAACTCCGCAACGGCTCCGGTGATGATGAAGTCGGCACCTCTGATGGTCTGCGTCTTGGCTTTGTAAGCGGCTTCCTGCTTGGTTTCTTCGAGGTTCTCGCGCTCAAGCACATTGAAGCGCTGCGACTCCTGGAGATGCCCAATCAAGATGGTTTTGGCCTGCGAACCCAGACGGTCAACACCTTCAGTAAAGATGCCGCGCATAAAGCTCGAACGGTTGTCGAACTTGCCAATTGCGACGAGCGTCTTGGGGCCTTGGTAGGCCGTACGTACCGCCTTGACTTGCGGCGTTTCGATCGCGCGGTGCTGCTCTGTAGCAGCGCAGCCGGACAACAGCGCAGCAACCGCGGCAGCGGTGATCATTGACTTCATGGGCTTCCTCCGGTTGAGCCTCTTCTACAGGAGGCTATGAGTGGCGCTTGTGCGCCCGTCGAATTGTGCTTAGAAAAACAAAACGTCCGCAGGGTGCAAACACCACTGCGGACGCCCGAATGAGGGGTCGCCTCGTTTAGTGCTTCATGCCGCGCAGCTTGCGCGCCGCGGCAATCTGCGCTGCCAGCGTGGCCAGTTCGGCCTGGGCGGCGGCGAGGTCGATATCGCTGTTCGCGTTCTTCAGCGCCTCCTCGGCGGCGGCCTTGGCGTCCATCGCCTTGGCCTCGTCGAGGTCCTTGCCGCGCACCGCGGTGTCGGCCAGCACGGTGACCGCGTTCGGCTGCACCTCCAGAATGCCGCCGGCGACGAAGATGAACTCTTCCTTGCCCTCGGGAGTCTGGATGCGCACCGCGCCCGCCTTGATGCGGGTGATCAAGGGCGTGTGCAGCGGCAGGATGCCGAGCTCGCCGTTCTCACCCGGCAGCGCGACGAACTTGGCCTCGCCCGAGAAGATGCTCTCCTCGGCGGACACCACATCGACGTGAATCGTTGCCATGCTTTTCTTTCGTTAAAGGTTCAGAAGGCCCGCAGGATCACTGCAGCTTCTTCGCCTTTTCAAAAGCCTCATCGATCGTGCCGACCATGTAGAAGGCCTGCTCGGGCAGGTGATCGCACTCGCCGGCGACGATCATCTTGAAGCCGCGGATGGTTTCCTTCAGCGGCACGTACTTGCCCGGCGAACCGGTG
>JBQTJV010000168.1:0-2015 GCA_052386775.1 Betaproteobacteria bacterium
GCGAGCGTATTCACGAAGATTCACCCAATGCTGGTTCGCGAGGCGGTGGTGTTCAATGCTGCCGGCTTTGGATCGGTACCGGCGGACGGCAGCGCGATCGGAGCCATGGTGGCGGAATGGCAAACGAAGCTGGCCGCCGCGGGGTTAGCCGATATAGGGAGCAGCGAGAACCTTTACACTGGCGCGGCCTATCAGCAAGCGCGCGCGGCGCTTGCTGCCCAATACTCCCTGGGCGGGACGATTTCCAGTCCCGGCGCGGTGGACCCAGAATTGTCGGCCAAGCTGGTTCATGTTTTCGGGCATGCCACGCACGACGATTCGGAGCACGTGGCGAACAGTGGGCGGCACGGAGTTTCATACCCAGTTTTCATCGAAGACCAACCGGATATCGAGGGGCTTCTCGGCAGGGCCCCGATCTTTGAGTTCGTGACGCGCAATTTCGATGTTGATTTCGGCAACACGCACTCGCTCACTCTGCTCATGGACGCGTTGGCACTGATGGGGCTGCTGCAAACCGTCGATCCCGGGCTCACCGTTGACGGTGGCGGCAACTTCACACTTGCGAAGCTCAATGCAATCCTGGCTTCCGCGAGCAATCAGCGCGCGAGCGGGTTTATCGGATCTGCGGGAATTGTGGAGGGCGATCCGCTGGAGCGCGCGCTTGATGCACTACGCAAGATCTTCACGCCCACCGAGTACGGGCGCGACGGTGCCACGCCTTTCGAGCGCGACGGCAGCCTGAAGAACCTGGCCTTCGCCAACATGGGCAACCGCTCAAGGTTCTACCAAGGCTTGAATGAGGTGACCCAGGCCATCACCGCGTTGCAGCAAGCGGGCAAGACGTTTCAGATTTCGCCACTCATAGACACGACGTATCCGGCCACGACGAACGGAGAGGCGAGCGGCGCGACACTGCCTGCGAATCCCATCGATATTCGCATGGCCGCTTCAGGTGCGGACGGCGTCGCCTATCGCTATGCGTTGCGCGAACTGAACCCGATCGTCATTGTTGGACCGGACTACAAATTGGACGGCTCGGACGATCCGGCGCTAAAGCTCTACGACCCGCAGAGCGCGCCCGAGGGCATGACGGCGGCCTACATCGAGGAGCGCTGGCAGATGCTGCGGCGCAAGCTCGATATCGGAGTGCGCAACGAGAATAACGATGTTTCCAAGCCGGTGAATCAGCAAAGCACCGAGCTTACCTGGGCGAGCGACACAGCGTACTACGGGGATTTGGCAAGCGGCTTTGCCATTAATCAGAATAATCAACGAAACACTGAATCGCGAATCATCTTCGGAACATCGAATTCCGACGCCCTGCTTGGCGGAAGCAAGGCCGACAAGCTCTTTGCATCTGCCGGCGACGACATTCTTACTGGCGCAAAAGGCGACGACTACCTCGAAGGCGGGGTTGGTTTTGACACGTTCCGATTCGCTGCCGGCGACGGCAACGATACGATACTGGACGCCGATGGTCGCGGCCTGTTGATCCGCGACGGCAAGCCGATTGCGATTGGCATCAAGCTAGACGACACGCAATGGCAGCTTGGTTCGACGACCTTTACCGTGACCCAGAACGGCAAGGACCTGGTCATCTCGTACGTTGGGTCTACGGATAAGGTCACTCTGAAGGATTTTGATTTCACGAAAGCGCGGGCGACAGGCTACGACGGCATACGCCTCATCGACGCGCCCGTCGCGCCGAATCCGACAGCGGTTTTCACCGGCGATCTTAAGACGGACAAGAACGACAACTTCGCCGGCACGGCTTTGGGTGAGAAGTTTCTCGGCAAGACCGGGAACGACTTCGTGGACGCGGGCGGCGGGGATGATCTTGCCTATGGGGACGAGGACCGTGACCGAGTTGTAGCTGGAGCAGGGAACGATTGGGTAGAAGGCGGCGCCGGGGGCGATGTCCTTTCCGGTGGCGCGGACGTTGATGTTCTTTGGGCAGATTCGTCGAGTGGCACGCTCGCACAGGCGATAACCATCGGGGAAACCGCATCCTCTGT
>JBQTJV010000169.1:0-17990 GCA_052386775.1 Betaproteobacteria bacterium
CTTCACCTGGTACATCACGTTGTCGGAAAACGACACCACGCGATCGGTACTCTCCGGCGTATCGAGAAAGACGCCCACGCCGATACTGAGCGTCACCTGGCGGTGGTTCTTCTCGATGGCCTCAGCAAGCAGCTTCCGCAGCTTGTTGACCGCCTGCAGCGCGGCGAATTCGCCGGTCGCCGGCATGATGACAGCGAACTCGTCGCCGCCCAGCCGCGCGATGGTGTCCGTCGCCCGCAGGTTACGGCGCGAGGTGTCGGCGATGGTCCTGAGCAGCCTGTCACCGGCGCCATGGCCGCGCGTGTCATTGACCGACTTGAAATTGTCGCAGTCGATGTAGGCCACGGCGAAGGGGTTGCCGTCGCGGCGGTGGCGTGCCATTTCGATCCTGAGCTGCTCGTCGAAACCGAGCTTGTTCGGAATCCCGGTCAGGTAATCGACGCGCGCCATCTCATTTTCCCGGTGATACATCGCACGGATGATGGAAATGAGCCACGCCACCAGCAAGTAGGCGAACAGGCGGTTCGCGTTGGCCACGTAGAACGACACGGGATCGGCCAGCGCGGTGTGACCGCTGCGGCCAATCTCGATCTGCGCAAACATGGCGAGAAAGGCAAAGAGCGTGGCCCACGGCAGGCCGCAGAACCAGCCGACCGCCAGTATGACCAGCAGATAGAACGACCCGAGGCCGAGCTCGTAGGAAGTGGCGTACTCGGCGATGACGATGAAGAGAAAGACCGGGACTGCGATGGAGAGCGCCACGGCCGGCGCTCGCGGCGACGCGCTCGCTCGTTTCAGCCGGTCTGCGAGCATTTCTTGTGGCTCCCCAAGCGCGACGTAATCGGTGTTTTTCGGGTGACATGGTAGCGCAGCCCCGCCCAAATAAGAAGAACGGCGCCCGAGGTCAGGCGGAAACCTGGTCCGCGCCGGTGAGTCGGGCGATGACGTCGATCAGTTCGTCGGGTCTGACCGGCTTGGTCAGGTGCAGGTCGAATCCCGCGCTGAGCGCCTCCGTCCGGTCCTGCTCGCGGGCGTAGGCGGTGAGCGCGATCGCCGCCGGCCGCGGCGCGCCGGGCGGACGCGACGCCCTGATCCTGCGCATGAGCTCGTAGCCGTCCATGCCCGGCATGCCGATGTCGCTCACCACCACGTCGGGCTGCAGTTCGCGATAGGCGTCGAGCGCTTCTTGGGCCGACGCCACGCACCGGATGCGGGCCGTGCACTCCTCGAGCGCCACCCGGATGAATTCGCGGGCGTCGCGCTCGTCGTCCACCACCAGCATCTTGAGTCTCGCGAGCGTTTGCCGGGCGGCGCGGCTGCCGGGAGAGCCCGGCGTCGCGGTTTCGGTCGCGAGTTCCACCCGCGGCAGCTCCACTGTGAAGGTCGCGCCGCGGCCTGTTCCCGGGCTGTCACCGCGCACCGTCCCGCCGTGCAGCTCGACCAGATTGCGGACGATGGCGAGCCCCAGTCCGAGCCCGCCGTGCCGGCGCGTGATCGAGCCGTCGGCCTGCGCGAAGCGGTCGAATATGCGCTCCAGCGCCGCGGGCGCGATGCCCTCGCCGGTGTCGCGCACGACGAGGCGTGCCCGGCTGTCCGCGCGCTCCAGCACAACGTGGACTTTCCCGCCGGGCGGCGTGAACTTGACGGCGTTCGTAAGCAGGTTCCATGCGATTTGCTGGAGCCGTGCCGGATCGCCGCGCACACCCAGCGGCCGGGCATCGATCGAGCGCTCGATCGCGACGTTCTTCGCCTGCGCGGACGGACCGATCACCGCCAGCGCATCGCCCACGACGACGGCGAGATCGAGCGGCTGCATCTCCATGCGCAGCTTTCCCGACATGATGCCGTTCATGTCGAGCAGATCGTCGATCAGCCGCACCTGCGTCCTCGCGTTGCGATCGATGACCTCGACCGCCTCGCGCACCCGGCTGTCCTCCACCCCGGCTCGCTTGAGCAGGTTGGTCCACCCCACGATCGCGCTGATCGGCGTGCGCAGCTCGTGCGACAGCGTGGCGAGAAACTGGTCCTTCATCAGGTTGGCGCGCTCGGCCTCCGAGCGCGCCGTGCGCTCGCGCTCGAGCGCCTGCTGCGCCTCGCTGCGCGCGCGCGTTTCGCGCGCGACCAGGACCGCGAGCAGCAAGGAGAACGCCATGCCGGCGAGCGCGGCAAGCAGCGGCATCACGAAGGCGCTCGCCACCGTCATGCGCGAGCGGTACACGAACGTCCACGGCTCGCCCGCGACGTCCACCGTCGCCGTCCTGGTATGGCGCGCCGCCCCGCCGGGCCGCGCCGCGTACTCGAAAAGGAGCGAGCCGGAATCGGTCCCGCTTCCGTGGTAGACCGAGAAATTGAGGTCCGGCAGCGTCTGATGCGAGAAGGCGCTCGAAAGGAAATCGCCGGCGCGTATCGGCGAATAAGCGAAACCGAGAAGCCGCGCGCGGCGCTCTTCGAGCGTCGGCGGTATGACCCCGCCCTGGTACACGGGGAGATAGATCAGGAAGCCCGGCTGCTTGCGCTCGTCGATTTCCTGCACCAGTTCGACGATCGCGGAGGCGGCGACCCTGCCCGTGTCGCGGGCGCGCGTCATGGCGGCGCGGCGCGTTTCGTTGGTGTACATGTCGTAGCCAATCGCCGCCCGGTTGCGTTCGTCGAGCGGCTCCAGATAGACGATCGCATGGACCTCCTCGCGCTCGTGGGTGGGCCAGATGCGAAAGGTCGTGTGGCCCTGCGCGCGCATTTCCGCTTCCAGCGCTCTTGCCTCGACGGGCGCGATGCGGACGGAGTAGCCGATGTCGAGCAGGCCCGGGTACTGCTCGCGCAGCGCGAGGCGCGCTATGTAGGCTCGGAACGAGAGCGCGGTAACCGTCGACTCGTGGCTCGCGAACAGCCCTGCGGCGCCGCGCAACAGCGCAATCGAGGTCTCGACGCGGTCGAGCACGGCATCCTGGGCGTTGCTCGCGTCGGCCTCGAACGTCTGGCGATCACGGTCCGCCGCGGTGAATGAAAGGACCGCCACGGTCACCGCCGTGATCGCGATTCCGGACAGGAATACGCCGAAGGCGAGCCGGCGGTGTTCGTCCGGGTGGCGCGCGCGGGCGCTGGCGCTCGGCATCTGCGATTGCACGGCGTGAGGGAGGGCGGAGATAGGAAGGCATTTATGATAGCGCATCATGTCGAGCGACCTCCAGCGCCGGCCGCTGCCCCGTGCGTTCTACGATCGCGATGCCGTTTCCGTCGCCCACGGCCTCCTCGGAAAACTGATCGTCCATCGCACTGCGCAGGCCGACCGGATCGCGCGCATCGTCGAGGTCGAGGCTTATCTCGGGCCGCACGACCTGGCCGCCCACTCGGCGAAGGGCCTCACGCCGCGCACCCGCGTCATGTTCGGGCCGCCGGGACATGCCTACGTCTATCTGATCTACGGCATCCATTACTGCGTGAACGTGGTCACGGAAGCCGAAGGCAAGGCCTCGGCGGTGCTGCTGCGCGCGCTCGAACCCGTGCAGAACGTCGAGGGTCGAACGCAGGGACCCGGCCTGTTGTGCAGGGCGATGGGCATCGACAAGCGGCTCAATGGACACGATCTGCTGAGCGAGGACTTCTATATTGTGGATGACGGCCGCCGCCGGCGCATCGCCATCGTCAGGCGTCCCCGCATCGGCGTGGACTACGCCGGGCACTGGGCGAAGCGGCTGCTGCGCTTCTACATCGCGGGCAACCCGTACGTTTCGCGCCCGTGACCTTGCTCGCTGACATTGCGGCGGTTTCGCAGCGCGTGGCGCAGACGTCCAGCCGCATTGCGAAAATCCGCGAGCTTGCGGAGTGCCTGCGTCGCGTGCCGCCCGAGGAGATTCCGATCGCGATCGCGTTCCTGAGCGGCGAAACGCTGCAGGGCAGGCTGGGTGTTGCGTACGCGACGCTGCAATCGGTGCGGCAGCAGGCGCCGCTGCCAAACGCGTCGCTGACGCTCGCCGACGTGGACGCTGCGTTCACCGCCCTGGCCGCGGTGAGCGGCAAGGGATCGGCTGCGGCGCGCGAGGAGCGGCTGGCGACTCTTTTCGAGCGGGCGACCGCGTCGGAGCGCGACTTTCTGGTTCGACTGATCGTTGGTGAACTGCGGCAGGGCGCGCTCAAGGGCATCATGAACGAGTCGATTGCCACGGCCGCCGGCGTCCCCGCCACCGTGATAAGACGCGCCGCAATGTCCGCCGGGACGCTGACCGGGGTGGCGCAGGTCGCATTGACCGAAGGCGCCGCCGGCCTGACGCGCTTTGCGATCCGCCTGATGCAGCCGGTACTGCCGATGCTGTCGCAGCCAGCGCAGGATACCGGCGAGGCGCTAGAGCGTCTGGGCACCGCCGCTTTCGAGTGGAAGCTCGATGGCGCGCGCGTGCAGGTTCACAAGGATCGCGACGAGGTGCGCGTCTACACCCGCAATCTCAACGACGTGACCGCCCGCGTGCCGGAAATCGTGGCCGCGGTGCGCACCTCGCCCCGCGCAAGCCTGATTCTCGACGGCGAAGCGATTGCGCTCTGGCCCGACGGTTCGCCGCACGCCTTTCAGAACACCATGCGCCGCTTCGGCCGCCAGCTCGAAGTCGAGGCGCTGCGTCACGAGCTGCCGCTGTCGGTGTTCTTCTTCGACTGCCTGCTGCGTGATGGGGCGGTGCTCACCGATCGTCCCGCCCGCGAGCGTTTCGATGCGCTTCAGGATTCGCTGTCCGCGAGCCTCGTCATTCCCCGGATCGTCACGGCCGACCGCGTGGAGGCGGACGGCTTCCTTGAAGAAGCGCTGACGCATCGTCACGAAGGCGTGATGGCGAAAGCGCTCGATGCACCGTACGAAGCGGGCCGCCGGGGTGCAAGCTGGCTCAAGATCAAGCGCGCCAACACGCTCGATCTCGTCGTGCTCGCCGCCGAGTGGGGGCATGGACGGCGGCGCGGGAAACTGTCCAATCTCTATCTCGGCGCGCGCGATCCGCAAAACGGCGGCTACGTGATGCTCGGCAAAACCTTCAAGGGCCTGACCGACGAGATGCTCGAGTGGCAGACGCGGGAGTTCCTGAAGCGCGAGACGCATCGCGACACGGGGGCCGTCTACGTGCGCCCGGAAATGGTGGTGGAGATCGCTTTCAACGAAGTGCAGGCTAGCAGTCAGTATCCCGGCGGCCTTGCGTTGCGCTTCGCGCGCGTCAAGGGCTATCGTCCCGACAAGCGTGCGGAAGAAGCGGACACCATCGACGCGGTGCGCGCGATCCACGCCCGCCAGTAACATCGTTTGTGTTTCAGCCGTTCGTGCTGAGCCCTTCGACGCAGCTCAGGACAGGCATTGTCGAAGCACGGACGGCGCCTCAATCACATCGCGCCGTCATTCCGCCATCGACGACGATCTCGGTGCCGGTGATGAACCGCGCTTCGTCGGAAGCAAGAAACAGCACCGCATGCGCGGTATCGCGGCCGTCCCCCATGAAGCCGAGCGGAATGCGCGCAACCCGTTGCTTGAGCAGCAGATCGAGATCGCCCCCGGTGCGCTGCCGGGCGAGCCGCGCCTCGACGAGCGGCGTGTGCATCTGTCCCGGCACGACGCAGTTCACGCGTATGCCTTTCTTCGCGTACTGCACCGCCACCACCTTGGAGAACTGGATCACGCCCGCCTTGCACGCGGCGTACGCGACTTGCGCGGCGCCGGTCCAGCGCAAGCCCGACACCGAGGCCGTGTTGACGATCACGCCGCCGCCCTGTTGCTCCATCACCGGCAGCGTGTGCTTGCACGTGAGAAACACGCTCTTCAGGTTGTGATCGACCTGGGCGTCCCACGCCTCTTCGGAAAGCTCCACCGGGCCGCCGGCTGCGGATCCGCCGACATTGTTGACCAGCACATCGATGCGACCGTACGCCTCGAGGCACGCCTTCACCATCGCGGCGACCGCCGCACTGTTGGTGGCATCGCATTGGTGCGAAGTCACCTCGCCACGCGCGTCGCGGATGCGATCGAGCGTCTCCTGCATCGTGTCGGCGGCGCGGTCCACGGCGAACACCCGCGCGCCTTCCTGCGCAAAGAGCACGGCGGCGGCACGACCGTTTCCCCAGCCGGGACCGACCGAGCCCGCGCCGGTGATGAGAACCACCTTGTCCTTGAATCGCGAACCCATAATTCTCCTTGTAGGGTAGGCCTTGGCCCACCGGTTCTCTTTATTGGTGGGCATGAATGCCCACCTACTGCGATATCGCGAGCTGCACGGGCACTTCGATCGACTTGCCCTCGCGCAACAGCGTGAGCTTCACCGTTTCTCCGGGCTGATGGCGTTCGAGCGCGTCGAGGAGCTGCTCGAGGTTGGCGACTTCCTTGCCTTCGATGGCGGTGATGACGTCGCCGGCGATCACTTCGCCGGCGGGACCGCGCTGGAAGGGACGAATGCCCGCGGCGCGCGCCGGGCTGTCGGGCAGCACACCGAGTACCGCCACGCCTTTCTTGATGCCGAGTGCGGTGCTGAACTGCGGCGGCGCGGCCTGGATGCCGAGCGCGGGCCGAATGAACTTTCCGTCGCGGATGAGCCGCGGCACGATGCGGTTCACTTCATCCACCGGAATCGCAAATCCGATGCCGGCGAACGCGCCCGACGGACTGAAGATCGCGGTGTTGACGCCGATCAGCCGTCCCGCGGAGTCGAGCAGCGGGCCGCCGGAATTGCCGGGATTGATGGCGGCGTCCGTCTGGATCACGCCGTGGATCGAGCGCTGGGTCAGCGATTCGATCTCGCGATTGAGCGCGCTGATGACCCCGGTGGTGAGCGTCTGATCGAGCCCGAAAGGGTTGCCGATCGCGTACACCTTCTGCCCGACCTGCAGATCCTTGCTGGTGCCGATCGAAAGCGGCTTCAACTTGTCTTTCGGCGCATCGATGCGCAGCACCGCAAGGTCGCGGTCGGGAAACGCGCCGACCAGCGCGGCGCGCCACGTGCTCTGGTCCGAGAGCGTCACGCGCGCGCCGCTTCCGCCCTGAATCACGTGGAAATTGGTGACCACGTGCCCGCGCTCGTCCCAGATGAAGCCGCTGCCGGTGCCCTGCGGCACCTGGCGCACATCGAGGGGCGAGAAGCCGCGCGCCGCGAGCGTGGTGATGTGGACGGTGGATACCGAAGCGGTCTTGAAGACTTCGACGTTATTGCGCTCGTCATCAGCGAGCGAACCGCGCGCGGCGACAATCCGAGGTTCGGCCGGCACGCCCGGAGGGGTGGTGCCCTCCCAGACCCAGAGCCACCAGACCAGCACGCCGCCGATAAGGAAAACCAGCAGCCAGCCGTGAGCGGCCCCGCGTTGTCCGGCGAGCGGCGCGCAAGTCCGCGTGCAGTGATGACGTTGCAGCATCATAGTCAGCCCCAAATGGATGTACGCCAGGGTCCCCGACTTCCGTGACGCAGCATCATACCGTGTCATGCTCCGGTAGACTTCGGTTGCGATCATGGAAACTTGCCCGGATGAGGAACGACTAACGATCATGCAGACCACTGCTCCCGAGCTGGCCGAATTGCTCCTGCGTCGCGAGACCCGCGCCGCTTTGTCATTTTCCCGCCTCCTCAGGCTCTATCTCGATCCGGGCGCGCTGTTCAAGGACGCCTCGCGCGGCTCCCTGCTGGTGCGGCAGCAGGCGCGCCGCTACAACGCCCGCCACCGCTGGATGCTGCTGACCTATGTCCGGCGCTGGATGACGATAGCGATGCTGTTCTTCGCGGCCGTTGGCGCTGCCGAAACGCTCGGCGCGGGCCAGCCGTTCACGCCCGCCGTGGCAGCGAGCTTCGCGCTTGCATGCTGTATCGCCGTCGTCGTCAGCATCCAGACCTTCATCGCCTATTTGCTGCTCGGTGCGAGCGAAGCGGGCAGCGGCACGCGCTGAGCCGTTTCGCGGAACCACTGGAACGGACATGTCTTGCCAATTGCTTACCCGGAACGTTGCGGCCATCCTGTTTTTCTGCGCGAGCGTTGCGCATGCGGCTGGCGACGATCTGAAGTCGTTGCAGGATGCGCTCAGCATGCTCAACCAGGAGCAGCAGGCGGTCTATCAGCAGTTTCAGATGATCCAGCAGCTTCGGCGTTCGAATGCCGAGCCAACTGCACCGTCGATAGGCGGTGGTCCGCCGGGAAACTACGACGAGATGATCTCCAACAAGCGGGCACAGGCGGAACGGGAGGAGGCTTACGCCAGAGAGATGCGCGACTTATACCACCGCCATCGCGACATCGAGCGGGAGAAGCAGCCCCTAATTCAACAAATACAGCGGTTGCGTCAAAACGGGCCGCGTGCACCGGGCAGCTAGGCCGGGTCGCTTTAACCGATCAGCGTTGCGCTAAAGGGTAAAGCGCAGCGCGCGCAGCAGCGCGCCCGGGAGCCGCATGCTGCGGGTGGAGCGCGCCTCATACGTGGACGGGTCGAGCAGCAACTCGCGCTCGCGCGTGAGATCCACCAGATTTTCGCCCAGCATACGATAGATCGAATCATCGAAGCGCATGGCGCTGATCGGCGCAACGATGCGACCGCCCTCCACCCAGAACGTGGCGAAGCGGGTCATGCCGGTGATGCGGCCTGCTGGGCGGTCGGAGTAATTGAGATACCAGAGATTGCCGATGTAGATGCCGGTGTCGAGTGCGGCGAGCACTGCATCAGCGGAAAGCTCGCCCGACGCCAGGTCGAGCGATTCGGGGCTCTCTCCGGCGTGTGCCCCGTTCGGTGATAGGCCATACTCTTTGGCCGACCGCGGTGACACCAAGGCATCCTGCAATGCGCCGCCGCTGATCAAGGAGACCGCCGGCGGTTTGACGAACCCGTCGTCCTGAAACTGTGGCGCCATGCCCTCGTTGGTGTTTTCGACGAGGGTCACTTTCGCCGAGAGTCTCTCGCCATGCTCCATGCGCAGCAAGGGGCTCTGCCGGGTGGCGCGGGCGCGCGCCGAAAAGCCGCCCCAGGACAGCATTCCCGCCAGCTCTTCCACCGCGCGTGGCGCGAGATATGCCCGATATTCGCCAGGCTCGAGGGTCCGCCGCGTCATGCCGAGCTTCCCCAGTTCCGTCTTCGCCGCTTCGATCCTGGTGGCGAATGCCGTGCTGTCCCAGTCGAACCCGGCGTAGCTGCTCTTGACTGCTTTGTCCCCCTCGAGGTGCAGGCTCCAGTCCAGGTTGAACGTATCGCACTCGTGCCAGTTTTGCTGACCGAGCGAATTGGCAAAACCGCGATAGACCGTCCCCGCAGCGTAGAGGCCGACGAAATCGCAGTCCCGGGCCTGTGCGGTCACCTCCTGTACAGCAGTCTCGGCGGGCACCAATGCACCGCGCCGTTCGCTTGTGGTCGAGTGAGGCGTTTCGGCAATCATCAGCCAGGGATCGGCAGGAAGCGCTGCCAGCGCCTCACGGAGCCGGGTCATCGCGATTCGCGCCTGCTCCTGGTCATCGCTGTTGCCGCCGATCGCGATGGTGGCTGATGCCTGGCGGCGATCGCGCACGAGCCGCAGCGTAAGCACGCGCTGTTCTACGCTTCCGGGCTGGCGCACGCGGCCGCAGTTGAACCGCACGAAGTCGGAACGCTCGGCAGCGAGTGTGCAGAGGAGTATCTCGCCTGTGCGCAGCTCGCGGGTAAGGGTGTCGGCGAGATCGAAGAAAGCGGACTTCATCCTTCGGCGCCGCTCAGAACAGGTCCTTCGACGCCGCCGAAGACCTCCACATCCCGGAATAGACACGCGGGCGCCGCATGGCCGACATCGATCGCCTGGTTCGGTTCGCCCTTGCCGCAGTAGAGCGTTCCGTGCACTTCGAACGTATCGGCGTTGCCGACGGCGCTCAGACTGCGCCAGAATGTGGCGGACACGCCGCGATAGTTGGGATTTTTTACGACGCCTTTCAGCGCGCCATCTTCGATCCGTTCGCCCCATTCGCAGCCGAACTGAAACTTGTTGCGCGAGTCGTCGATGGACCACGAAACGTTGGTGCGCATCAGCACGCCGCGCTCGACGGTGGCAATGATGTGCGCGAGCGTGCTCTCTCCCGGTTCGACATTCAGATTCGCCATGCGATCGATCGGCGGTCGGTTCCAGCCGCTTGCGCGTGCATTCGCCGTCCCGGGCAGGCCGGCGCGCAATTGCGAGAGATAGCCGCCGAGCGGGCGCTCCAGCACGCCCGCGCGGATCAGCCAGACTTTATCCGCCGCGGTGCCTTCGTCATCGAACGCGTAACCGGCAAGCTCGCCGGGGAGAGACGGATCAAAAGTGACGTTGAGCAGCGCGGAGCCGTACTGATAGCGGCCGAACATGTCCGGGGTGACGAAGCTCGTGCCGGCGTAATTGCGCTCATCGCCCAGTATGCGATCGAGTTCGAGCGGATGGCCGATCGACTCGTGAATCTGCAGCATCATCTGGTCCGGCATCAGCAGCAACGCCATTCGGCCCGTAGGACAGTTCGGCGCGAGCAGAAGCTGCACGGCCTCCTGCGCGAGATGCTCGCCACATCGGCTGAAGCCATAACCTTCGATGTCCGCCAGGCTGCCCTGCTGCGCACGCTGGAAACTGCGCGTCTGCGTGTCACTGCCGGCATGGGCGGTTACGTGAGCGTGGGGGATGATGAAGTGCGCGCGCTGGTGCACCTCGCCTCCAGTGTTGGTGAGATACACCTGTTCGAGCGTGCGGAAGGTGATCGCGGCGTAGCGTTCGACGATGCGGCCGTCGGTGCCCGCGTCGCGGCATATTGCGGCGAGCACGTCGTAGCAGGCATCCGCCGGCGGACGTGCGACGTTTTTGACCGCCACTCTTCCCCGCGAGGCGGGCATCCGCGCCGGATCGTAGGCGTGGATGCTGATCTTGCGGGTCGCGTGCGCCCACGCGGTGGCGCGGTCCAGCGCAGCCTGGAGGCCGGCGGCCGAGAGGTCGCTCGTCGCGCAATAGCCATAGCCGCCGGCGCACACCGCGGCGAGCATCGCACCGCGATCGTGCGTGAGCGCGGGCGGCTCTATGGTGTCCTGGCGCACCGCCAACTGCTCGCGCGTTTCCTCGACGTAACGCAACGACCAGAACGGCGCGGTGGACTTCAGTTTCCGGGATCGCCCGCGAAGGGTATCCGACATTTTGATCGAACCTGCCGGCCTTCTTTTACCGCATGGCGGTGGCCTGCGACAAGCGCTTCAGCGGCGCGCGAAACTCCCTTTGCCGGGCATCTTCGATTGCCGCGGGCGTTGCGCCATGGCTTTGAGTCTGCCGGTCAGATAGCCGAACGCAGCGCGAACCAGCGACGCCAGGTATTCGCTTCGCATCCTGCGCGCTTCATTGAGGTAACGCTCCAGGTCGCGCGGGATCTGTTCGTCGGTATACATGAGTGCTCGCTTTCGTTGCTCGTATTGCATTCAAGTCGGATGTGCGCCAGCACGGGAACGATTTGCGCGCGCAGACCGCAATCGGCGAGACCGCTTGCGCGTTGCGTATCCCGCGAGCGTGAGCCGGCGGCGCACTCTGCCTATGAGGCGAAGGACGGCCCGCGTGAGGTCGACCACGCAGTCGGCGACTCGCTCTCCGCGCCGCATGTATTCCAACGCGGACCGGCGCTCGCTTTCCGACATGCGGATTTCGGCAAGCCTCCGCGCCAGGAGGCACGGGGCTTTGCGCAACTTCGGCTCATGCATCATATACAGGCTCCCATAGGTACCAAAATGGTGCAACGCAGCTAGCACGTCACTTGCTTGTTAAATGCCAACTGCGAGTAATATTTGTCTTGCGTAGGTTAGAGCATGTGGGGTATATATTGTTGCAATGCAATACCATATATTTCATGACGCTGCAGAAAAGGAAAGCTAATGCATCGGCCCATGAAACCCTCCCATCTGCCGCCGCTCAATTCGCTGCGTGCGTTCGAGGCTGCCGCCCGCCATGCCAATTTCCGCAAAGCGGCGGACGAACTGCACGTGACGCCCGCCGCAGTGAGCCACCAGGTGAAGGCGCTGGAGGACCATCTCGGTATCCAACTCTTCTACCGGCAGGCGAGATCGCTGGCATTGACGCCGGCGGCACAAGCATGCCTGCCCCGACTGCGCGAGGGATTCGATGCCCTGGCGAGCGCGGCTGAACTGATCAGGACCGGCGCGCGTCGTGAGACGCTGCTGCTCGAAGTGGCACCCTCTTTCGCAGTGAAATGGCTGGGCCGCCGGATCGATCGGTTCGTGTGCGCCCATCCGGACATCGACGTGCATATCGAAGCGAAGCCGCAGACCATAGACGGCAGGCCCGGCGACGGCGTGGCGGACGAGTCTAGCGTGCCGCTGCGTTCCAACAGTGTGGCGATCCGCTTCGGAACGGGAAAATATCCGGGATGCCGCAGCGAAAAACTGTTCTCAGTCGCCGTGACGCCGTTGTGCGCGCCCAGCCTGCTCAAGGATCGGCGGCCGCTGCGCCGGCCCGAGGACCTGCGGCATCACACGCTGCTGCACGACGACACGCTCGACTTCAACGACGGCCGCAGCAAGTGGGAAATGTGGCTCTTGGCAGCCGGCGTGGAAGGTCTCGATCTCACGCGGGGGCCGCACTTCAATCACGCCGCACTCGCGCTCGACGCGGCTGCCGATGGCGCGGGTGTGGTGCTGAGCTACCCGCTTCTGGCGGCCGCTGATCTGGCGACCGGACGGCTGGTCGCACCGTTTGCGCTCGCGGTGCCCCTGGACCGCGCGTATTACCTGGTGTGTCAGGAACAGTCCGCCGGGCTGCACGCTGTCACCGCTTTTCGCGAGTGGCTGTTCGAGGAAACCAGGCTGTTTGATCAGTCCGCTTAGGTCCTGGTGGGAATGATGCGCAAGGTGCGGGCAAAGACCTGCATGCCGTAGTGCAAGGCGATGAACGCGCCCAGTTCCATGATCCCGGCTTCGCTGTAGTGACGCTCGCCTTCGGCATAGAAGGCGGCGTCGACGTTTTCCGGATTGAGGTACAGCTCGCGGGCGTAGCGCAGCGCCCACCTCTCCGCGGCGCTGAAGCCCGATTCGTCGATTGATTTGGCGGCTCCCGCGGCAATGGCGGCTTCCGCCAGCCCGGCTGCCAGCGCCTTGCGTGAACGCAGCGCTGCAAAATAAACGTCGCCTGCGGTGCGGGCAAGCTGCACGCGGATCACTTCCTTGAGCTTGTGATCGACATTGCCGTCGGCGTGAGAGGCCAGCATCGCGCGCAACACCGCTTTTGCGTGTCGCGGCGCGCGTGCGAGAGTCAGCGAAAAACTGTGATCTGGCACGCCCAGCGCTGCGCCGCGCTCGATCAGCGCCAGCAATTCAGCGTCGCGAACCTCCTGCAACGGGAGCGGCGTCGTCGCGCCGGCGGAAGCCGGAGTAGCCGGCCCTTCGGAATCGTCCGGATCCCGGCTTGCGCCGGGAAGACGAACAGCAGGCGGCGTGCCCACGGCGTCGGGGTGGCTTTCTCCGGGCACAACAGACGCCCCGATACCGTCATTGGATCCGGCGGCTGTTGCAGCATGATGGCTTCCCAGGGAAACCGGCGCCGCGCCGTAGAGGCGCGCCGACTCCTCCTGGCTCACGAGGCGGCCGTCGGGCGCGAACATCGGATAGAACTTGAGCGTCCCGAAAAACGTGTGATACCCGATGTTGAAGCCGATGAAGGCCCCCAGTTCCACGATTTCTTCGTCGCTGTAGTGCCGCCGCAATGTTGCGTGGAAATCCGCGTCGATCTTGTCGGGATCGAGCGCCATCAGCTCGCTGTAACGCAAGGCGGTTTTTTGCGCCGCGGTGAAGCGCGCGCTGCTCCGGTAATTGGCGATTCCCTCGTCGATATCGTCTTCCTTCAGGCCCTGCCGCTTCGCCGAAGCGGACCGGACGTTGCCTCAGTAGACGCACGAGGCCATGCGCGAGAGCTGCACGCGTATGATCTCCTTCAGCGTGTGGCTCACGCGGCCGGTGTTGAACAGCGTATCCCAGGCGACGAACATGGCCTCGCACAAGTCGATGTTGTGGCCCATGATCGCGTGAAAGCCGGGGTCGGGCGCGCGATGTTCGAGGCACTTCTCGATGTACGGCCGCAACTTGGTTTTTTTCAGCGCGTCCAAGTCGAGGAGGGTGATGTTCGGCATGGCATTCATCCTGGTGGGGCAATGGTAGGTGGTGCCGCAACGCGCCGCAACCTCGGACGATATGGCGGCGCGGCGCGCTTGCTGGCATGATCGCGGAACGCGAACAAGACCGGGACGAGCGAAATGAAATGCAGCGCCAGCGTATCCGCCATGGTGCTCGCGGCGATGTCGATGCCGGTGGGCGAGACGCTCGCCCAGGCGCCCGCGCGTTACCCGGAGCGGCCGATACGCCTCGTCGTCCCGTTTGCGCCGGGCGGCACCAACGATGTGATCGGCCGCATCGTCGGCGAAAGGCTCGCCGCGCGGCTCGGCCAGCCGGTGGTCGTGGACAATCGCGCGGGTGCGAACAGCGTGCTCGGTTCTGAGATCGTCGCGCAGGCCGCGCCTGACGGCCACACGCTGCTGATCGTCGCGGCCGGATTCGCCATCAATCCGAGCCTGCGCAGAAAGCTGCCGTACGATACGGTGCGCGACTTCGCGCCGGTCGGACTGGTCGGCGGCGGGCCTTATCTCATGGTGATCCATCCTGCGGTACCGGCGAAGTCGGTCGGTGAATTCGTGTCGTGGGCCAGGTCGCGGCCGGGCCAGGTCAATTACGCTTCGGTCGGCGTCGGCAGTCCGCCTCATCTGGCCGCCGAGCTGCTGAAGATCAGCGCGAGCATCGATCTCAACCACGTTCCGTACAAGGGCGGCGGCGCGGTGCTGCCCGATCTGATCGCGGGTCGCGTCGCGATGTTCTTCGGCTCGATCTCCACGCTGAAGCCGCAGGTCGATACCGGAAAGCTGCGCGCGGTGGCCGTCACCACGGTCAAGCGCGCGCCGGCGCTGCCCGGCGTGCCGACGTTCATCGAGTCCGGCCTCAAGGATTATGAAGTCGACGGCTGGTACGGGCTGCTGGCCCCGGGTAAGACGCCGGCGGCGATCGTGAACCGGCTCAACGCGGAGCTGCGCCAGGTGCTCAACGAAGCGGAAACGCGCGAGCGCTTCTTGCAGCGCGGCATGCAGCCTGCCCCGGGCACGGCGCAGGAGTTCGCGGCGCTGATCCGCAACGAAATCGCGAAGTGGAGCAAAGTGATCCGCGCGGCCGGCATCCAGCCGGAATAACCGGATAACGGCTCCAGGCAGAATCGAAAACGCAATATGTCGTCGGCGGTGACGACAGGAGATTGAACATGGACGGAGTTCGTATAGCGCACAATCTGAAACTGCTCGGTCGGCACGACGCGGGCGGCGCGCCGAATCTCGGCGAAGGCATGGCGCTGAAGTTGACGCGTGACGGCCGGCGCATCATGTATATCGCGCACGAACATGCGCCGATGGCGTTTTCGATTTTCGACGTGACCGAGCCGCGCGCGCCGCGACTGGTGTGGCAACTGCCGCTTCCGCACCGCAATGTCCGCGGCAACTCGCTCGCCCTGCGCGGCGATACGCTGTTGATGGCCTACCAGGTGAACAAGGCGGGACTCAAACCGGCGGGATTCCAGGTGTATGACGTATCGAACCCCGTCGAGCCGCGCGAGGTCTCGTTTTTCGACATGTCGGGCGGGCACTCGCAGGGCGTGCATTTCGTTTCCTTCATGGATGGCCGCTACGCGCACATCACGACGGGTGCGCCGGACTTCGAGCCGGATCATCCCAAGGATCACCAGTTCTACATGATCGTGGATCTCGCGAACCCCTCGAAGCCCGCGGAAGTCGGACGCTGGTGGATGCCGGGCCAGCGCAAAGGCGACCCTGCGCGGCTGCCGCCGCGCCACCCCGAGCCGTTCGATTTCGCTTACCGGCCGCACCATACGCTGTCGTACCCGGAGCGCCCGGACCGCGCGTATGTCGGTTACATCGACGGCGGCATCGTGATTCTCGATATCTCGGACAAGAGCGCGCCCAAGCTCATCAGCCGCCTCGACTATCACCCGCCGTTTCCGGGTTTCACCCACACGGTGCTGCCGCTCTTCGAGCGCGATCTGCTGGTCGTGACGGACGAAGCGACCGGGGATCAGGGCATCGACTGGCCGAAGCGCTTGTGGATGGTGGACGCGCGCGTCGAGTCGAACCCGGTCATGATCGCGAGCATGCCCACGCCGGACAGTTTCGACGATCTGCACCGGATCGGCGGGCGCATCGGCGCGCACAACATCCACGAGAACGAGCCCGAGCCGGGCAGCGCAAAACTGCAGAACACGGTCGTCGCCACCTGGTTCAGCGCCGGGCTGCGCATCTACGACATCGCCGATCCGTTCCGTCCCGAGGAGATCGCCGCCTTTCTGCCGGAGACGCCGGAGGGCCAGCGCGGCTGCCGCATCAGCGACGTGTTCGTGGACGATCGCGGCGTGATCTATGCCGCGGATCGCGCGCGCGGGGGACTATATACCCTGGAGTACACCGGCTCGCACCCGCTCAATTGACTACAGATCGGTCACCTCGTCGCCGAGCCGGATCGCGCCGCCCGTGCCGCGCGTGAGCATGCCGACGCCGAACGTCGGCTGTTCCTGCCCAAACGAACGCACGAGGATCGGCATCACCGCAACGTCGCGTTGACCCGTCATCGGATTGGCATGGGTGGCGAGACAGCGCACTTTGGGCTTCGCGACATCGAAGACCGCCTTACCGATGCGTATCGTTTTGCCGATCCACGACTGCTCCTCCCACGCCGGCACGCCGTCGATGACGACGTTCGAGCGAAAACGCAGCTCGCTGAGGCTCGCATCGTTCGCCGCGCTCGCGACCGCGGCCAGGCTCTCCCGGCTGTGCAGCGTGATCTGCCCCGTCTCGTTATCCTGATAGCGGGGCGTCACGCCGTCGCCGACCAACCGCAGCGGCAGGCGCTCGGGATGACCGGACAGCGGATTTTCCTGCTGCGCGAGCACGTACTCGGCGATGGCGCTGGAAAGGCGCTCGCGTCCGGTTTCATCCAGGCCCGCATCGACCATCACCCTGTCGTCGTGACTGATGCGAAGCCGCAGCGCCCGGTGGTCGAATCGCAGCGCGAGTCGGGCGAGCGCCGGCGTATTGACGAGCGCGACGAACTCGTACTTGCGGCTCCACGCGGCATCGGCAAACGGCGAGTTCGCAAACCTGAATCCGAGCACGCGATCGCCCGCGACGCGACCCTCGGGAAGCGCTTCGAGGGCGGTGCAGACTTCCGGTGTGAAGCTCTTCACCGGGTGGCGGTAGAGCGCGACGACGCGTGGCATGGCGATTCCTGACTGTGGGCGATGCTATCACGAGCCGCGCCTTCGAATTCGCGCCGCCGTTTGACCGGCGCCGACGAGCAGGCGTAGCATGACCTGCACTCGGCGTTCCCCGTTTTTTCCGCACCGGCATGTTGTCGGGAGTACCGACCGGCGTCGTCCAAGGGAGGCTCGCATGGCGCATCGAACCATCCGCATGATCATTGAACAGCAGGAAGTCATCACCGCGCCGGGCGGCACCACGGTGATTGCCGCCGCACGCCTCATGAAGGAAAACCAGGTGGGGGCGGTGATCGTGGTGGAGGAGGATGGCAGGCTGGCCGGTGTATTTACCGAGCGCGACGCGCTGTTTCGCGTTATCGCCGAGGGGCGTGATGTGCAGGCGACGCTCGTCGCGGACGTGATGACGCGAAATCCCCAGACCATTCATCCCGACAAGCCGTTCGCCGACGCGCTGCACGTGATGTACGAAGGCGGCTTTCGCCACGTCCCGGTGGTGGAGGACGGACGGCCCGTGGGCATGATCTCGGCGCGCGATGCGCTCGGCCCGGAACTGGAAGACTTCATCTACGAGCTGCTGCGGCGCAATCAGGCCGAGGACATCCTCGCCTAGCTTCGAAAATCACCGCGCGGCATGATCCAGATCAAGCCGCCTGCGGGTAATCGCAATGAAGTGGACTTTCTGCCGCGTCGCGGGCGGCTGCT
>JBQTJV010000170.1:0-4610 GCA_052386775.1 Betaproteobacteria bacterium
CCTCCTGTTGCTGCTCTTCCTTCGTGCTCTACCTGCCTCAGGTGGGAGAGCGCAGGATTAAGCAGTCTTGTTTGTTGATTTGTTGCCGCGTGCCTCAAGATCTGCAACCGCTTGCTGAATCGCGTGCCACATAAACGCGATATAGCTCTCGGAGTTTCCGTTAACCTGGGCCCGCTCGATAGAGCGAAAAAACGGTATCCGCTCATCGCTACGGACCGTGACCCAAGGAAGCCCTTCCTGAAGGAGGCTGGAATTAAGCAGAAAGCGACCAAGCCGCCCATTTCCGTCGCCGAACGGATGAATGGTCACGAACTCAAGGTGCACAAGTAGCGCCTTGGTCAGTCCGTCTAATTCCTTTCTTGCTGCGAACTGCTCCAATCCGTCTATCAGATCTCTGATTTTCTTGGGATTGGGAGGAACGTGCCTGTATCCCCGCAGCTGGACAGCGCCGTTACGCCAGGAGCGTAGATCTCCTGTCGAAACGATTCCAGCATCAACCGATGGTCGGAACAGATCTTCGTGCAGATCCAGCATGAGAGTTCCGTTTAGAGGCGCCCTTTGCTTGGCCAACTCCAATACGTGGTCGAACGCTATCGCGTAGCCTTGCACCGCGAGCGAGGCCTCAAGCTCTGTTTGGTCTTTCGGTCCATTTGGCAGTGGTTTTCCCTCTACGATGGCATCTACAACGTCACGAGAGATGCGATATCCCTCCATCGTTGTGCTGTGATAAGCGTCGTAGGCTTTGGACTCGAAGGCGTTTGCCACGAGTCTTTGCAAGGGAAATCGACTGAGCTCGGTTGTTCCTATGACTTGGCGGATCTCTAACTCTTGGCGGGCAAGGCGCATCCGCTGTTCGTCTAGCCACGGTGTACTTCGGTCGCGAGTGCTGTCCAGAACTATCTGTGGAACGACAATTCGTGTTCCGACTCCCGTCCGCCCAGGAGAGACTACGTGCGCAGAAAGGCGGCTCGCTGCCGCGTCCAACTGTGACGCTAGGGAGGTGTTGCCCAACTCCTTAGCGAGATCGGCGACCCGCTGAAGAACAGTCGGTCGCGGATTCGCCTTCAAGGCGTCCTCAAGATCCGGAGTTCGAATAACGAGGTGTCGAATCCATGCTGACACCTGCTCGATTCCGCGAGTTATTTCGGGTTCGTCGAGGGTTAGTAGGAGGGCAGCGGGGCTGAGCACCGGAATCCTCGTGCTTCCTGTCGCAGTAACCCAATCAATTCGGTCTGGAGTGACTTCGCGGGGGCGGAGTCTAAGATCGAAACCAGGTTCTAGCTCAATCGGGTATTCGCTTTGGCTAGCAGCATGTTCGACTGTCAGTTCTTCGGGTGGTGAGAACTCCTCAAGACGGAGTCTCACAGCACTTAAGCCAGTGACCGCCGCCGGGGCATACCGCTCAAGTACTAACGCAACTACCGGCCAATAGTTGGCGAGAAAGACGGCACGCCTATCGGGGGGCCGTCGCTCCACGAGAATCCATGCACGACGCCCAGCTACCTCCATAACGAGGTTTTCTCGTTTAAGGAGTTGAGCTATCTGAGGCGATGGTGCCTTCGCAGGAGAAACAACGTATTGATCCGCGCCGGCATGATCTGCCCACCATCGTTTGGCTTTCTCGATGGGTTTTTCTTTTTCCGTTCGCTTTTTCATAGAGCGCGCGCGAGGTTTTTTTCGGTCATGAATTTCTGCCCTGCGGTTTGTGAATTCTGCGGTAAAATCGATGTGAAAATTCACGTATTTTTCAATATGAATTTTTCAGTAATGAATAATGTGAGTTTTACAGTATTTTTCAATGTGACTTTTACAGTAATAAACAATGTGCATTTAGCAGTAACAATGCAATAAACAGCCTCAAGTTGACATTAACTCCATAGATCGCCATTCGGTGTATTACAAATGTAACAGCTTGTATTGCACGCGTAATACATTGTAGTTAGAATGTCTTCACGGAGGGAGCTATGGTGCCAACCAAGAAAGACGACGACAAGCAGAACGCCCCGATATCCCTGCGATTAGGGGACCTTGCCACCGAAGTGGATCGGAGGCGCGGCTCAGAAACCGCTTCGGGCATAATCCGTCGCGATCTCAAGCGCTATTACGAAGCGTGCGAGGCCGCACTTCGCCGTTTCAGCTTCGACTATTTCGAGGCACGCACACTCGTGGATCAGCTGAGTTACACCAAACTGGACGGCGAGGCAGCACGCTTCGTTTGGGCGGAATTGGACGAAAAAATCCGCCGTTCGAAGTGGCACGCTGAAAACAAAGACGACTATGACCGAGCCATGGCGCTAGTCGAGCAATTGCGGGGGATGACCGTGTTTGAAGGCCTCGCGATCATCGACGCAATCGACATCTACAACAGGACATACCATGAGAATGGCCACGATGTTGACGCGGCTCTTGATGTAGCTCGGTTAACGCGGGAACTACCCGACGACTACTGGGACGCTGCTTTTGAGAAGTGGAGCGAAGATCAGAAGTCGAAGCAATCCGCTAGCTCGGACACGCAATAATGGGAGCGGAATTCGCGACAACGAATCAGGCACGGTTTATCTCGAATAAGGGCTTAACCTGGCAAGGCCTGACGTTCGGGACGGCAAGCGAATTGGCGCTTGCCCAGTCCCTCGATGAGGCGGGGATATTCTTCGCGCCTCTGTGTGCGTGTCGAGTGACCGGAGACGGCGGCGACAGGGCAACAAGAGAACTTGATTTTCTTGTGGTTCAACGAGGCGTTCCGATCGTCATCGAACTAGATGGCGCTCCGCACAATGGACGTGCGGCAGAGGATCACCGGCGGGACCGAGCCATAAAACGCTCAGGGATCTGGCTCGTTGAGCGTTTCCATTCCGTCGAAGCTCTGCAGGATCCGAAGCGCGTGGTGCGAACTATAGAAGGCATAGTTGAGCACTACCGAAAGACCGCCTAGGAGGCTCCGAGCCTAAGGCCCTTCGGGATTTGACGCCCCGAAGCTAGTCCTGAAGCAAGACAGGAAGGGCGACTCCCAACGCACGTGCAAAGCGTTCCAAGTTATCGATGGAAACGTTTCGCTCACCCCGTTCAACAGAGCCAACATACGTTCGGTGCAATCCCGTTAGACGATTCGACTGGCAGGCCCAAAGGGCCTGATTCGAATTAGGCGTATGCAAACGAATCGTCCGAAATCAGGCGTTCATTGTAGAGAAAGACCTCAGCTACGCCATCGTCAACGCCTTCTACGGGTTCTCGGGCGTCCCTGTCACACGCGGTCTTGGACTGATTCGAGTTGAATTATCGAATTCGAATCAGTCGGTTGCTGTTCTACTCGTACCGTAGCGCCGCGACGGGGTCGAGCCGCGCCGCGCGCATGGCGGGCAAGAGTCCGAACAGGATGCCGGTGAAGGCGGAGACCAGCAGCGCGGCGGCGACGGCGCCCAGAGGCGTCGAGGCGGGAATGGCGGGAAACGCCGTTCGCACGCCGACCGCCGTCAGGACGCCAAGAAACAGCCCCACGGCCGCGCCCAGGCCTGTCAGCGTCACCGCCTCGACCAGGAACTGCCAGAGAATCGTGCCTCTGGTGGCACCGAGCGCCTTGCGCACGCCGATCTCGCGCGTCCGCTCGGTCACCGAGATCATCATGATCGCCACGACGCCGACGCCGCCAACCAGCAGGCCCACCGACGAGAGCGCGATGCCGACGACGAAGAACGTGCCGAAGAGCGAGTTGTAGACGCCGAGCAGGCGGTCCTGCGTGATGATGGCGAAGTTGTCCGGTTGCGACGGACGCAGTCCGCGCATGGATCGGAACGTCGCTGCCACGTCGTCCGTGGCTTCTTCCACCGTGACACCGTTCATCGGCTTCACGATCAGGTTGTTGCCGCGCATCCAGAAGTTCAGGTGCCGCCGGGCAACCTCCCAGGAGACAATGGCCTTCGGGGAATCACCGCCGCCCGCCGACGTGGGTGTGCCCATGGGACTGGCGGTGTAGTGGTAGATGCCGATCACCCGCAGCCGCACGCCCGTGGCTATGTGCTCGATCTCCTTGTCCAGCGGGTCGGAGTCGCCGAAAAGCCTCTCCGCCATCTTGGCGTTGATGACGACCACGCGGGCGGCGTTGGCGTCCTCCGCTTCGGTGAAGCTCCGTCCGGGGTGGATGTCGCCACCATCCACGGCGGTCCAGTTGGCGCTGTAGCCCTCGATGCCGACGTTGATCTCGCGATCCTTGTAGCGAAACCTGCCGCCGTTGGCGACGTGCGAGGTGACCGCGAGGATGTTCGGCAGCCGCGCGATGGCCTTCACCTCTTCCATCGTGATCATCGGATTGCGCCGTTCCGGGCAGGTCTCCACGGTGCCGTCGCACACCTGGAATCCGCCGATGTTTCGGCGGTACACGAAGAACGAGGTCGGCCCCGCCGCTTCGATGTCGCGCGCGAAGCTCTCGTTGATGCCGCGCACCACGGACGCCAGCGCCACGACGACGAAGACGCCGACCGCGACGCCCATGATGGTGAGCCCCGCGCGAACCTTGTTGGCGCGCATCGCGTCGAGCGCGATGCCAACGCCTTCCAGCGCATGAGCCAGACGGGCACCGATCATCATTCAGTCATCCCGAGGAGCGCAGCGACGAG
>JBQTJV010000171.1:0-2481 GCA_052386775.1 Betaproteobacteria bacterium
CGAGCACCTTCACCCGCACGGACTGGCCTTCCTTCAAGTAATCGCCGACGCTGTTCACGCGCTCGTTGGCGATCTGCGAAATGTGAAGCAGGCCGTCGCGGCCCGGGAGCACGCTCACGATGGCGCCGAAATCGAGCAGCTTCAGCACCGTGCCGTCGTAGATGCGTCCCACCTCGACGTCGGCCGTAAGCTCCTCGATGCGCCTCCTCGCGATTTCACCGCCCTCCGAAGAGACGCAGGCGATCGTCACCGTGCCGTCGTCCTCGATATCGATCGTCGTGCCGGTTTCCTCGGTAAGCGCGCGGATCACCGCACCACCCTTGCCGATCACGTCGCGTATCTTTTCGGGCTTGATCTTCATCGTGATCATGCGCGGCGCGTAAGCGGAAATTTCGGTGCGCGGGCTGTCGATGGCCCCTTTCATCCTTTCGAGGATATGCATGCGCCCGTCGCGGGCCTGGGTGAGCGCCGCGTGCATGATCTCCTTGGTGATGCCGTCGATCTTGATGTCCATCTGCAGCGCGGTAACGCCCTTCTCCGTGCCGGCGACCTTGAAATCCATGTCCCCGAGATGATCTTCGTCGCCCAGGATGTCGGACAGCACCGCAAAGCGGTTACCCTCCTTGATCAGCCCCATCGCGATGCCGGCAACGTGGGCTTTGAGCGGCACGCCCGCATCCATGAGCGACAGGCAGCCGCCGCATACGGAGGCCATCGAGCTGGAGCCGTTCGACTCGGTGATTTCCGACACGACGCGCAGCGAATAGGCGAATTCTTCGGGCGTGGGAAGAACGGCGAGGAGCGCGCGCTTGGCCAGCCGCCCGTGGCCGATTTCGCGGCGCTTGGGCGAACCCACTCTCCCGGTTTCGCCGGTGGCATACGGCGGCATGTTGTAGTGAAGCATGAACCGCTCGCGATACTCGCCCTGGAGCGCATCGATGATCTGCTCGTCCCGCGAGGTGCCCAGCGTCGCCGTCACCAGCGCCTGCGTTTCGCCGCGCGTGAAAAGCGCCGAGCCATGCGCCCGCGGGAGAACCCCTGTGCGGATGGTGATCGGGCGCACGGTGCGGGTATCGCGGCCGTCGATGCGCGGCTCGCCGTTCAGGATTTGCCCGCGTACGATCTTCGATTCCAGGGCAAAGGTAATCTCTTTGACGACGTTCGCCGGCGGACCGCCTTCGCTGCCCACGCCCAGTTCGGTAAACACGCGTCTCCAGATATCGTCGATCGCCGTGGAGCGTGCCTGCTTCTGCTTGAGCTGAAACGCTGCATTCAGATCGCGCTCGGCCAGCTCGGTGATGCGGGCGACCAGAGACTCATCCTTGGCGGGCGGGCTCCAGTCCCACAGGGGTCGGCCGGCCTCGTCAACCATGTCATTGATGGCGTTGATGACCGCCTGCATCTGTTGATGCCCGTAGACCACCGCGCCCAGCATGATGTCTTCGGGCAGTTCCTTCGCTTCGGACTCGACCATCAGAACTGCCTGCTGTGTACCGGCGACCACCAGGTCGAGCTGCGATGAAGCGAGCTCCGTTGCTGTCGGATTGAGCACGAACTGGCCATCGACATAACCGACGCGGGCCGCGCCGATCGGGCCGTTGAAGGGAATTCCCGATAACGCCAGCGCGGCCGAGGCGCCGATCATCGCCGGGATGTCGGAATCGACCTCGCTGTTCGACGACATCACCGTCGCCACCACCTGCACCTCGTTGTAGAAGCCGTCGGGAAACAAAGGCCGTATCGGCCGGTCGATGAGGCGCGAAGTCAAAACTTCCTTTTCCGAGGGCCGGCCTTCGCGCTTGAAAAAGCCGCCTGGAATTTTTCCTGCGGCATAGGTGCGTTCCTGATAGTCGACCGTCAAGGGCAGGAAATCCTTGCCGGTGTCCGCCGACTTGGCGCCAACTACCGTCACCAGCACCACCGTGTCTTCCATGTTCACCATGACGGCGCCGGTCGCCTGCCGGGCGATCTCCCCGGTCTCGAGCGTCAGCCGGTGACGCCCCCACATCAATGTCTTCTTAACAGGGTTCAAAGCGATGTCCTTTGCCTCAAAATAAAAAAGACCGCGGGATTGCGGTCTTGCTTGCGACGTGCCGAAGCGCTCCGGTGGTCCGGGATGCCCGCACGGCGCCCTTGTCGCAGCCCTCTGCCCATACCACCCACCATGGCATGGCTGCTACTTGCGCAAACCCAGGCGATCGATCAATGCCTTGTACTGCTCGGCATTGTTTCTCTTGAGATAGTCCAGAAGCTTGCGGCGACGGCTCACCAGGCGCAGCAGCCCGCGGCGCGAATGGTGATCCTTCACGTGCGTCTTGAAATGCTCCGTCAAATCGGTGATCCGCGCGGTAAGCAGCGCGATCTGCACTTCCGGAGACCCGGTATCGCCCTTGGCCCGCTGGTAGTCGGTCACCAGCTGGGCTTTCTGGGTAGTGGTTACTGCCATGTCCGTCTCCAACTGAAAATCGGCGAATTTTACTC
>JBQTJV010000172.1:0-5395 GCA_052386775.1 Betaproteobacteria bacterium
TGGAGATTACCGAGGGGGAAGAAAAGGTTCGCATCAGCCGCGGAGGCACATCGCAGCCGGGCGCAGTGCCGCTGCCGGTGACCGTCGTGACCCAGCACCCGGCGGTGCCCTCGCCAGCCGCCTCACCGGCGGGCGCCCCCTCCGCGGCAGATGCCGGAGAGACGGCGGGCCACGTCATCAAGTCGCCGATGGTAGGGACGTTCTATCGGTCTTCCTCCCCCGGCGGTAAGCCGTTTGTGGAAGTGGGTTCGGCGGTGAAGGCGGGCGATACGGTGTGCATCATCGAAGCGATGAAACTCCTGAACGAGATCGAGTCCGACCACGACGGCGTGGTGACGGCGATCCTGGTCGAAAACGGCCAGCCCGTCGAGTACGGCCAGCCGCTGCTCATACTCGCTTGAGATGAAATGCCTGCGCACTTCATTCCCTGCATGAGCGTTGCCGCTCTGCGACCGCTGACTTTGCGCTGCGCCGCCGCGCCGGGCTGATGTTCGGAAAAATCCTCATTGCAAACCGCGGCGAGATCGCGCTGCGCATCCAGCGTGCATGCCGCGAAATGGGCATCAAGACGGTGGTTGTGCATTCCGAGGCGGATGCGGAGGCCAAGTACGTGAGGCTCGCCGACGAGTCGGTGTGCATCGGGCCGCCGCCATCGGCGGGAAGCTATCTCAACATCCCGGCCATCATCAGCGCGGCGGAAGTCACGGACGCCGAAGCGATCCATCCCGGCTACGGCTTTCTCTCGGAAAACGCCGATTTCGCCGAGCGCGTGGAACAGAGCGGATTCGTCTTCATCGGCCCCAGCCCGCAGACCATCAGGTTGATGGGCGACAAGGTCAGCGCGAAGAGCGCCATGAAGAAGGCGGGCATCCCGGTCGTGCCCGGCACCGAAGATGCGCTGCCCGAGGATCCCAAGGAGATCATCCGCCTCGCACGCAGCATCGGCTATCCCCTGATCATCAAGTCCGCGGGCGGTGGTGGGGGCCGGGGCATGCGCATCGTGCATACCGAGGCGGCGTTGTTCAACGCGGTCCAGACTACCCGCGGCGAAGCCCAGGCCGCATTCGGCAACCCCACCATCTATATCGAAAAGTTCCTGGAGAATCCGCGCCATATCGAAATTCAGGTGATTGCCGACAAGCACAAGAATGCGCTCTATCTGGGGGACCGCGACTGCTCGATGCAGCGCCGTCATCAAAAAGTGATCGAAGAGGCGCCGGCGCCGCTGCTGCCCTCGCGGGGCCGCGTACGGATCGCCGAGCGGTGTGCCGAAGCGTGCCGCAAGATCGGCTATTCGGGGGCCGGCACTTTCGAATTCCTTTACGAAAACGAGGAGTTCTTCTTCATCGAGATGAACACCCGATTGCAGGTCGAGCATCCGGTCACCGAGATGATCTCGGGGCTGGACATCGTCCAACTGCAGATTCGCATCGCCGCGGGCGAAAAGCTGAAGCTCCGGCAGCGCGATGTGCAGCTGAAGGGTCACGCCATCGAATGCCGGATCAACGCCGAGGATCCGTACAAGTTCACCCCCTCGCCCGGTCGCATCACGTCGCTCCACATGCCGGGCGGACCCGGCATACGCGTGGATACTCACGCCTACAACGGTTACTTCGTGCCGCCGTACTACGACTCGCTGCTGGGCAAGATCATCGCCTATGGCGATACCCGCGAGCAGGCGATCGCGCGGCTCAACATCGCCCTGTCGGAAACGGCGATCGAAGGCATCCGGACTAATCTGCCGCTCCACCAGGAGTTGCTGCACGATGCCGCGTTCCGCCGCGGCGGCACCAGCATTCATTATCTGGAGGGGAAGCTCGCCCAGATGGCGCGGGAGGATTAGAGCCGCTTGCCGTCGACCGCGGCCGGTTCTGACGTCGACTCTTATGTCCTGGCTGTCCGTTGCGGTGGAGGTCGATGCCGTGCTCGCAGAGCGGCTCGACGCTGCGTTCTTCGAGGCCGGGGCGCTTGCGGTGGAGATTACCGACGCCTGCGCGGGGACGCCTCAGGAGCAGGCGTACTACGCGGAAGCCACTTCGCCGCAGGTGGCCTGCTGGACCAGGAACCGGGTGATGGCCCTGTTCGCCGCAGAAACCCGTGCCCCCGCCGTGGTCGCCAAAGCGCTGCGGGCGGCGGGCATGCCGGCGGACACGCCGTATCGAGTGCAGCAGGTCGACGATCGCGACTGGGTGCGCGCGACCCAGGATCAGTTCCTGCCCATTCAGGTTTCGCGGCGGTTATGGATTGTGCCGAGCTGGCACACCCCACCGGCGCCGCGCGCCGTCAATGTCATGCTGGACCCCGGCATCGCGTTCGGCACCGGCACGCACCCGAGCACGCGGCTGTGCCTGCACTGGCTCGACGCGCACGTGCGCGGCGGCGAGACGCTCATCGATTTTGGCTGCGGCTCGGGAATACTGGCCATCGCGGCATTGAAGCTGGGGGCCGCCCGTGCGCGGGCGATCGATATCGATCCGCAGGCGCTGCTTGCAGCCGAGCGCAACGCTATGCAAAATCAGGTCGCAACCCGGTTCACCGTTACCATGACTGCGGGCGACCAGCCTGCGGAACTGGTCGTCGCCAACATACTGGCCAATCCGCTCATCGTGCTCGCACCGCTGCTTGCCAGGCTTACCGTGAAAGGTGGCCGTATCGCACTGTCCGGAATTCTGCTGGAGCAGGCCGACGAGGTGCGCGCTGCGTACGCGGCATGGTTTGTGATGGAGCGGATCGAGCGCGAGGCGGGCTGGGCGATGGTGAGTGGCATCAGGAAGGCCGGGTAAAACGCGATGGCGATGGCGACCCGATGTCCCGCCTGCGGGACGCTGTTCCGAATCACGCCGCCGCAGTTGCAGGCGCGGGCGGGCGCCGTGCGCTGCGGCCGCTGCACCAGCGTGTTCGATGGATTTGGGAATCTGGCAACCTTGCCGGAGCCCGCCGTGGAGGACACCGCGGTGCTTGCCCCCGTCGTGGCCGCGCCGCATGCGACTGTCGTGTCGGATCGCGAACCCGCGCTGCCCCGGCGCCGCGCCGGCATTCCGGATTTTGAAGATGCGCCGGTTCCCCCGACTACGCCCTCGGTCCCGCCGGCGTTTCGTTTCTACGGCGCCTCCGCGACGCCGGGCGCGGCGATCGCGTCTCATGCCGTTCCCGCCAAGCCCACAGCCGGAAGAACCGAACCGCGCGTCGAAGGGGTGGTGAACCGGCCCGCGACGCTGAGCGCGGATACGCACTTTCTGCAGCAGGCGCACGCCGGGCGCAAGCGTGGCGCACGCGGCTGGACGTTGGGCTGCCTGTTGCTGCTGCTCGCGCTGGGATTGCAGGCGGTCTACTTCTATCGCGGTGAGCTTGCGGCGCACTACCGTTCGCTGAAGCCCGTGCTGGTGCAGATGTGCGCCATGTTGCAGTGTGACGTGCCGCTGCCGCAACGTCCCCGGCTCATCAACATCGAAGCATCGGATCTTCAGAACCTCGATCAGGCGCGCCCCGGTCTGCTGCAGCTCACCGCGACGCTGCGCAATCACGCCGATCACGATCTCGCCTATCCCGCGCTCGATCTGGTGCTGACCAACACGCGCGAACATACGCTGGCACGGCGTATCTTTATGCCACGCGAGTACCTCGACACGTTGCATGCGGCAGCGGGGTTCCCTGCCAAGGCTGAAATGACCGTGCGCCTGGAGCTCGACACCGGAGACCTGGGTGCGGCCGGTTTCCGGCTCGACTTGCTGCCGGCGGCAACCCATTAGGAATGACTGCTGATGCCTGAAGAGCTGAAGACGACGCCGCTCAATGGAGCGCATCGCGCTGCGGGCGCGAAGATGGTGGCGTTCTCGGGCTGGGAGATGCCGCTGCATTACGGTTCCCAGCTCGAAGAACATCACGCCGTGCGGCGCGACGCCGGAATGTTCGATGTCTCGCACATGCTGGCGATCGACGTTTGGGGGCCGGGTGCGTACGATTTCCTCCGGCGCCTGCTCGCGAACGATGTGGCGAAGCTGCGCGAGTCGGGGAAGGCGCTCTATTCGTGTATGCTCAATGCGCAAGGCGGGGTGCTGGACGATGTCATCGTTTCGTTCCTGGCGCCCGGGCGCTACCGCGTGGTGGTGAACGCCGGCACCGCCGACAAGGATCTCGCGTGGATGGAAGATCAGTGCCCGCGTGCGGGCGCCGCTGTGACGCTTGCGCCGCGGCGCGATCTTGCGATGATTGCCGTGCAAGGACCCGGTGCGCGGGCCAAGGTCTGGTCGCTAAGTGGCGCGCTGCGCCGCGCCACTGAAAGTTTGCCGCACTTTGCAAGCGTGGAGGTCGACGGCATGCTGATATCCCGTACGGGATATACCGGCGAGGATGGATTCGAGGTCATGATGGATGCGGCGCGCGCCGAGGCGTTCTGGGACCGCCTGCGGGCGCAGGGCGTCATCCCCGCCGGGCTGGGTGCCCGCGACACGCTGCGGCTGGAGGCCGGGCTGAATCTCTATGGCGAAGACATGGACGAAACCGTCACGCCATTCGAGTGCGGGTTGAGGTGGACGGTGGACCTCGCCGCCGGTCGCGATTTTGTGGGCCACGCGGCGCTGCTGGGGCGTCCGGTGGTGCGGCAACGCATCGGTCTTGCGCTGATCGAACGCGGCGTGATGCGCGCGCACCAGCCGGTGCGCTGCAAGGGCGGGGAAGGAACGATCACGAGCGGCGGCTTTGCGCCGACCCTCGGCAGATCGATCGCGTTGGCCCGCGTGCCGGCCGATGCCGATACCACTGCGCAGGCCGAAGTCCTGATCCGCGATAAATGGATTCAGGCGCATACGGTTAAACCGCCGTTCGTGCGCAATGGCAGGAATCTGGTCGGTATTTGAACCGCGAGCAAGATGACATGGAGAAACGATGACAACCCCTGACAATCTGAAATACACCAGCAGCCACGAATGGGTGCGGCAGGAGAACGACGGTACGCTCAGCGTCGGCATCACTTTTCACGCCCAGGAAATGCTCGGCGACGTGGTCTTCGTGGAGAGTCCGGCGGTGGGCCGCAAGTTGAAGAAAGGGGAAGAATGCGGCGTCATCGAGTCCGTGAAGGCCGCGGCCGACATTTACGCGCCGCTCTCGGGGGAAGTCACCGCGGCCAACGCCGCGCTGGCGGACGCGCCCGAGAAAGTCAATCAGGATCCCTATTCCGCGTGGATGTTCAGAATCAGGCCCGACGATACGACCCAGCTTGGCGCGCTGCTGGACGCGGCCGCGTACCAGAAAATCGCCGCGGCGGAAAAGCACTAGCTGTGATGCTCCAATAGGTTGTTTGTGTCCATTCGGGCTGAGTTTGAGAAACTGGGAGGTGCGAACCAAACCACTTTCTCAGGGAGCTCAGCCGAATGAACATTCATAAGAATGCACGACT
>JBQTJV010000173.1:0-5080 GCA_052386775.1 Betaproteobacteria bacterium
CGCCGCATCGCCGATGATGGGCGGCAGGCTCCGTCCCAATTCGAGGCGGATTCGCGAACCCAGCGACTCGTATAACGTCAGCACCTCGCGCACCACCGCGTTCAGATCGAGCTCCCGCATCGAGGGCTCCGGCGTGCGCGCGTACTGACTGAACGCATCCACCATGCGCTTCAGCGCGGCGACCTGATTCACGATCGTTTGCGTCGAACGTCCCAGCATGTCGGCTTCCGGCGCGCCCAATTTGCCGGAAAGCTTCGCCTGCAAACGCTCGGCCGAGAGCTGAATGGGCGTGAGCGGATTCTTGATCTCGTGCGCCAGACGGCGCGCGACCTCGGCCCAGGCAGCGGCGCGCTGTGCCTGCAGCAGGTGCGTAATGTCGTCGAACACCACGACCGACCCGGTTTCCGCCCCTTGCGGCAAGCGCGTGCCGCGCAGAAGCAGGATCTGCGCCTCGCCACCCGTGTTGCGTTCGATCTGCTGCTCCCACTCTTTCGCGCCCGCCCGCTCGAACGCCTGAGCGATGCCCTCGCCGAGCGCGGCGAGCGTCGCGTCGCGCTCGCCCCATTGCTGTGCTGTGATGCCGTGGAGCGGCCCGCAGTCGATCCCGAGGATGTGGGCCGCACTCGGGTTCGCGGAACGCAGGCGCAGCCGATCGTCGAAGGCGAGCACGCCCGCCGAAAGGTTGCTCAATATGCTTTCGAGGTGCGCCTTGGCATGCGCGAGCTCGGCCTGATTGCGCTCCGCCAGCGCCCGCGCTTCCGCGAGCTGCACCGTCATGCTGTTGAACGATTGCGTCAGCATGCCCAGTTCATCGCGACTCTCGACTGCGGCGCGCGGGCTGAAGTCGCCCTGCGCCACCGCGCGCGTGCCCTCCACCAGCACGTTGAGCGGCGCGGACAGCCGGTCGGACAGCAGGAAGGCGAGGGCGAGCGCCGACAGCAGTGCAAGCAGGAGCGTCAGCGTGAGCGTAATGCCGTAGAGGCGCTTGAGGCCACGGCGCACCAGCGTCTGCTCCTGGTAGTCGCGATATCCGGCCTGGACGGTCTCCGCATCTTGCGCAAGCTGCTTCGGAACCTGCTGGATGAGCTGGAGCACGCGCGTTTCGTCCTGCAGCGAAACGACATTGACCGGCGCCAGCACGCGCAGGTAAAGGCCGCGTTCGGGTATGGCCTCGATGCCGCTGTAGCTGCGTTGCGTCCGGATCTGGCGCAGCGCCTCGGCGCTCGGCGGCTCGGGCATCAGCCCGGCGCGCTCGGCTGCGGAGTAGGCGATCACCTTACCGCGCTGCGTATACAGCGTCGCCTCCGGAACGCCGGCTTGCTCGCGCAGCGTGTTGAGCGCGCCGATGTGCTCGGCGGCGGGACGCACCGACAGCGCGAGCGCCATGCTGTCCGCCTTCGCCGTGAGGTCGCGCAACATGTTGTCCAGTGCGCTGCGGCCGAGGTTGAGGCCGCCTTCGAGCGCGCGGTCGAGGTTCACTTCGAACCAGGACTCGATGCCTTTGGCGAGGAACTGAACGGAAACGGTGTAGATCAGCGCGCCCGGCAGCAACGCCATCAGCGCGAACAACAGCACCAGGCGCAGCGTGAGCTTCGCGCCGAACACGCCCGCTCGAAGCTTGCGGCGCAGCGTGACGAGCTGATAAGCCACCAGGGCGGCGAGGGTCACTGCCACACCGCCGTTGAGGAACAGAAGCAGCGTGTAGTGCTCCGCGAACACGGTAGTGCTCGCGCTTGCCGTGGCGAGCAGGAACACCGCCACGCAACCCAGACCGACGCAAAGCACCAGGAGATACTTGGTGCGGCTGCTCGCGCGGCCGGCGATGGTGTACCCCGGGCTCACGGCGTAACCGTCCAGCGGTACCAGTCGGAGGCGATGTTCCAGTCACGCGAACCAAGCGCGGTGAGATGGAATGGCTTGGGCAGCTGTGAGGTGTCGAGGCGCATGCGCACGGCCGCGATATGGCCCGTATCTTTTCTCAGCGCGCCGGGCTCCATTTCGTGGCGGCGGCGCACTCGGCTCATTACGGCAAGCGCCTCCGAGAGCGTTGCAAAATTCTGATAAAGGGTTGCGCTGCCGACGCGATACTGCCGGGTGAGGGCGTTATATGAAAGCCGATACTGGTACTGGGTCTCGGCAACGCGCTCGTTGAACCAGTACCAGCGCGGCCGGATCAGCTCGAAATCGACGAGGAAATAGAGCGCGACACCCTTGTTCAGCACATCTTCGAGCGGCGGGGTGAGCGCTATCGCAAAGTCCGCCTCGAGCACGTACGCGTCTTCGGAAATGGTGAGACTGGCTTTTCTGACTTCGATGTCCGCGCGCGCGGCCAGCGCAATGCCGAACGCCAGCCACAACACCGCCAGCGCTCTGGCCCAGTCAGTTCTTCTGGAGCAGCGCGTAGAAGAACCCGTCATGCCGTTCGTCCGGAAGAATCTGGCCCGCGTGTTCTTGTCGATTGGCATCCTCCCCGGGGAGGGGAAGGCGGCGCGCGTCACGATGGCGGTCCAGAAAGCGCTCAACCTGTATGTGGTTTTCCTCGTGGAACACCGAACACGTCGCGTACAGCAATTTACCACCACTGCCCAGCAACTGCCACAATGCCGCCAGCATCCTGTCCTGCGTGTCGGCAAACCGCGCGATATCGCCGGGGCGCCGCAGCCATTTGATGTCGGGATGGCGTCGCACCACACCGGAGGCCGAACACGGGACGTCGGCCAGTATGCGGTCGAATGGATGGCCATCCCACCAGGCGCCGGGCTCGAGCGCATCGCCCTGCCTCACCTCCGCGCTCAGTCCCAGGCGGCTCAAGTTGGCGCGCACCCGATCCAGTCTGACCGCGTCCTGATCCACCGCCGTCAGTGCGACGTCGGCCAGCTCGAGCATGTGAGCTGTCTTCCCGCCCGGGGCAGCGCACGCATCCAGCACCCGCTGCCCGTTCGCGAGGTCGAGTAGCGGGCCGGCGCGCTGTGCCGCCGCATCCTGCACCGAAACGATACCTTCCGCAAAACCTGGCAGCTCCGCAACGGGACGCGGCCGAGTCAGCATGACGGCGTACTCGCCGAGCGGTTCGGCCGGGATGTCGCGCGCCCGAAGCTGCGCCAGATACGCGCTCTGCGTGCAACGCCACCGGTTTACGCGCAGTGTCATGGGCGGGCGCTGGTTTCCCGCGTCCAGTATCTGCGCATGGTGCTGCGGATACTGGTGCCGCAGTTTATCGATCCACCAGCGCGGATAGGAAAAGCGCGCCACCTCGTTGCGGCGAACCCGCGGGCGTAACTCGGCGCTGCGACGCAGGAAGCTGCGCAGCACTGCGTTGATCAGGCCCTTTGCGGAAGCACGGCCGAACCGCGCACATGCGAGTACCGCCTGATCCACGACCGTATGCGCCGCCGCGCGCGTGAACTCGAGCTGATACAGGGCGACGCGCATCAGGCAGGCGAGCCTTTCTTCGCGCACCGGTTTATCGACCAGCGCGTCCAGCAGCGTGTCGAGATAGCCGTGAAACCGCAGCGCACCGAAGCACAGGTCCTGAACCTGGCCCCGCTGTGGTGCTGAGAGCGAAGGATGTTCGCGCCACAGTTCTGCTAGCGCGCTATCGAGACTGCGTCCCGCCAGCACTTGGGACACGACGGTGCTGGCCAGACGCTGTGCTTCTTCCATCGCCTGGTCAACCGAAGCGGGTGCCGCGTGGCAGCGAACGACCGGCAAGAAAAGCCTGAACGGGCATTCTTTTGCCGCCCGGGCGCTGGAGCTCCAACAGCCTAAGTCCATCGACGCCGCAAGCCACCAGGACGCCGTTCGCACCGCTATCCAGAATGACGCCGGGAGGGCCCGCGGTGCCGGCTTCAATGCGAACTTGCCAGATCTTCAGCGCGTCGCCGGCGTACGTGGCGTATGCGCCCGGCTCCGGATCGAAGGCGCGCACTTTGCGGTCTATCAGCGCGGCGTCTTTCGACCAATCAATGCGTCCCTCGTTTTTTTCTATCTTTTGAGCATAAGTTACGCCCGTAGCAGCCTGCGGTTGCGCGGCCCGGGGCACAGCGAGCGCCTCGACGATAAGCCGTGCGCCGAGCGCCGCCAGGCGGTCGTGCAGACTTCTCGCCGTGTCGTCACGTGCGATAGCAATCGCCTCCTGCAACAGGACTGCGCCCGTGTCCAGGCCCTGGTCCATCTGCATGATCGATATCCCGGTCACTGCGTCGCCCGCGAGGATTGCCCGCTGTATCGGCGCCGCCCCACGCCAGCGCGGCAGCAGCGAAGCGTGAATATTGAGGGCGCCCAGTCGCGGCAATCCGAGTAGGGGTGGAGGAATGATAAGGCCGTAGGCCGCAACCACAAGCGCGTCCGGCGCATACGCTCGAACAACGGACAGGGCGGCATCGTCCCGGAGCGTAAGCGGCTGCACGACGGCAAGGCCCCGCTCCAGCGCAAGGCGCTTGACGGGCGAGAATCGCGTCTGCCGCCCCCGTCCTGCGGCGCGGTCCGGCTGCGTCAACACGAGCGGGACGCTGTGCCCCGCGTCGAGCAGTGCTGTTAACGCAACAACGGCAAACTGCGGCGTTCCCGCGAAAACGATGTTCATTGACGTTCGCGGGCTGCGCGACGGCCGGAGCCCCCTTGGGGCCCGATACCGGTCACATCGCTTGGCGTTCCTGTTTTTTCAGCTTGGAAAGTATCCGCCGCTGCTTCAGTCGGGACAGTCGCTCCACGAACACCCGGCCTTCCAGGTGATCCATCTCGTGCTGGATGCATATCGCCAGTAAATCTTCGGCCTCGAGCGTGAAAAAGTCTCCGCTTGCATTCAACGCTCTCACTTTAACCCTTTGAGCGCGTGTCACTTTCTCGTAGATACCCGGCACCGATAAACAGCCTTCCTCCCACTCGGCCTCGCCGCTCTGTTCGATGATTTCCGGGTTGATAAACGTGCGTAATTGGTCGCGAGTCTCCGAAATATCGATTACGATAATGCGCAGATGGACGTCGACCTGGGTCGCGGCGAGGCCGATCCCGGGTGCGGCATACATGGTTTCGGCCATGTCCTTCACTAAAGTACGGACCTGGTCATCGACCCGCTGGA
>JBQTJV010000174.1:0-11090 GCA_052386775.1 Betaproteobacteria bacterium
CGGCCGGTCGCATCAATGCGCGCGGGCAGGGCGAAACGCAGCCCATCACCCAGGCCGGGGATTGCAGAGGCGCAAGGAGCATCAAGGTTATCGCCTGCCTGCAGCCTGACCGCCGGGTGCACGTCGAGGTGACCGGCACCAGACTGCTGACGACAGGTTCCCGCTGACCGGAGGCGTGCTGCTGGAGAGAAATGTGTTGGTGCGATCCGAGCGGAGTTCCCTATTGCTGCCGTCCGCAGAACACGCTTCCGACTTTCGCGAGCGCAAACATCCGATAGGGGCATCATCGGAGGAACGCTTCCCTCTTCGTCTGCGTTATCTGCATTCGGCAGGCGAAGCCGCTCCTTACGCCGATGAAATGCCGCTGGCCGAAATCCGTTTCGGTGGCGAGCCATCGCCGGCAGCATCGGGTCCGCAGCCGACGGCGAATATCGCAATGGCGCAACTGGGCGCTGGCGTGGTCGTTGAAAGATGGGGCAGCCGCTTGCCGGTGCAGTATGGCGAAATTAACCGCATTCAGTACGCCGCCAATGGCGAGGTGCTGTTCGGTGTGATCAGCGAGGCTTCCGCGATCGAGAGCGATGATTTCGAGGCCCGAGTCCAGAAGATCTATCGCGACATATTTGCGCTGACGGGCGCACAGGGATATCCGCATCTGCTGCGGATGTGGAATTACATTCCGGGCATCAACCGCCACTACGACGGCGAGGAGAATTACCAGCGCTTTTGTCGCGCCCGCTCGCAGGCGTTCCAGGAGCGTTACGGCGACTTCATCTTCATGTTGCCGTCGGCGAGCGGAGTCGGAACCGCGGAGGGGGCGTTCGTAGTGTACTTTATCGCTTCCCGCAAAGCCGGCATTCATCGCGAGAACCCGCGGCAGGTGAGTGCGTACAGCTATCCACCGCAGTATGGCCGGCGCAGCCCTTCGTTTGCGCGCGCGACGCTGAGCCATCTGGCCGGCCGCGAATTTTTCTTTATTTCCGGAACGGCGAGCATCGTCGGGCACAAGTCGCTGCATGTCGGCGATCTTCCGGCTCAACTGAACGAGACGCTGTGCAATATCGAAGCGCTGATCGAGTCTGCCGCCGCTGACGAGCGAACCCGTTTCCGCGGCCTTACCGACATCGCGCATCTCAAGATTTATCTGCGTCGTGCCCCCGATATCGATATCGCCCGCGAACTGATTCAGCGCAGGATAGGCGACCACGCGAAGGCGTTGTATCTGACGGGTGATATATGCCGGCGAGAGCTGCTGGTGGAAGTAGAGGCGGTGATCGGATGACAACAGCTCGCATCCGCCGGTGATCCGTACGCATATCGGCGGGTCTCGTAAAACATGAGCGGCAGCAGCCAGACCATTTCCTGGAGCACGAGGTTGAAAGCGCATTGGCTCCTGAAAGCCACCGGCACCACGGCCGTAATCACCGTCTTCCTCCTGTGCTATCTCTACCTCCTCAAGAATCCGCTGTTTGCCGTGACGGAAATGCCGCTCACCGTGCTGGACCGAGTGATCGGTTTCCAGCCATCGGCGCTGGCCTTATATGTTTCGCTCTGGGTCTACGTCGGCCTGCCGCCGGCCCTGATCGAGACACGCCGTCAACTCATCAGCTACGCCTGGGCGGTGGGTGCGATGTGTGCGGTTGGGCTGGCTATTTTTCTGATCTGGCCCACCGCCGTTCCGCCCACCGACATCGACTGGGAACGCTATCCCGGTTTTGGCTACCTGAAAAACATCGACGGCGCCGGCAACGCCTGTCCTTCACTGCATGTCGCGACGGCGGTCTACTCCGCGATCTGGCTCGAGCGGCTCATGCGGGATATGGGGCGCGGCGCCGCGATCCGGCTCTTGAGCTGGCTATGGTGCATCGGCATCGTGTATTCCGCCCTGGCGACCAAGCAGCATGTGGCGGTGGATGCGCTCGCCGGAGCGGTGTTGGGCATAGTCGGTGCGGCGCTTTCGCTGCAGCCGCGCGCAGGCATTGTGTCAAGGCCGCTGGAGCCTCGGCCTGCCCTTTCGCATTGAGAGCAGGAAGTCCGCTGTATGTGCGATATCGTACAGAACAAAACAGGGCACCCTATATCATGACGGTATGCTGGAACGGTCTGCCGTTTCAGGATGCTGGCAAACGCGGTCAATGAGGATAATGGCGTGGACATGCTCGATACCAACCTAAAACCGGCTGGCGCAACCGCGACGCCGGAGGAACTGGAACTGGCGCGCGCGATCGTTTCCGCGCTCAACCTGGAAATCGATGCCGCCGACATCGATCCCGAGGCCCCACTGCACGGCGATGGGCTGGGACTCGATTCGATCGATATTCTCGAAATCGCGCTGGCGATTTCGCAAACCTACCAGATCAAGTTGCGGTCCGATGACGCAAGAAACCTGGAGATTTTCAGCTCTCTGCGCAGCCTGAGCCGGCACATTCAGCAGCAGCGGACCGGGTAGGCGATGCGCCGGCGGGGATGGTTGTGGCCGGCCACTATCCTGCTCGCGTGCGCCGGATACCAGATTCTGGTTCATTCCGCTGTTGCCGGATCGCAGCCGCAGGCGATAGGCGTGGCGGTGACCATACTGCCGTTGCTGGTCCTCGCCTTTTGGGTGGTGACGCGTGCCCGGAACAGAGGGTGGTGGTTCATGGTACTGCTGGCGGCCGGCATCGCGACTTACCTGCTCGCGGGCCGCGACGACTGGGGACTTGCGGCAGCCTATGGTATTCCTCATGCGGCGATCTATCTCGCCCTGCTGTGGTGGTTCGGGCACACCCTGTTGCCGGGAAGGGAGCCTCTGATCACGCGGCTGGCATATCGGGTGCACGGCGTGCTCCAGCCTGATCTGCAAGCGTACACGCGGCGCCTCACCCTCGCGTGGTGCATCTTCTTCGCTGCCCAGCTGGCGATTTCGGCGCTTCTATTCCAATTCGCTTCGCCGGGGAGCTGGTCGTTTTTCATCAATCTCATGAATTTTCCGCTCCTCGCGCTGATGTTTGCCGGCGAGTATCTGTATCGCATCGCACGCCATCCGGGCTTCCCTCGCGCCAGCATCCCGACGGCGATCGCAGCGTTCCTGCAGGACTCACCGCCGGGCAATTGCCATGTGCGATAGCGCGCTGCCATGAAAGACCTTCCGCTGCTCCGCGAATATGGCGCCGGCGCGGCGTTCGCGTATCAGAACGGACACGCCCTCGGCATCGCCCGCTTCCTGCAGGACGTCGCACAGTTGGCGGATGTGCTTCCGGACCGGCCGTACATCCTCAATCTCTGCGGCGACCGCTACCATTTCACCGTCGGCTTTGCCGCGGCCCTGCTGCGCCGGCAGATAAGTCTGCTTCCGCCAAACCATACGCCGGATCTCATCGGGCGGCTGCACCACCGATATCCCGGGCTGTATTGCCTGACTGACGCAACCCGGGCGTTTGAGCCGCTGGAGACCGTTTTCTAACACGGGGCCGCCGGCCTTCAGCCGGCGACGGAGATTTCAGCGATCCCCGCCATCCCTGCGGCGCAGACCGCCGCGATTTTGTTTACCTCTGGCTCGACCGCAGAGCCGGTCGCGATCCCCAAAACCTGGCGTGCCCTCGTGAACAGCGCCTTGGCACAAATCGACTTCCTGCGTTCGCGAACAAACCCGGGGGCGATAATCCTTGGAACCGTGCCGCCGCAGCATCTGTACGGCCTGGAATCCACCGTTCTCATGGTGATGCAGGGGGGCTTCGTGCTGCACGCCGGCCGGCCTTACTACACCGCCGACATTCTTGCCGGACTCCAGGCGCTGCCGCAGCCGCGCGCGCTGGTCACAACGCCCGTACACCTGCGGGCGCTGCTGGCCGATGAGGCCGATTTCCCGCCTGTCGCCTTTCTGCTTTGCGCGACGGCGCCGCTTCCCCCGCACATGGCGCTCGAGGCCGAAGCCCGCTTTACGGCCCCCTTGTATGAGATCTACGGCTGCACCGAGGCGGGGCAGGTTGCCACCCGGCGCAGCGTCGAAGCCTCCGAATGGCGTGCATACCCGGAGCTCGCGCTGCGCCAGGATGAAAAGGGAACCTGGGTCAAAGGCGGGCACGTGGAGCAGGAGGTCCTGCTGAGCGACGTCATCGAGCTGCTGGACGACAACGCCTTCGTTCTGCTTGGAAGAACCGCGGACCTTGTGAATATCGCCGGAAAGCGAACCTCGCTAGCGCATCTCGATTATCAGTTGAATTCCATCGAAGGCGTGCGCGACGGCGTGTTTTTCCTCCCCCCGGAAGAAGAGGGAAGCGTTACCCGGCTGATGGCCTTTGTGGTGGCGCCCGGCGTGACCCGCGAGGCCCTCACCAACGCCTTGCGCCTGCGCATCGACGCCGCCTTCATGCCGCGCCCGCTGTGCTTTGTGGAATCGCTCCCCCGCAACACCACCGGAAAATTGCCCCGCCAGGCGCTCCGCCGGATGGTGACGGAATGCGTGGCCATTGGGGAGTGACGTGACCATTGTCGAGCATTTCTATCCTGCGGAACATCCGGCTGCGAAAGGGCACTTCCCGGACAACCCCATCATTCCGGGCGCGGTGCTGCTGAGCGACGCCTTGCGGGCGATCGAAACACATATTGGTGTAGCGCTGACGCTGTCCCGCATCACGGCGGCCAAATTCAGCGTCCCCACCCGTCCCGGCGACCGGATGCTGATCGAATTCGCCAGTCCCCTGACGGACCGGTTCAAGTTCACCTGCACGGTGGCCGGGACGACGGTATTAACAGGCGAGGCCCTGTGCAACGTCACTTCGACAGCGAACTAGGCCCCCCTCCCGGTCCCGACTGGATCGCCCGGCCCGAACGCAGCAATACGGAACTCATACGTCTGATGGTCTGGGTAGCGCTCAGGCTGGGCCGTTCTGCCGCGCGCGCGCTGCTTTACCCGGTGGCCTTGTACTTTCTCGTCTTCTGCGCCCAAGCCCGGAAGGCGTCGGAAGGTTTTTTGCGCCGGGCGCTCGGACGCCGACCCGGCGTGACCGATTCATTCCGTCACTTCCACAGCTTCGCCGCCACGATACTCGACCGCGTATTTCTGCTCAATGATCAATATGCCCGCTTCGACGTGCGCGTCCATGGCGCCGAAATCACGGCGGACCTGCTGGCTCGCGGCCAGGGTTGTCTTTTGCTCGGCGCGCACCTGGGCAGCTTTGAAGTCGTGCGTGCCCTCGCCCGGGCGGCAGGCGGCCCGCGCGTGAACCTGGTGATGTACGAAGAAAACGCCAGAAAAGTGTCCTCGGTGTTGTACGCAATCAACCCGGGACTCTCGCTGGAGGTTATCGCGCTGGGCAAGCTCGATTCCATGCTGAAGGTGCGTGCCGCGCTGGAGCGTGGCGGCGTCGTCGGCATGCTCGGGGATCGGAGCATCGACGGCGAAGGAACGATGCCATGCGAGTTTTTCGGAAAGCGGACGTCCTTTCCCGTCGGGCCGCTGCGCATTGCCGCCATGTTGCAACAGCCCGTCGTGCTGATGTTCGGGCTTTATCGGGGCGGCAATCGCTACGACATTCATTTCGAGCAACTCGCAGACATGAGGGGAATCGACCTCGCGCAGCGCGAGGTCATGATCGGGCAGTCGTTGCGGCACTACGTCGCGCGGCTCGAGCACTACTGCCGCAAAGCCCCATACAACTGGTTCAATTTCTATGAATTCTGGAAATGAGGTCGCGATGCGCCGCGTGCCCGTAGCGCTGCTCGCGATCGCACTGGGACTGCTCTGCGGCAGCGTCTCGGCGCAGAGCGCCTTGCCCGCGGCTTGGGGAATCGAGCAGCTCATGCATAGCCTGGGGCGGGTAAAGTCGGCTACGGGCAGGTTTGTCGAGCGCAAGCATCTCGCCATTCTCGAGTCGCCGCTGGAATTCTCCGGCACGCTCGCTTACACCGCGCCCAGCCGCCTGGAAAAGCGCACTCTCCTGCCCGAGCCGCAGACTATGCTGCTCGAGCAGGACCGCTTCACGATCGAAAATCCGTCCCGCAACCAGAGCCGTACGCTGGACTTGAATCGCTACCCCCTCATCCGGGCATTGGTCGAAGGCATCCGCTCGACACTGGCCGGCGATTTGCAGACCTTGAGCCGTTTCTATCGAATACATCTGGAGGGCGATCCCGACCGCTGGCGCCTGTCGCTCGCGCCCAGCGAGCCCGCAATGCTGGACGCGGTGCGCGAAATACGCATCACCGGCAGCAAGAACCGGATCGGCACGATCGAGGTCGTGGAAGCGCAGGGCGATCGCTCGGTCACGACGATCAGCGAGTACCTGCCGTGAGCGGTACGCCGCGGCTCGCGATCGGTGTCTGGCTTGCGGTCGTGCTGGCCTGCGCCTTCATCATCTCGCGCACCGAATTTCATGCGGATCTTTCAGCTTTCCTCCCCCGGTCCCCGACGCCCGCCCAGCAGGTCCTGGTGGAGCAGTTGCGTGACGGCGTCGTCTCCCGGCTCATACTGATCGGCATCGAAGGCGATGCGCCGCCGGCGCTGGCACAAACCAGCAAGCGGCTGGCGGGGCGACTGCGCCAACAGGCTGGCATCGCTACGGTGAATAACGGCGAAGACACGGGAGCGGAAGAGGATCGAGAGTTTCTCTGGCGCAACCGTTACCTTTTGAGCCCCGCCGTCACGCCGGGTCATTTTTCCGCCGCGTCCCTGCGCCGGGCGCTGGAGGAAAATCTGCAATTGCTCGGCTCGCCCGCCGGCGCACTGCTGCAGCGCACGCTGCCCAACGATCCGACCGGCGAGCTGCTGCGCCTCATCGAGCAGTTTGCGGGACAGGCCAGGCCCGAGGCGCGGCACGGCGTGTGGTTTTCCGGGAACGGCGAGCGCGCGCTGCTCGTTGTGCAAATCCGCGCTGCCGGATTCGACATCGACGCGCAGGAACACGTTCTGGCTTCGATCCGGCGCGATTTTGCGCACGCAGCCGAGGGCGCCGGAACACAGAAACTGCTGCTGTCCGGTTCGGGCGTTTTTGCGGTGAACTCCCGGGAGAACATCACCGGCGACGCCTGGCGATTTTCGCTGATCGCCACCGCGCTCGTTGCGGCCATGCTTCTTGCGCTCTACCGTTCTCCCCGGGTGCTCGCGCTGGGGCTCCTGCCGGTTGCCAGCGGTGCGCTCGCCGGCGTGGCGGCCGTCAGCGTGAGCTTCGGCGCGGTGCACGGCATTACGTTGGCGTTCGGCGCAACTTTAATCGGCGAAGGAGTGGACTATGCAATCTACCTTTTCACGCGCATCGCTCCCGGAGAAACAGCGCGCGTCACGCTGAACCGCATCTGGCGCCCGCTGCGCCTGGGCGTGCTGACATCCGTCTGCGGTTTCGGCGTCATGCTGTTTTCGGGTTTTCCGGGGCTGGCGCAACTGGGGCTGTTTTCCATTGCGGGCCTGATTGTCGCGGCGGCAGTAACGCGCTGGGTACTGCCGGCGATGCTGGCGCCCGGATTCGCCGCGCGGACTGTTTCCACCATCGCACCCCGGCTATCCGCCCTGGTGCGCCAGGCGCCGGCATGGCGCATCCCGCTCGCAGTGCTCACCCTCTCCGCCCTGTTGTTTCTGGCGCTCAGAGAGGGTCCGCTATGGAACGATAATCTGGGCAGCCTCAGCCCCGTCCCGCTTGGCGCACAGAATCTGGATGGCGAGCTGCGTAAGGACCTCGGCGCGCCAGACTTGCGCTACATGGTAATCGCGACGGCCACTAGCGAGGAACAGGCGCTGGAGGCGAGCGAAAAAATGGCCGTAGTGCTTGCTGCGCTTCAGAAGCGGGGCGCGCTTCAGGGTTACGACTCACCCGCTGCCTATCTCCCGAGTCTCACCGCGCAGCGCGCCCGTCAGGCTGCACTGCCTGTCCCCGATGAACTGCGTGAAAACCTGCGGCAGGCGCTGCATGGCCTGCCTTTCCGCCCCGGCCTGTTCGAGGCGTTTCTCGCCGACGTGGCAACGGCACGACACCAATCCTTGCTGGACCGCGCCAGTCTGCAACCGACGAGCCTGGCGTTGAAACTGGATTCCCTGCTGGTGAAACGCAGCGCCGGCTGGTCGGCAATGCTGCCGCTGCGCGGCGTCACCGATGCCCAGGCCATTGGCCGGGAGATCGCACAGTTCTCAGGAACGTCCGTCGGTCTTCTCGATATGAAAAGCGACTCGGAGCAACTGTTCCGGACCTATCGCCAGAATGTAGTCACCCATTCCCTGGCCGGTGTTGCGGCGATCGCCGTTCTATTGCTGGCAAGCCTGCAGTCCGTGCGCCGCGTTCTCGGCGTCATGACACCGCTCGCGGCTGCCGTTGTGGTCACCGCCGCCATCCTGGTGCTGGGCGCAGACAAGTTGTCGATGTTCCACCTGATCGGTCTGCTGCTGGTGGTCGCGGTGGGCTCCAACTATGCCTTGTTCTTTGACCAGCAAGCCGCGTCGAACCACGATTGGGAGCGCACTCTCGTGTCGCTGCTGTTTGCCAACCTGTGCGCCGTCATCGGCTTCGGCGTGCTCTCGTTTTCGAAAGTGCCGGTACTGCACGCCATCGGCTCGTCCGTCGGCATCGGCGCGATCTTGAGCCTCGTGTTCTCCGCCATCCTGATTACCCGGGTGCAGAACGGGACCGCGGTGCAGCAATGACGTTCGAGAATGACAAGCGAATGAACACCGTCAGCCACTACGCGCCGCGACAAGACGCTGTGAATCGTGTGCTGCTCGTGATGTTGCCGGGCGCCATGCACGGACCGGAAGACTTTGTCCGGCAAGGTTTTGTCCGGGCCGTGCGCAAACGGTGCCTTCCCGTGGATGTGATCCTGGCGGACGCCCATGCTGACTATTACCTTGAACGCAGCATTGGTGCGCGCCTGGCACAAGATGTGATCCGCCCGACGCGCGCGCGACCGCACCAGCAAATCTGGCTGATGGGCATTTCGCTGGGGGGCATGGGCGCGCTTATCTGTGCGCGTAACCATCCCGCTGAAATCGCCGGCGTGATCCTGCTTGCGCCTTACCTGGGTAATCGCGGGAGAATCGCGGAAATCGTGCGCTGCGGCGGGTTCGACATCTGGCAATCGAACGAGATCAAGCCGCAGGACGACGAGCAAGCGCTGCTCGCATGGCTCAAGGCATACCGATCCGTCGACCCTGGGGTTCCGGCAATCTATCTCGGCTGGGGCAGAGCCGACCGCTTTGCTCCGGCCAGCGAATTGCTGGCGCAGCGCTTGCCCGCCGAACGTGTCGCGGCGATGCAGGGAGGCCACGATTGGAAGACGTGGACGCAGTTGTGGGAGCATTTTCTCGATCAAGGCCTGTTTTCTGACTGCGCGGATTGCGACAGAGCGCGAGTGCAGACGGCGGCAAGCAGATGAGTCCGGCTCAGCATGCCGCAGACGAACACCCGAACGCCCTTCGTCGCTGGTGCCCTGCGCCGTTCGTGCTGGCCTCGTTGATGCTGCACGTGGCGGGCGTCGTTGCGCTGATACTGCGCCATGAACTGTGGCCGTGGATATTGAGCGTTGTGGCCGGCAACCAGGTGGTTCTGCTCGCTGCCGTGCTGTGGCCGCGAGGGCGTCTGCTTGGCCCCAATCTGGTGCGCCTGCCGCAATCCGCGATATGGCACCGGCACGTGGCTCTGACGTTCGACGATGGCCCGGATCCCGTCGTGACGCCGCAAGTGCTCGACTTGCTGGATCAATACGAGGTGAAGGCCAGCTTCTTCTGCGTTGGGGAGAAGGCGGCGGTGCATCCGGAGATCGTCCGGGACATCGTCCGGCGCGGGCACAGCGTCGAAAATCACAGTCACCGCCATCCCCGCGCGTTTGCGTTTTACGGATTTTTCCGGCTTCGCCGCGAAGTGGAGTTGGCGCAGACCATCATCGCCGGCATCACCGGCCGCGCACCTGGGTTTTTCCGCGCTCCGGCGGGATTCCGCAGCCCTTTTCTGGATGCAGTGCTGACCCCGCGCGGGATCCATCACGTGTCATGGACGAGAAGAGGCTTCGATGCCGTGAGCCGGAATCCTGTGCGGGTATTGCGGCGGCTCCTGCGCGGACTCGCCGCCGGAGACGTGCTGTTGCTGCACGATGGCTCACATGCGCGCACCGACGCCGGCGATCCGCTCGTGCTCGCCGTGTTGCCTGCACTGCTCGACCATCTCGCGGCAAAGGGTCTCCAGTCCGTGTCCCTGCCGACTGCGTTCAACATGGATCTCGCGGCACGGCCCACCACACTCCGCCATTCTGAAAGGCAGCACGGTCATGCGTGATACATCACAGGAAATGAAATTGCAGCACACGCCGCAGCAGATCGCGAAGTCGCCGATCCCACTATTGCCCGCCTACTTCAGCAGCGACACGGAAAAGGCGCGTTTCATTGCAAAAATTTTTGATGACACGGCGGCCGATTACGACCGGATGGAGCGCATTCTCGGCCTGGGTGGCGGCTTGCGATACCGGCGCCAGGCACTCGAACGCGCCGGGCTGAGGGCCGGGATGCGCGCGATCGACGTCGCCGTCGGCACGGGGCTGGTGGCGCGGGAAGCAGTCCGGATCGCCGGAGATCCGCATCTGGTTGTCGGCGTGGATCCCAGCGCAGGTATGCTGACGAGCGCTAAGGTTCCGCCGGGCGTGCGCCTGGTCGAAGGCAGCGCCGAGGCCATTCCTTTCGCGGATGCGGCATTCGATTTTCTGAGCATGGGTTATGCGCTCCGGCATATCACGGACCTGTCCGTCGCCTTTGGCGAATTCCACCGGGTCGTAAAACCCGGAGCGCGGATTTGCATCCTGGAGATCACGGCTCCGGAGAGCCGGATCGGCAAGGCCCTCCTGAAAGCGTACATGCACGTGCTCGTTCCCGCTGTGGGGGCAATGTTCGCCACATCGGCCCGCACCCCGGAATTATGGCGCTATTACTGGGACACCATCGAGGCGTGCGCCGCGCCGGAAACCATCATCGCAACGCTGAACGGTTGCGGATTCGAATGCGTCCGCCGCCACGTAACTCACGGCATTTTCTCCGAGTATCAAGCCGTGAGGTCGCTCGAACCGCACGCGGTCGTGTTCCACCATTAAACGTGCAATCTCTGATCATCAGCCAGACATCGGTCGTGAACTGCCTGGGCGCC
>JBQTJV010000175.1:0-6060 GCA_052386775.1 Betaproteobacteria bacterium
CCAGAACTAGACCCTCCCGGTGCCCATCGGCGAGTGGTTCAAGTTCGAGGTCTTCTGGCACCGCAGCAGCGGCAGCGACGGCCGCGTGTGGATGGCGGTCAACGGCCAGGTCATCGCCGACCGCCGCGGGCCGAACATGGGGGTCAACAACAAGCCGATCAACCGGATCATGATGCCCAACCTGTACACCGGTGGCATCTATCCGGCGTACCACTGGATCGACGACATCGAGATCTGGAACGGATTCCCGCCGTCAAATGGCAACAACCCGCCGTATGCACCTCACTGAACGGCGCGATCAGAAACTGGGAGGGTTATGCACAGGCAAGACCAAGGCTTCACGCTGCTCGAGCTGCTGGTGGTCATCGTGATCATCGGGCTCCTGGCAGGATATGTGGCACCGCGTTATTTCTCGCAGGTGGGAAAATCGGAGGTGCAGGTTGCCAAGGCGCAGCTCGACGCCATCGAAAAGGCGCTCGACCAGTATCGCCTCGACACCCGGCACCTGCCGTCCACCGAGCAGGGACTTTCGGTGCTGGTCGCCAGGCCGGCCAATGAGCCGAACTGGAACGGCCCCTATCTCAAGAAAGTGGCGCCCGCCGATCCGTGGGGGCGGCCTTATGTCTACCGCGTCCCGGGCCAGAAGGGAGACTTCGACCTGTTTTCCTACGGGCGCGATGGCAAACCGGGCGGTAGCGGTGAAGATGCCGATATCGGAAATCTCTAGCGGATGAAATTTCACATCATCGGCGTGGACGCCGGGCAGAACGTCGTTGCACTCGACCTGCAGGCCGCTACGGCAGCGATCGCTGCGGATACTGCGCGCAAGCAGGGGCTCACCGTGCTCGCCGTGCGCTCGCGCGCCGTGCCGCTGCCCCGGCTCGGCGGCGAGCCCCAGTTTCCGCTCACGCTTTTCTCGATCGAACTTATGGCTTTGCTGGATGCCGGCCTCAACCTCGTGGAAGCACTGCAGACATTGAGCGACAAGGAAATACACAGCGAGCGGCAGACCGTGCTGGGCGGCGTCCTGAGCGCGATATACCGGGGCGAGTCCCTGTCGCAGGCGGTCGGGCGGTTTCCGCAGCATTTTCCGCCGCTGTACGTGGCCACGCTGCGCGCCAGCGAACGCACCGGCAATGTGCGGGAGGCCCTGTCGCGTTACATCGGCTACCAGGAAGAAATCGACCGCGTGCGGAAGAAAGTGCTTTCCGCCTCGATCTATCCCGCGATTCTGATCGTGGTGGGCAGCCTCGTGCTGGCCTTTCTCATGTTCTACGTCGTGCCCCGGTTCGCGCGCGTGTACGAGGGCATTTCGGGCGACCTGCCATTCTTTTCCCAGCTGCTGCTCGGGGCCGGCCGGGCCGTGCTCGATCACGGCTGGCTGATCGGCAGCCTGGTCGCCGCCAGCGCAGCGTTCGGCGGGTATGGTCTATCGCGCCCGTTTTTCCGCGCCTGGCTGATCGAGCGCCTGTGGCGCATCCCGGCGATCGGCGAGCGCATGAAGGTGTACCAGCTTGCCCGGCTCTACCGTACGGTCGGCATGCTGCTGCGCGCCGGCATCCCCGTGGTTTCCGCGCTCGACATGGTGCGGGACCTGCTCGATGCGCATCTTCGCGCGCAACTCGCGCACGCCCGGATCCTGATCGGCGAAGGACGGTCCATGTCGGCGGCGTTCAGCGAGACCGGCCTTGCGACACCGGTTGCGATACGCATGATGGGCGTAGGCGAACGCGGCGGTGACATGGGAGAAATGATGGAGCGCATCGCACGCTTTCATGACGACGAAATCGCCCGCTTCGTCGACTGGTTTACGCGCGCCTTCGAACCGATACTCATGGCGGCGCTCGGCATGGCAATCGGCCTCGTGGTGGTACTGATGTACATGCCGATCTTCGAGCTTGCAGGGAGCATCCAATGAACCGCCCGATCGACATTGCAGCCACCGTCCCGGTCGAAGACGTTCAATGGGCCCGCAGCGAAAGCGCCCGCGGCGACCGCAAGTTCATCGAGCTGCTCGAAGAACGCCTCGCTTGCGGCCCGACGGAGTTCGTGTCGCGCGTCGCCATGGCGCTGCGCCTTCCCGCCGTCGCGCTCGACGATCTGCGCGCCGAGTCGCCCGCTTTCGACCTCATTCCCTACGCCGAAGCCTCGCGCCGCATTTGCGTGGCTTCCCGCAGCGGGGACGGCACGGTTTCCGTCGTTCTGGGCGATCCCTACGACTTCGACGCGCAGGACTGGATCGAGGAGCGCATCGCCGTGCCCTTCAGCTACCGCGTAGCGCATCGCCTGGACGTACTCGCCTATCTCTCGCAGCAGGAAGGGGAACTGCGCGCCCTCGACGCCGTCGCGCGCGGCATCGGCAGCCGGGAGGCCAGCCGCCAGGACGGCGAGGATATCTCGTTCGCCACCATCAGCGAAACCGACAGCACCGTGGTACGGCTCGTGAATTCGACGCTTTACGATGCGCTCAAGGCGGGCGCCAGCGATATCCATCTCGAGTCGAGCGCCTCGGGCCTGACGATAAAGAATCGCATCGACGGCGTGCTGACGCTTGCCGAATCGATTCCCGGAACCGAGCTGGCCGAACAGGTCATTTCGCGCATCAAGGTGATGTCCGAGCTCGATATTGCCGAGCGCCGCGTACCCCAGGACGGGCGCTTCAAGGCGCGCAGACACGGACGGGAGATCGATTTTCGCGTCTCGGTCATGCCGAGCGTGTTCGGCGAAGACGCGGTGCTCAGAATCCTGGACAAGCAATCGCTCTCGGATCAGCTGCGTGGCCTCACGCTGGACCAGCTTGGCTTTCGTGCGGCATTCATTCAGCGGCTGCGCCGCCTCTACTCCGAACCCTACGGCATGATGCTGGTGACCGGCCCGACCGGCAGCGGAAAGACGACCACGCTCTATGCGGTGATGACGGAGGTCAACAAGGGACTCGACAAGCTCGTTACCATTGAAGACCCGGTGGAATACCAGCTGCCGGGCGTGCTGCAGATCCCGGTGAACGAGCAGAAAGGCCTCACCTTTGCGCGCGGGCTTCGTTCGATACTTCGGCACGACCCGGATCGCATCATGGTCGGCGAAATCCGCGATCCGGAAACCGCCGAGATCGCGGTGCAGTCGGCGCTGACCGGTCATCTGGTCTACACCACCGTGCATGCGAACAATGCGTTCGACGTCCTTGGCCGGTTCATGCATATGGGGGTTGACGTGTACAACTTCGTGTCCGCGTTGAATGCGGTGCTGGCGCAGCGGCTGATTCGGGTCATCTGCCGGGAATGCGCCATCGAAGATATGCCCAGCGACACTGTCCTTAACGAGTCGCGGATCGCTGCAAGCGAAGTCGGAAACTACCGATTCATGCGCGGGCGGGGATGCGCGAACTGCCGGGGCACGGGCTTTCGGGGCCGCAAGGCGATCGGTGAGCTCCTCATCATGAACGACGACTTGCGCGAGCTGATCGCCGCCCGAGAGCCGATACGCCGGCTCAAGGAGGCGGCAGCGGCAGCCGGGACCGTGCGGCTGCGCGACACGGCTCTGGAACTGGTGCGCGCTGGCGAGACCACGCTCGAAGAGATCAATCGAGTCACGTTTGTGGGATGAGGCCGCTGCGGCACGCATGAGCCGGCCGGCGCCAGGCGGCGCAACACCCTGTTTGTCCGGACTGCAGGCAGACGGAGCTGCAGCGGCGGACGGCCTGGCCCGGTAGGGCATCGCAACGAAAAAGAAAGTGGAACAGCTCGCTCGTGCGGGTGCCCGCCAGCGCTAAATGCGTACTGGCGGGCAGGCGCTTCGAGCCGCGATACTTTTTATGACTGAAGACAGGCACAGCCATGACAGTTGATTTGCAAGAGACGCTACCCCGTGAACGCATTACGGAGGCGGACGCGTCCGCGCCCCAGGCGGCGCGCGCCAACGGCATGCTACGCCGGTTGTTGTGGCGCGATCAGCTGCGCATCGGCCTCGGGCCCGGGTGGCTCGCCCATGCACGTTTCCGGCGTGGCCTGCGCACCAGTCTTGCCGAGACGGGCATCATCGAATTCGCCCCCTCTGGCGAGGGTGCGCCATGGCAAGGCGCCGTCGATGCCCTCGGCGAGGCGCTGATGTCATGGCCCGATGGTCATCCTGATGTGACGGTGGTCCTGTCGAATCACTTCGTGCGATATGCCCTGCTTCCCTGGAACGCCGCACTGAGGCGAGATGCGGAGTGGCTGGCCCTGGCGCGGCATCGGTTGAGCACCGTGCACGGCGCCGCCGCGGAAAACTGGCTGATCCGGTTTGCCGGCACCCAGCGCGAAGGGCCGCGCGTAGCGAGCGCAATGGATAACGACCTGCTGCTCGCACTCGAAGACAAAGTGCGCGGGCACGGAAAACTGGTTTCGGTCCAGCCACGGCTGAGTGCCGTCTACAACCGCCTGCAGCCGCTCATCGGAGAGGAATCGTGCTGGCTGGTCATCGAAGAGCCCGGGCGTCTGACGATCGCATTATTGGACCATGGCATCTGGCGGGCGGTGCGCTCGCGGCGCAGGGATGAATCGGCTCGCACGACGCTCCAGGACATTCTGGATCGCGAAGGCGCGCTGCTTGGACTCACGGAATCGTGCACGCGCGTCGTCCTCTGCACGCATGCGCCGCGGGAAGAGGACCTGCGGTGCGGGCGGTACGAAGTTCGCGACCTCACTTTCAATCCCGGGACTGCAACAGGCGAGCACAAAGCCGCCATGGCGCTGGAGTAAACGCATATGGGACGTCTCGACATCGATTTCATCAAGGTGCGCCCGGCCACGCCGTGGATGCGCTGGGCGTTGCTGGCGATCGCCATCGCGCTGTGCATCGATCTCGGCGTCTCGTATTACAGCGCGCGGCAGCGAATCGCCGCAAATGCGCAGCGGCTCACCGATATTCAGCGTTCTACGGACGGCGCGGCGAGGTCCGGAACGGCTGCGCGCGTTCCCGCGCCCGAGGACGTCAAGATTGCGCAGGAAACGGTCCAGCGGCTCGCGATGCCGTGGGGCACCCTGTTCAGGGCGCTCGAAAACTCGGCCAGCGAAACCGTGACCCTGCTTGCGATCGATCCCCAGCCCAGGAACGGAACCGTCGTGATTTCGGGCGAGGCCCTCAGCTATAGCGCGTTGCTGGACTATGTCGCGGCACTCGGCGCGGCAGGCACGCTCGAACGGCCCCACCTCCTGCGGCATGAGCGCAGGCGGGATGAGGCCCAGGATATCGTGGCCTTTTCGATAATCGCATCGTGGAGCAAGCCCAAATGATTCCCATGGCAGTGCCGCGCCGTCTGATGCAGGAACTGGGCGGGATTGGCGTCATTTCGATCGCCGTCATCGCCATTGCAATACTGTTTCTGTTACTCGTGCTGAAACCGCTGGAGAAGCGCAGCCGGGCGCTCGAGCTGCAGCTCGTGTCGAGCGCTGAGCGGCATGGCGCCCGCGAGGCGGCGCTGATAAGGACCGCAACACCCGCGGCCAAGATGGAGGCTTTCTACGGCTACCTGCGCTCAGAAAAGAAGACTGCCGACTGGCTCGGCGAGCTTCACGGCGCCGCCAGGGCAGCCGGATTGGACCTGCATACGGCGGACTATCGGATGACGCCGACCGGCACCCGGATCGACCGCTACGAAATCCGGATTCCACTGCGCGCGAATTATGCACAGGTGCGCGCGTTCATCGACGGTGCCCTGGCGGCGATCCCGATGCTGTCGCTCGACGAAGTCAAGTTCAAGCGCGAGCGCGCCCATGACAATCTGGTGGAATCGGAATTGCACTTCACCCTGCATCTCGTGAACTCATGAATCGCATACTTAACGCTTCCGTGATTTCAATCGCGCGCAGCACGATCACGCGGCGCACCGCGCTTGCTGCGGCGGCCATGACGCTGCTTGGCTCGGTGGTGATGGGCCGCGAGAACCCGCACCCTGCGCCAGCCGCCACCGCGCCGACAGCGGCTGCCGTCGCAGCCGACACCGGAATGGATCTGGACTTAAGCGCGCTGCAGCGTGCCAGAAGCCAGGAAGGCATTCCGGACCTGTTCGCGCCGCGCAAGCAG
>JBQTJV010000176.1:0-2206 GCA_052386775.1 Betaproteobacteria bacterium
TCCCCGGATGCGGATCGGCGTGGAAGAACCCGTCGATCAGGATCATCTTCAGCACGCACTCGGCGCCGCGCGCCATGAGCACTTTCTTGTCGAAACCGGCGGCATCGACGGCGGCATGGTCGGTGCCGGGGATGCCGGCGACATGCTCCTGCACCAGCAGCGCTTCACTCACCCACTGCGGATAGACCTTCGGTATGACGATATGGGGATCGCCGGCGAAGTTTGCGGCGAAGCGTTCGACGTGGCGCGCTTCAATCGTGAAATCCATTTCGCGCTCCAGAGAACGCGAAAACTCGGCGGCGATTTCGACCGGCCGGTAGCGCCGTGCGTCGGGCAGCTCGGCTTCGATCAGCTCGGCAATATGGCCGAGGATGCGCAGATCGGCTTCGATCTTCGCGCGTATGCCGGGACGCCGCACCTTGAGCACCACCGCGGTGCCGTCCGCCAGCCGGGCACGGTGCACCTGCGCGATGGAAGCCGCACCATGCGCCGCGGTTTCGAGGTCCCTGAACACCTCGAACGGCGATCGTCCCAGCGCCTGTTCGAGCGCCGGAACCAGCTCCTCGAAGGGCACCGGCGGCACTGCAGCGTGCAGCTTCTCGAATTCCGAGATCCAATGTGGCGGCAGCAGATCGACGCGCGTCGCCAGCACCTGGCCGAGCTTGATGAAAGTCGGGCCCAATTCCTCGAACGCTAGCCGCATGCGCTGCGCCGGCTCGAGCCGCAGCGACGCCGCGCCCTCGCCCCAGTGCATGATCTGGCCGGCGCGCTCGAGCACGCCCGCTACGCCGATGCGCCGGACGAGATCGCCCAGGCCGTGACGGATGAAAACAGCGGTAATTTCCTGCAGGCGCGGGAGATCGCGCATCGCGCCGAGCGTCTCGCGCAGCATGCCGCGATGCTTTATGAAATTCCGCCTGCCGGATCCGCGGGCTTGCGGGTGGCCGCCGCTTCGTCCCGGTTGTGCTCACGCTGCTCGCTGATCACATCGGCGATCCCGGCCAACGCCCCGCCCGCCGCCTGGGCGAAACGCGCGCTGAACTCGCTCGCGGCCTCCAGTCCGCTCAACGCCATGTCGAGCGAAGCGGCCGAGAAGCGCTGCGCGAACTCGCTCATCATGCCCGCGAGCTGGCGGCCGGTGCCGGTTCCGGTCTGGCGGGCGCGGCTCAGGATGTCGCGCAGCTCCGGCCGCACGCGCTCGTTGGCACCCTCGGCCACCTGTTCCACGGTCGAGAGGAAGTCCTCCTCGAGCTTGCGCATGTCGGCGAGCGCTTTCTTGAGCTCGTGTTCTGAAAAGTCGCGCCCGGTCGCGACGAGTTGCCGCAGGGCGGTCTGGCCGGCCTCGGTGGATTTTCTCAGCGCCTCGTCCAGCCCGCGGAACCCCTCAGCCAATGTATGACGCAGATCAGCCCGGCTGTGGTCCGCCCCGAGCGTAATGCCTTCGGTGATCGCCCGCACGACGTCGCGAATCTCGTGCCGGTTGAAACGCCGGCTGCGCAACGCCATGAGGGTGAGGTCGTGAACGCGACGGTGGATGTCTCCCTCCCCGCGCATCGAACCGCTCGCGGATTCGCGAATGTGCTCGCTGGAATACTACTGCTAACTGTTATGGCCCATGATAGCCTCCATAACCGTGCAGCGGTATGGGGCATCTTACACGCAGCCTACTGGAGTACCTAGGCGCACTATGAGCCGCGCACGCTGCTGGCGCTTTCCCAACCCTCGGAGACCCGGCGGCGGTCAGGCTTTACTCGGCGGGATGCGCCACAGATAGACCGACGCCCCGTTCACGAGTTCGGTTCTTTCCGGTTTCCAGTCGCCCATTGAAAATGCATGGGAGACCACGCGCGTTCCCGGACGCAGATCCTTCATCAGCTTGGGCCGCAGCTTGAGATTGAGTTCGGTAAGGAGATAGAGCGTCACGACCGTCGCTTCGCTGATGTCCGCTTCGAACAGATCGCCCTGGATGAACTTCACCTTGTCCGTCACTTTTGCCTTCTGCACATTCTCGGTCGCCTCGCGAATGCGCTCGGGATCGATGTCGATGCCCACGCCGCGGCAACCATAACGCTGCGCCGCCGTGATGACGATGCGGCCATCGCCGCAGCCCAGGTCATAAACGACATCCTTGGCCGTCACTTTCGCCATCTCCAGCATCTTGTTGACGACGTCGTTGGGCGTCGGCACGAAGATGACATCGGGCGTG
>JBQTJV010000177.1:0-25347 GCA_052386775.1 Betaproteobacteria bacterium
GAAAACAGCAGCGTCATTAAAGACTGACGCAGAAATTGCGACGCAATCATGTTTTTCTCCGAGAATGAGCTGGAACCGAATGAAGGATAGGAGCCCGCAGCGTGCGGCTTCGCGCATCATACCGTAATGCCGGCGTATCGGCGTCGACCTCGCTGAAGGCCGATTAGCGAATAGTCAGGAGTCGGCATAACGGGCGAGGTCCCGCTGTCGGACGACTGCCGGAAGCCGGTCGCCGCTCCGGTCGGGGCCGCGCCTGCACCGCAGTGCCCACTGCTCGCAGTCGGCCTTGTGGTAGGGCAGCCGGCCGGGCCGTCATACGCCACGGGCTGGACTCGCCCTGCGCATTTCGTTGATCTGCATCAATAACAGGCGGGCATGCGGAGGGCAGCATGTTTTCGCTGCGAACTAAAGCGCCGCCGCCATGAAACTGGCATTCGTCATACAGACTGAATTTCTCACGCCGCGTGTGATGGAACTCATCAAGGGCGCGGGCATTGATTACTATACGCGCTGGGATCGCGCGACCGGGAAAGGCGCTGGCACCGAGCCGCACCTTGGATCCGGCGGATTCGGGAGCACCAACTCGGTCCTGATGATCGCCTTCCATGACGACGCACCACTCGAAAAGCTGATAGCAGCCATCGAAGCCTCCAATCGCGAGATCAAGCGCCAGGACGACAAGATACGGCTGTTTCAGCTGCCCCTCGAACGCATTGTCTAGGCTGGACTTTCTGCAGATGTAACAGCGTAGTTACAGCCTTACAGACTGTTTCACTAAATCAGTAGGCAACCGCGGACGTGCAGCGTTTAATGAGCAGGCGAACAGAAAGGAGCCTGCCATGAACGTAAAGAGAACAGCTTGCATCGTTGCCGCCGGCGCGCTTGTGACACTCGCCCCGCCGGCATTCGCGGAACGGGATGGTCCGCGCTATCAGCCTCGTCGTGATCGTGATCGCGACTTCAGCGTCGAGCATCGTCCGACCGTTAGAGCGCCGGCGCATGTGGAGCGTCGCGTGGTCCATCGCTCGGTGCACGTCGAGCGCCGGGTGGTTGTGGAACGCCCGGTATACGTCCAACGTCCTGTGGTCGTGGAACGGCCGGTGTATGTCGAACGCCCGGTGATCGTGGAGCGCCCGGTATACGTCGAGCGGCCCGTTTATCCGCAACCTCCGGTCGCTTATGACTATCCGCCGTACTACGGCGAGACCGGCTACAGCGAGCCGTACTACGGTTCGGCGCCTCCTCCCGCTCGCGTCAATCCGCTCGGCACGATCGGCGGAGCGGTGATCGGCGCCGCGATCGGCAGTCAGGTCGGCCACGGCGACGATCGTGCAGCCACCACGGCGATCGGCGCAGTCATCGGCGGACTCATTGGAAGCAGTTTCTGATCGCTCATCGATCCCGTAACGTAACGTCCAAGGGCGGCTTCGGCCGCCCTTGCTGTTTCAAACTGTCGCCGTTTAGCGAATTTGAATGTCCAGACGATTCAACGCGGTAACGCTGTAGCCAATATTCGACGTCGCTGTTCGGAGACAGGCGTGCCCGCATCAAATACTGGGCCCGACAAGCAGGTCCCTGATTCGGCGGTTATATTGCCAATGGCATGAATCTCGCTAGCGGATATGCCGGCTGCATAGGCGGTGGCGCTTTGCGGCGCCTCGTCGCGCTGTGTCGTGCGGTAAAGGCATCGGCATGACGCCAAGAACGGAAGGATTGATCAACACAAAGTTATGGAGGGCATTCACCATGATGACCAAACGTCGTATCGCACTGCTCATCGGCGGCCTGCTGGTCGGAGCGCAGGTCGGAATTGCATCGATGACCGAATCTTCCGCGTTGTCCGAGCAGCAATCCGAGATGCCGCTACAAGCCGAGGCAACGGAGCCGACCGCAGCGCCGGAACAGGCTGAGACCCAGGCGGCTGCCGAACCGGTGGCAGCGCCGGAACAGCAAGCTGCAGCCGAAGTCGGCTACGTCGTGCCGGCGCGCCCGCGCACCCTGGCCGACGCCACCTTCCCGGCGCTCCACAGCGACGTGTTTCCGCCTTCGACCGACGACCGTCCACTCCTGCCATCTGTTGCCGCGTATCTGGAACGCAAGGCGGCCAACACGCTGCTCGCTCATGCCGGCGCGGCGGAGTCGCCATTCCCCGGATTCGATGAGCCGGGTCAGCGGATACTGCCCGTCCAGCTCGCCTACTTCGAAAGGCTGGAAGCCCAGCAGTTGGCAGCGTACGAACAGCGCCTGCTGGCCGAACGCGAGAGAGTGCCGACTACCAGAACAGCCGAAACGCGAGCGGTCGACAGCACGGTACAGCCGGAGGCCGAACGCATAGCCGGCACCATCCAGCAGTAGCTTCGCGCGATACAATGCGGTAGGCGGGACAGCCCCATACGGGCCTGTCCCGATCAACCGTTATAAGGGGGAGGAATGCGCGCACAGGACATGCGCCGCACAGGCGCCGGTCATACGATACTGTCTGGAAGTCTCGCGCTAATCGTCGGCGCAGTTGCACTCGACGCGGCGCCTGCGCAGTCCCAAAACTATCCCACACGTCCGATCCGTCTCATCGTTCCGCAGGCGCCGGGAAGCGCCTCAGACACCGTCGCGCGGATCGTCGCGACCGAGCTCACGCGCCTGGTCGCGCAGCAAGTCGTGGTCGACAATCGGCCCGGCGGCGCGCTTACCATCGGGATCGACATGGTGGTGAAGGCACCGCCAGACGGCTACACCATCGGCTTCGGGCCGGTGGGTGCCCTCGCGATCAGCCCCAACATGGTCGCCAAACTTCCGTACAACGTCGACAAGGATCTGCAGCCGATCGCACAGCTTGCGAACAACCAGATGGTCCTCGCGGCGTCGCCCCATCTGCCGCTCAAGAGCGTGCGCGACGTGATCGGCTTTGCAAAACAGAATCCCGGCAAGCTGTCGAATGCCTCCTCGGGCAACGGGACGCCGGGACACGTCGGATTCGAGCTGTTCAAGTTCATGACCGGCACGCAGATCGTGCATGTGCCGTATAAGGGGGGCGCAGCGGGAATCGCCGACCTGATCTCGGGCCAGGTGCATCTCATGATGGAGAGCCAGAATTCGATCACGCCGCACGCCAGGGCGGGACGCGTGCGCGGGCTGGCCGTGACCGGGTCCTCGCGTTCGTCAGCGCTGCCCGAACTGCCGACTGTCGCTGAAGCCGGTGTGCCGGGTTACGAAGCGAGCACATGGAACGGCATCGTCGCGCCCGCCGGCGTGCCGCAAGCGATCGTCACGCGGCTCAACGCAGAAATAAACAAGGCGCTCGATGCGCCTGCGCTGCGCCAGCGGTTCGCCGCGATCGGTGCCGAGCCGGCCCCGCGCTCACCCGGGCAATTTCGCGACCTCATCCGTCGGGAAAACGTCAAGTGGGCGGAAGTCATCAAGCGCTCGGGCGCCAGGATCGAATAGCCGTCCTCACCGATCGAGAGCGCGCGGCGCACGCTCATCTGTCGCGGATCGGGCTGGTTTCGAGACGCACGTGGAGCGATAATCGCGATCTCGCTGCCTGAGGATTGCTCGATGAAAATAACCAAGCTCGACGTCTACATCCTGCGCGCGCCCGACACCGGCCGCCCGCACTGGGTCAGTCATTTCATCGTGCCGCGCGCCAACGAGATTCTCGTGCGCCTGCAGACCGATGAGGGCGTCGAGGGGATCGGCATTGCCACCAGCTATACGCCGATCGAGGCAGCGATCAAGGCGTTCAAAAGCGGTATCGCCGAGCTCGTCATCGGCGGCGACCCGCTGGCACCCGAGCGCGTGTACCAAAAACTGTTCGCGCTCACGTCACAGCGCGTCGCCAGCGAAAGGGGCTGGTCCCGCGAGGCCATCGTACGCATCTCCGCTGCCGTGGACATCGCGTGCTGGGACGTCGTCGGCAAAGTGGCGAAGCTGCCGCTCTATCGCCTGTTCGGCGGCTACCGCAGCGAAGTCCCGTGCTACGTCACCTGCGCTTACTACCGCGACGGCAAGGACATGGCGGAGCTGCGCGACGAGATGCAGATGCTTAAAGCGCAGGGCCACACCGGCTTCAAAGGCAAGGTCGGCGGCGCCCCGCTGAAGGAAGATGTCGAGCGCATGGCGCTGGTGCGCGAGGTGATCGGCCCGGACAAGGACCTCATGATCGATGTCAACCGGGGCTGGGATCTCCCGACGGCGATCGAGGGTGCGCGGCTCCTCGAACCGCTACGGCCGCGCTGGCTGGAAGAACCGGTGCAGTGGGCCGACGACCGGCGCGAACTCAAGCTCCTCGCACGCGAGACGCGCATCCCGCTCTCGGCCGGAGAAAGCGAGCTCACGAGCTACGGCTGCCGCGCCCTGCTGGAAGAGCAGGCGATCCAGATCCTGCAGTTCGACTGCACGATGATGGGCGGTTTCACCGAGGGGCGAAAGCTGGCGGCGCTGTGCGAACTCAGTCACGTTCAAGTCGCCCCCCATCACGACTGCTTCATCCATGCCCATATCGTGGCAGCGAGTCCCGCCGGATGCATTGTCGAGTCGTTCACCGATCCGGAACGCGACCCGCTGCAGGCGGAACTGTTCGAAGATCCGCCGCGCATCGCCAACGGCACGCTCACCTTGCAGGAAGCGCCCGGGCTCGGCCTCAAGCTGTCCGAAGCTGCGCTGAAGAAGTTCGGCGAGCGGATTCTCTAGACCTTCCCGGATAGGGGGCCAGGGTCGATTTACTGTGGCCGCGACAAATCGACCCTGGCCCGTACTTTCTATTCGAGCGGCTTGAGATCGCCCAGCAGCGTCGGGATCAGTTCCGTGACGGTGGGATGGATGTGCATCGCGCGCTGCATGACGGTGTACGGCGCGCGCGCATACATGAGGTCCAGAATGGAATGGATCACCTCGTCGCCCTCGATCCCCAGGATCGCGGCGCCGAGAATCTGCTTGCTTTCGGCATCGACCACGATCTTCATCAGGCCCCTGGTCTCGCTGCGCTCACGCGCCCGGGCGACGCGATTCATCTCCATCTTTGCGCCGAGCAGCCTGCGGCCCTGCCTTTTCGCCTCGCTTTCGGTCATGCCGGCGCGTCCGAGCGGCGGATCGATGTACAGCGCATAGGCCTGGATCCGGTCGCTCACGCGCCGGCGATCGTTATCGAAAAGAGTCGCGGCCACGATCTCGTAGTCGTTGTACGAGGTGTGCGTGAACGCGCCGCGGCCGTTCACATCACCGAGCGCCCAGATGCCCGGTACATTGGTGCGCAACTCGTCGTCCACCGTAATATAGCCGTGCTTGTCCGTAGTCACGCCGGCTTTGTCGAGCCCGAGGTCCTCCGTATTGGGCGTGCGGCCCACGCCAAGCAGGAGATGCGTGCCCTCGATCGCTCGCGGTTCGTCATTGCAGTCCAATCCGACTGCCACGCCGCCCGCACGCCTTGCTGCGCTGATGCACCGGGCGCCGGTGCGCACGGCAATCCCCTCCTGTTCGAGTATTTCCCTCACCGCGTCCGATATGTCCTCATCTTCACGGCCGACCAGCCGCGGACCCATCTCCACGACCGTGACGCGGCTGCCGAAGCGGCGATACATCTGCGCGAATTCGAGGCTGACGTAGCTGCCGCCGACGATGACGAGATGTTCCGGCAGCGTGTCGAGAGCCATGATGCTGGAGCTGGTGAGGTAGTCCACCTCAGCGAGGCCCGGCATATCGGGCACGCGGGGGCGCGCACCGGTATCGATGAAAAACGACTCGGCCTCGAGCAACATGTCATTGACGCGCACGGTACGCGGGCTTTCGAAGCGGGCGTGCCCCTGGCAGACCGTGAGATGGGGAGTCTCCCGCAACCACTTTTCGACTCCCTGGCTGGATTGGCGAACCGCGGTATCTTTGCGCGCCTTCACGCGCTTCATGTCTACGGAAACTGCACCCTCGACCCTGACCCCGAAGTCGCCGGCTCGGCGTGCGATATACGCGGCGCGGGCGCTGGCGATGAGGGTTTTGGTCGGAGTACAGCCGGTGTTCACGCAGGTGCCGCCAAAGTCCTTGCGCTCGATGATCGCGGTCTTGCGCCCGGCCTTGGCGAGACGCACCGCGAGCGACGGACCGGATTGCCCGGTTCCGATCACGATCGCATCGTATTTGGCCGCCATGAAAGCCTCCTGGCCCAGGCGGCGTGGACCGCCCTCTCTGTGTTGGACGCGCGCCGCAGGAATGGTTCGCCGCGGCGGACGCTCAATCGATGCGCGCGCCCGTGCGCTCCACGACCTTCGCCCACTTCTCCACCTCGCTTCGCAAGTAAGCGGTGAACTGGTCCGGCGTGTCCGCGACGATGTCCGCGCCGAAGTTTTGAAGCCGGACTGCAAACGGCTTCGAGCGGGCGATCTTCACGATGGCGAGATGCAATCGCGTGACGATGTCGTAGGGCGTGCCCGCCGGCGCGAGCACCGCGTTCCATGCGGCCGCCTCGAATCCCGGGTAGCCCGCTTCGGAAAAGGTCGGGACCTCCGGGAGCGCGCCGAACCGATTGAGGCTCGCGACAGCGATGGGGCGCAGCCGTCCGCTCCGGATGTGGGTAATGGCGGGAGGCAGCGTGGATACCACGGCATGGACCTGCCCGCCGACCACTTCGAGGACCGCCGGGGCCATGCCGCGGTACGGCACGTGCAGCACGTTGAGCGGCGCCGCCCGCGTCTTCAGCAGCTCGAGCGCGAGATGCGGGGTACTGCCGTGCCCGGGCGAGGCGAATGAAAGCTCGCCCGGATACCGCTTCACCAGCACGATCAGCTCCTTCAGCGTTCTTACCGGCAGCGAGCGGTGCACGACGAGCACGTTGTGTACGGCAGCCACCCGCGTAATCGGCGAAAAATCGCGCAGCGGATCGTAGCCGGCCTTCGCGTAGAGGCTGATATTGCTGGCGAAGGCGGCAGAGACCACGAGCAGCGTCGTGCCGTCGGGCACGGATTTGGCCGCCAGATCAGTCGCGATGTTTCCCGTCGCGCCGGGGCGGTTCTCGACGTAGAACTGGCGATCGAACGCTTCGCTCAATTCGGGGGCGAGCAGCCGCGCGATGAGGTCCGTCGTTCCGCCGGGAGTGAAGCCGACCAGCATCCGTACCGGACGCGGTGGATAGCCGCCCTGCGCGCACACGGAGGCCGCGAACAGTGCGTTCGCCAGAAACAGCAGGAATGTCAGGAAAATCCTCATCCCGCCCGTATCCCGCTGCGGGCCCGGATCAGGCGGTACATGCCTGCCGCTAGCGTGCGTTGGTATCGTGCGACTGCTGCGCGCGCTGGTTCATCTGCTGCACCGCCTGATCGATCTTCTCCCCCGCGCGCTGCTGCATTTTCTGGCCTTCCTCCACTTCCTGTTTCTTGATCGCCGCGCCGGTTGCCACCGCAGTCGTGGTCTCCACGCCGCACCCGGCAAGCGATGCGGCAACGATGATCATCAACGGAATCCTTCTCATATGCCACTCCTCTCCACGCATTGCTTACTCAGCGCGCATGCCTCTTTCCCTGATAACGCTTCCCCACTTCTGCACCTCGCTCTTGAGATGGGCGGCGAACTCATCGGGCGTGCTCGCGATCACGTCCAGGCCACGCTCGCGGTAGCGCTGCATCTGGTCCGGTACGGTCATGGTCTTTCGTATCCGGTCGCTCAGCATGACGACGATGTTGCGCGGCGTCGCCTTGGGCGCGAGCATGCCATGCCAGGTCACGAATTCATATCCCGGCAGCGCTTCGGCAATGGCGGGTATCTCCGGCATCGCCGCCGCCCGCTTCGCGCTGCTCACGCCCAGCGCGCGCAGCTTGCCTGCTTTCACCAGCGTGGACGTTTCGGAGAAATTGGTGAACGTGATTCCGACCTCGCCGCTTACCGCCGCGATCAAGCCCGGGCCGCCGCCCTTGAAGTGCACCGCGACGATATTGACCTTCCCGAGGTAATTGAACAGCTCGCCCGCGATGTGCGGGTTGGTGCCGACGCCCGCTGAAGCGTAATTGAGCGCACCGGGCTGCGAGCGCGCGAGCGCGAGCAATTCGCGCACCGAACGCGCCGGCACAGAAGGATGCACGGTGAGCAAGGAGGGTGATGACGTGAGCAGCGACACCGGCGCAAAATCGTTGAGTGGGTCGTAGGGTACGCGCTTGTTCAGAAACGTATTGGCGACGAACGGTATGGTGTGCACCATCAGCGTGTAGCCGTCCGGCGCCGCGCGTGCCGTCACCTCCGCGCCGATGTTGCCGGACGCGCCGCTGCGGTTGTCGACGATCACCTGCTGCCCCAGGCTCTCCCCGAGTTTCGCGCTCACCATGCGCGCGACGAGGTCGACGCTCCCGCCGGCCGGAAACGGCGAAATGACCCGCACCGGGCGTGTCGGGTAATTTTCCGTTTGCGCCGCAGCCCATCCTGCAAAGCACAGGACCCCGGCAGCGGCCGCCGCCACCCGGATGCGGGCACAGGCAACAGCCACCTTCATGCCGCGCGCACCGCCGGCTCGAGCCGGGATTTGAAGCGCAGTACCTGTTCCAGCGTATTGGGCCCGTTCTGCCGCGGCGGCAAGACGTCCCACAATTCCGCCCGCGGCATCAGTTCTTTCAGCGCCCAGGCGGCGGAGACCGCGTGTGATGCGTCGTTACCGGACATGATGAGCGCCGGAATGTCCATGCGCATCAGTTCCGCACCGCTGGCGCCGGAGGGCATCGTGTCATTGAAAAGCGCATCGCGGGAGCGCGCGCAGATTTCCAGATAGGACTCCACATCCTGGCGCACGAAGTGCGCAGCGAACTCGGGATGGACCGCACACGGCGAGCCCCACGGCCCGATTTCGGGATCGAGCCAGAAGTTTTCTCCGCGGGGCGCGCGCTCCACCACCGCGGCAAGGCCATGCTCGCGCACGAAGTCGATGTGGCGCTGGAAAAAAGTGCGACCCTTCATCATCCAACGATAGCCACCAACCGGCCAATGCAGCAGCAGGCCCCCGCACGCGGCAGGATGGCGCGCGGCGAACGCCAGGGCCAGCGAGGCGCCCATGCAGCAACCGAGAAGGTAAGCTTGCTTTACGCCGGCGAGATCGAGCAGCGCTCTGGCTTCCTCGACATAAAGATCCCAGTTGAGCGGCTCCACGCGCCCGCCGGACAGTCCGGACTCGCGGCGGTCATAGGCGATCGTCGTAAAGTGGCGCGACAGCGTGGCGAGCCCGTCCATCTCTTTCCACGCCTCTTTGCCGCCCTGCGCAGTCCAGCGCGACATGACCGAACGAAACCCGCCCGGGGCAAACATGAGCAACGGCGGTCCGGAACCCTGGATCTGGTAATTGACCTTGATGCCGTTGAGCGTGGCGAATGGCATGGACGTCCTCTTGCGCGACCCGTGTTGCGGGCCATGATGGTACATTAATGCACATGAGTAAAGCCGTGTGCGTGGTCTGGATGAACGAGTCGGCGGTCTACGCGCGGGCGCTTGCGGCCGCCGGTCTCGCCGATCGCATCGAGTTTCACGGCGTGCGGAATGACCAGCTTATGCCTGAAGACCTCGCCGCTCGGGGCGAAATTCTCGTCGGCTGGCGCCCCGCTCCGGGACTTCTTGCATCCATGCCGCGTCTGAGATGGATTCAGAGCACGACCGCGGGCATGGAGAACTGGCTTGCGGACCCGCACCTGCGATCGGATATCCTGTTGAGCTGCGCGCGCGGTTCCCATCGCATCCAGATGCCGGAGAACATACTGGGCGCGCTGTTCTTCCTCGCCAAGCCGCTGCTCGCCTGCGCGCTCGACCAGCGCGAGCGGCGCTGGACACGGCGCGTCTCCCAGCCCCTCGCCGGCAAGACACTCGGCATCCTCGGCCTCGGAGCGATCGGACAGGAACTCGCGCGCAAGGCAGCCGCGCTCGAGATGAAAGTGATCGGCACCCGGCGTTCGGCCGCGCCGCTGCCGCATGTGGCCCAGGTGTATCGGCCCGAGGCAACGGATGAGGTGCTCGGCGTGTCCGATTTCGTTTTGTTGCTGCTGCCCGCGACTGCCGATACCGAGAATTTCATGGACGCGCGGCGCTTTCGCGCCATGCGGTCCAGCGCCTGGTTGCTCAACTTCGCGCGCGGGGCGCTGGTGGTCGATGCCGATCTGATCGAGGCGGTACGCACGAAGACGATTGCAGGCGCCGTGCTCGATGTGTTTCGCAAGGAACCGTTGCCCGCCGATCATCCATTCTGGATCACCGAGGGCATCGTCGTGCTGCCGCATATCGGCGGCCTGCATCCAACCCGCGACGAGGCCGTCGCCGAAGTCTTCGTCGCGAATGCCGCACGCTTCCTCGCCGGCGAACCGCTGCTTACTGCCGTCGATCGCACTCGCGGCTACTGATCGCGCGCCTGAAGCCTGGCTAAACCGCGCCTTACGGGCGAGTGCGCTCCCCCGCGAGCGACTGCACGACATTCCTGCCGGTGCGGGACGTGTCGCGATTCTCCGGCGTCTCCTTGCCGAGCGCCGTGGCGGAAACGAACTGATAGATGTCCGCCGCCCCCTGAAAGACCTTGGGCGTGATGCCCGCGCTGCCCATGGTCTTCGAAATCTCGATCATTTCCGGGACCCAGCGATATGCCTTGGGTGGAAGGATCGGAAACTGCCCCAGGGCCCAGTCGTAGAGATCCGCCCGCGACTGGCGCAGTTGCTCCTCAAGCAGGCGATCGACCCCCAGGCGCTGCGCCGCGATCAGCACTTCCAGCCAGAGGGCCTGCGTGCCCTTGTTGAGCGCGCCATAACACATCTTGAGCGCGCTCGCGTCCGCAAGACGTTCGCTCACGATATGAACGGCGAGCTGCGGGCCCGCCAACGCTGCCAGATCCGTCGCCCCCGGACCGGATACATACAGGTTGGTCTTCGCCTTTCCGCGGGGCGGCGGGCCGATGATGCCGCCATCGAGAAATCTTCCGCCGGCGCTTTCGATCAGCGCCGCAATCTCGTGCACCGTGTCCGGAGAGATCGCGTTGCAGTCCACGATCAGCGTTTTGTGTCCGCCTGCGCGCAGCGCCCGGGCCGCCGCACGCGCGAAATCGAGCGCAGCGCCCGGATTCATCACGGAGAGCACGACCTCGCATTCCGCCACCAGGCGCGCAATCGTGCCGAGGTCGGTCAGACCCGCTTCCTGCGCCAGCCTGCGGCTGCGCTCACTGCGCCCCTCGAGGGCGGTACAGACAGTAAACCCGCGTGCTTTGATCTGCATTGCCACGGCTTGTCCCATGTCGCCGGGCGTCATCAATCCCACTTTTTCGATCCGCATCGGTGCGCCTTTCTCGTTGCTGGGGCCCGTAACCTTACCATGGGCGGATATGCAATACTTACCAGCCCACGAACCAGGAAGACTGCCCAGTGAGGAGGAAGAACATGGTGATGCGGGACCGCAAGTCGCACGCAGTATCGAATGCCATAGCATGCCTGGTGCTCGGGGTCGCCGCGGCGAATGCACAAGGCGCCGAGCAGCGTTCCGGCTATCCCCTTCGCCCGATACGCGTCGTCGTACCGTTCACGCCGGGCGGCCAGCCCGACATCATCGCCCGCCTGATCGCCCCCAAGCTCGGCGAGGCGCTCGGGCAACAAGTGGTGGTCGACAACCGGCCCGGCGCCGGCGGGATGATCGGGGCGCGCATCGTGGCGGGCGCCAATCCGGACGGCCATACGCTGATGTCGGTCTCCGCGGCGCACGTCGCGACGCCGGCGGTGCGCGCCAATCTGGGTTACGACCCGGTGAAGGACTTCGCCGGGATCACCATGACCATCAACTCCGGCTACTTCCTGGTCGTGCCCGCCAATTTCCAAGCCAAGACCGTGAAGGATCTGATCGCGCTCGCCAAGTCGAAGCCGGGCCAGCTCAACTTTTCTTCCGCGGGACGCGGCAGCAGCACCCATTTCGCCGCCGAGATGTTCAAGCAGCGGGCCGGGATCGACGTCGTGCATGTGCCGCATCGCGGGATACCGGAAGCGCTGACCGATACGATGACCGGGCGGGTGCAGTTTTTCATGGCACCGTTCGGCAGCGCGCTGCCGCTGATCAAGGAAGGAAGATTGCGGGCGCTCGGGGTGTCGACGCGCGAGCGCAGCCGCGCCTTTCCCGACATTCCGACCATTGCCGAGTCCGCAGTGCCCGGCTTTCGCTTCGATTCCTGGGGCGCGATGTTTGCGCCGGCAAAGACGCCGCGGCCGATCGTGGAACGGCTGAACCGCGAAATCGTGAACATCCTCAAAGCGCCGGAGACCGGGCAGCGGCTGTTTGCCCTCGGTGTGGAGGCGGCCCCGACGACGCCTGCGGAACTGGATCGCTTCATCGCCGCGCAGGTCAAGGAAGCGATCGAGCTTGCCCGGCTGGCCGGCATCAAGCCGGAATGACGGTGGAATAACGGCCTCGAGCGTCGAAGCGCGCGACGTTCTGTCGTTGCTATAAGACACCGTTGCGCTGCGCCTGGTGTGGAGGTTCGCTTCCCTCCCCGCGGCTCCGGCTTTTAAGAAGCGCGTTTACTCAATGCCTTAGCGGAACATCGGCGACGCAGCCCGAACGCGTGTCACTGCTGGTGCGGTTCTTGCGTTATACAGGCCGGGGACCAACGTTTCCCCATCCTCATAACACAAGAGAGGAGCGCTCCATGAAATCGAAACGGTCTTGGCGCCGGAGAGCGCAGGACATGCTGGTGGTAGCACCCGCCAGCGCGACCACCTGGGCCGTCGCCTGTTCGCGGCGGCTTATTCCCGGTGCGCTGTTCACGACCCGCGAAGCCGCGGTCCACTATGCCTCGACACTGGCGAGCGCAGCGGGTCTCGAAAGCACGCACGTAAAAGTCCTCGGGACGATGTCGCCGCGGTAACACTTTGTTACGCCTTCCGGGGCCGCGGTTTGCTAGGATGGCGCTCGGGAGACCTGTGATGCGGGCGCGAAATCCGATGTGGGCGATTATCGCCGCCGCCACGCTCGTGGCAGCGGTGCCTGTGTCCGCGCAGCAACTTTACAAGTGGGTCGACGAGCGCGGCGTGACCAACTATTCCAATCAGCCGCCTGCCGATCCCAGGTCGGCCAAGAACGTGCGTCCGGTCGAAGACCGGCTCTCGGTTTACTCGCCCGATCAGGGACTGGTCCAGGCGATCGAGGACGGCCACAAGAATTTCGATCAGCGGCAGAAAGAGCGCACCCGCGTCGACGCGCTGGAAAGACAGCTCGAAGCCGAGCGCCAGGCGCGTCAGCAAAGCGCTGCGGCCGCGCAGCAGGCCAGGCTCGGTTACGAACGGTGCCTCGCCGAGGGGCGTCCGGAATGCAATGAAATTTACGGCGTATACGGACCTTACTACCCGCCCGTTGTCGTGGTGCCGCCGCGGCACCGGCGCCACCAGCCGGTTCCGCAGACGGTGTTGAAGCCCGGCACGACGGCCGGCAACGTCACCGCGGACAACAACTTTATCCCAGGCAATTCCGCCTCTGCGAACGCGGCACCACCGAGCCAGGCATCCCCTCGGCGGCCACCCGAGCGGCGTATCGCCAGGCCGGTCGAAGAGCGCGTCATCCCCGAGCGGCGGTAGGCCTAGCCCAAAAGATCCAGCGCGAGATACTGTTGCCGGTAGGTTTCGAACGGCACGGTGTCCGCCGCCTCGATTCGCTGCTGCGCCACGCGCGATTCCTCCGCGAGCCGTTCGTAACGGTCGTGCAGCGCGGTCTCCCACGGCAGCCCCTGAAGGTAGCGCTGGTGTCGCACGGACTGGGACAGGGCAAAACCCAGGTAGGAATGGTCATGCGTCGCCATCTCGCGCAGCACGCGGGCGGACGGTGTCACAGCGGCATCGGCAACGGCCGCGGCGGCCGCTGCAAGGATATCGCTGTAGGCCGACGTGCCGTGCGCGCGGTCCAGCGCGGACGCCACCGGAGCGCATTCGCGCAGCAACTCGCCGCTCCATTCAGCCAGCGTGATTTCGGCTCCCTGCCGGTCGAGCGCAAGGCGTGGCTCGCGGCCTCTTTGGGCAACGCGATGCTGATTGCGCGAATTGGCCGCGATTTCGTCCGGCGTATCGGGCGGACTGTCGCTCAGCAAACAATGCAGCAGGAACACATCAAGGAAGCGCATCGTGTCCGCCTTGATTCCGATCGGCGAGAACGGGTCAAGGTCCATGCAGCGAACCTCGATGTATTCGACGCCGCGCTCGCTCAGCGCGTGCAGCGGCCGCTCGCCGGAGCGGATGCGCCGCTTGGGACGGATCGTCCCGTAGAACTCGTTCTCGATCTGCAGCAGCGTCGTCGACAATTGCCGGTACTTTTCCCCATCGCGGATGCCGATTTTGGCGTACTGCGGATACGGCTCGGTCAGCGCGGCGTAGAGCGAGCGCGCATAGCTTTGCAGACAGTTGTAGCTCACGGCGAGCGTCGCCTGGGCATCGCTCTGATATCCCAGCGGACCCATGCGCAGCGACGTGCCGTAGGGCAGGTACATCGTGCCGGGCCGCAGTTCCTGCAGCACGTGTTTGCGCCCCGCGACGAAGGTCGAGCATACGGCCGGCGAGGCGCCGAAAAGATAGAGCAGCAGCCACGAATGGCGGCGGAAGTTTCGAATGAGCGCGAAGTAGGCGCGATCGCGGTAGGCGCGCTCGGGGCCGGATTCGCCATCCGCTTTCTGCAGCACTGTCCACGCCGAGTCCGGCAATGAGAAGTTGTAGTGCAGGCCCGAAATGGTCTGCATGCGGCGCCCGTAGCGGTACGACAGACCGCGCCGGTATATCGTCTTCGCCTGCGCGACGTTGGACGAGCCGTACTGCGCGAGCGGGATATGGTCGTCGTCCGGCAGCTTGCACGGCATGCTGGCGCACCAGATCAGTTCATCGCCGATATTGCGATATACGAACTGGTGTATTTCCGTCAGCTCGTCGAGGCATGCTTTGATGGAGGGATGCGCGCCGGTGATGAGCTCGAGCTGCGCTTCGCTGAAATCGGTGGTGATGTGCGGATGCGTGAGCGGCGACCCCAGCCCGCGCGGATGCGGCACGGTCGACAGGCTGCCGTCGGAGCCCGTGCGCAGCCCTTCCTTTTCGACACCGCGACGAAGCGCTGAGAGCACTTCCGGTGCGAGAATCGAGAGGCGTTCTTCAAGCCGCGTCACACAGGAATCCCGGGGGCAAAAGACGGTTATGGTAGCAGAACGCGCGCCGCGGCCGACGCGCACGTCGCGGCTGTTCGCCTGGCCATCTTCACCTGGAACAGGGCGCGCGGGAAAGTTTCCTGTGTTATCTTTCTGCGCAGCTTCACGTCGCGCATCATTAAAAAACACCGAATCTCCATGATCCGGAGGAGCCGCCATGGCCGCTGTCGATGACCTGACCGAAATACTGGAAACCACGGAAGCCGAGCGGCTTGCCACCGGTTTCAAGTTCACCGAGGGGCCGCTGTGGCATCCCGGCGGATTTTATTTCTTCGTGGACATACGCGCCGACCGGTTGTATCGCATTACGCCGGGAAAACCGGCGGAGGTCGTGAGAGAGACGGCAGGTGGCAACGGCACGACGTTCGATCTGCACGGCCGGCTGGTCATGTGCGAGGGCACGAGCCGCAGCGTGACCCGCATGGAGCACGATGGCAAAGTCACCGTGCTGGCCGAGCGCTACCAGGGCGGGCGGTTCAACCGTCCCAACGATATCGTGTGCCGCTCGGACGGCAGCCTGTATTTCACCGATCCCGACAAGCGCGTTGCCTACCGGGAGCGCGAAATCCCGCCTCCCCAGGGCATAGACAATCTGTGGGACGGAGCAAGCGTGTACCGAATCGCAGCGGACGGCAGGCTGAGCCTCGTGGCGTTGTGCGAGTATCCCAACGGTCTCGCCTTTTCGCCCGATGAGCGCACGCTCTACGTCGCCAACACGCGCTCCTCCAAGTACATCCATGCGCTGGAACTCGACGACGGCGGGAAAATGGTGCGCCGACGCATCTTCGCCGACATGAATGAAGGCACCGAGCCCGGAATTCCCGACGGCTTGAAGGTCGATGCGCTCGGCCGCGTTTACTGCACCGGCCCCGGCGGCATCTGGGTATTCACCCCGGAAGGCAAGCGCATCGGCATCGTTCGTTTCCCCGAACAGGCCGTCAATTTCGCGTTCGGCGGCGACGACCTGCGCACGCTGTTCTGCTGCGCATACACCTCAGTTTATGCCCTGCGCGTCAAAACGCCGGGCCAGCCGCATCCGTGGTACCGGCTGCGTTCCCGTTAACCGCTTCGAACCCATCACGAGCGTACTCCGATGAACATCACCATCCTCGACGACTACCACGACACCGTGCGCACGCTGAAGTGCTTCGGCAAGATCACCGGTCACGACGTCACGATCTGGAACGATCACGTTCAGGACCTCGAACCGCTCGCGGAGCGGCTCAAGGGCACCGAAGCGCTGGTCCTCATCCGCGAGCGAACGAAGATACGCACGCCGCTGATCGAGCGGCTCGACAAACTCAAGCTCATCAGCCAGCGCAGCGTCTATCCCCATATCGATATCGACGCCTGCACCCGCCGCGGCATCATCGTGTCCTCTTCACAGCACGCCGGCACACCTTCGTATGCGACCGCCGAACTCACCTGGGGCCTGATACTGGCTGCCATGCGCCAGATTCCCCAGCAGATGGCGGCCCTCAAAGCGGGGCAGTGGCAGATCGGCGTCGGCAGCACCGTACGGCACAAGACGCTCGGCATCTTCGGCTATGGCCGGATCGGCGGTGCCGTCGCCCAATACGGCAAGGCCTTCGGCATGAAGGTCGTGGTGTTGGCGCGCGAGTCGTAGCGCGAGCGGGCGCACGCCGACGGCTATACCGTCGCAAGGAGCAAGGACGCGTTCTTCGAGGAATGCGACATCATCACGTTGCACATGCGGCTCGTGGACGCGACACGAGGCATCGTGTCCGCCGCCGATCTCGGCCGCATGAAACCGACTTCGCTCATCGTGAATACGAGCCGCGCGCCGCTGATTGCGCCTGGCGCGCTGGTGCAGGCCCTGAAAAGCGGGCGGCCCGGCATGGCGGCCGTCGACGTTTATGAAGAGGAACCGATGCGGGACCTCGATCACCCGCTGTGCACCCTGCCGAACGTGGTGTGCACGCCGCACATCGGGTACGTGACGCGTGAGGAATACGAGCTTCAGTTCAGCGACATCTTCGACCAGATTCTCGCCTACGCCGCCGGGAAGCCGATCAACGTGGTCAATCCCACCGTGCTTGAAAAGCGCTAGAACCTGTCTCAGTCAGGCTGCGGGCTCGTTTTTCCGGGCCCCGCGCACATTGAGGGCAAAGAGCCCGACCTGCAGCACGACGAGCGCATAGGCGTGAATCGGCAGCGCCCACGCGATCCAAAGAATATTGCTCACGATGAAGCACCAGAAACCCCAGCTGCGCATGCGCTTCGTCTGACTGGCGACCAGCCACGCCGCGAGCAACGTCACCAGCATCGCCGGCCACTGCAGCGCGTCCAGCAGCGTTTCTATACTCATTGCAACTCCGAAGTCAGGTCCATTCGTACTTGTAGCCCACGCCATAGGCCGAGTGGATGATCTCCTGGTCCGGAAGCACATCGGCAATCTTCTTCCGGATTTTTTTCACGTGGCTGTCCACGGTGCGGTCCGAGACCACCCGCTCGTCACGGTACATCGCGTCCATCAGTTGATCGCGCGAGTAAATGCGCCCGGGCTGCAAAACCAGCACCTTGAGCAACTGATACTCGACGGCGGTCAGCCCGAGATCCCTGCCGTTGACGGTCGCCTTGTAGCCGGCGTCATCCATGACCAGCCCCTGCTCTTGCGGAACAGCCGCGCGCTTGCCCCGCCTCAGCACCGCCTTGACCCGCGCCACCACTTCGCGCGGACTGAACGGCTTGCAGATGTAGTCGTCGGCGCCGAGTTCCAGGCCAAGCAGGCGGTCTATCTCCTCCACCCGCGCGGTGACCATGATGATCGCGATGTCGGGCGTGGAAGCGCGCAGGGCCTTGCAGATTTCAAGACCGTTCTTTCCGGGCAGCATGAGATCGAGAAGAACGAGATCGGCGCCGTTCGCGCGAACCCAGTCTTCCACCTGGTCGCCGCGATGGAGCATCGCCACCTCGTAACCCTCCTGCGCAAGATAGTCGCGCAGCAAGCCGGCCAGCTTGACCTCATCCTCGACCACCAGCAGACGCTCAGCCATGCTTCGCCCTTCCCGCTATCGCCGGCAATGCAATCTCGACGCGCAAGCCGCCGAGCGCGCTCGCGTGGACCGTCAGCGTGCCGCCGTGGCCTTCCACGATGGCACGCGCAATGGCGAGGCCCAGCCCCGAGCCTCCGCCGTCCCGGCTCCGGGAGCCTTCGACCCGGTAGAGCCGATCCGTCAGTCGTCCGAGATCCTGTTCCGGCACGCCCGGTGCGGTGTCTTCCCAGTCAGCCACCACTGTCTCTACGGCATGGCGAACCCGCACTGCGATTTTCCCCGGAGCATCGGTATAACGCAGGCTATTTTGCAGCAGATTCGAGAACACCTGCGTGAGCCGCGCCTCGTCCGCAAGGACCATTGCGCCGGCCGCCAATTCCACCTGGAGCGCGAGCCCGTGGTCGTTTATAGCCCGCCGCTGCGCTTCCAGGACGTCGCCGACGATTTCGGAGAGATCCACCGCCTCCTTGCGGTAGCTGAGCGCGCCCAGATCGGACAACGACAGCGTATGCAGGTCCTCGACCAGCCGTGCCAGCCGCTGCGTTTCGATGCCAAGTGACTTTACCGCTGATTGGTCCAGGCGCCGCACGCCGTCTTCGAGCGACTCGATTTCGGCCCGCAGTACGGAAAGCGGCGTACGCAGCTCGTGCGCGATGTCGGCGATCCACTGCTGGCGAGAATGCCGCGCCGCCTCCAGCGTCCGGGCGAGCGTATTCACATCCCGGGCGAGACCCGCCAGCTCATCGTTACCGGGTACGGCGAGCGTGACGTTATAGTCGCCCCGTATCAGCGCATTCGTTCCCTGCGCGATGGCGCGGATGCGCCGCGTCAGCCAGTAAGCCAGCCCCGCCGCCAGCAGCAGCGACGCCAGCAACATGCCGGCCGCGATCACGCCGAAAGCGATGCGCTGCCGCTGCACGTAAACCCGCTCGATGGAGGCGATGACTTCCGGCCGCGGCACGTAGCCGACGTAGCCGACGGCCTTGCCGTCCACCACCACCGGCATCAACTGCGCAGCCGGCGCGAGCTCGCTGCGGCCGACGAGCTGCCGGCGCTGATCATCGAACAACATGAGGCGCGGATCGATGGTGAGCGGCGTATCCCGCCGCGGCGGGCGCGATGCTGCGGCGGCCTCTCCGGGGGGCAGCGTCAGCCCCAGCGCCTCGCGCGACATCTCTATCCACCGCTCGCGATCGTTCGCAATCCCGGTCCAGCCGCGCTCGCGCCGATAGCCCTCGGCAAGCCGCTCCACCATGCGCTCCAGCCTCACCTCGTCGGCGCGTTTCAGGTACTGGAGGAAGCCGTACTCGAAGCTTGCAGTGAACACGAAATAGGCCGCGACCGTAAGCAGGGTAATGGCACCCGCGATGGCGGCGAAGAGCTTGACGTGCAGCTTGTCGAATCTGAGCCTGTCCATGGAATCGCAGGATAAGCGGTAATTTCGCACGAATTATGGACGGTAACGGGCACGAGCCGCTTGCCGAGAAAATACGCAGCGCCCAGATGCGTCTCGTTACAAAACTTCCTTTTTTGCTCCACATTCCATGCGCTTTGGGAACGCACACTGCACGCCATGAGAAACCACGAAGCACCGACGATCATGGACAAACCCGCGGAAAGCGCAGCGCGTACCGAAACCACGACTTCCAGCACTGTCGGTCACCCCGCGCGCAGAAAAATCGTGCACGCCGTTCTCGCCTCCGCCACGGCCATCGCGCTCATCGGCGGCAGCTATTACGGCTGGAGCATCTGGAAAGCCAACGGGGATGCCGCCGGACGCCCTGCGACTGCGGTCGTCCAGCGCGGCGACATCGAAGACGCCGTCACGGCGACCGGAATACTCCAGCCGCGCGATTACGTGGATGTCGGCACGCAGGTTTCGGGACAGCTCCGGACCCTGCACGTCGAGATTGGCGCCCGCGTGGAGAAGGGGAAGCTCCTCGCCGAAATCGATCCTACGGTGTACAAAACGCGCGTCGACGCCGATCGCGCGCAGATCAATACGCTCGCGGCGCAATTGAGCGACCGCGAGGCGCAGCTTGCGCTCGCCGAACAGCAGCACCTGCGCCAGGTCAACATGATGCGCGAACAGGCGACGACCCGAGAAGCGCTGCAAAGCGCCGAGGCCGCGCTCAAGTCCGCGAAGGCGCAGATCAACGTGCTCAAAGCGCAGATCGAGCAGACGCGTTCGAGCCTCCGCGGCAACGAAGCGAATCTCGGCTACACCAAGATCTATGCGCCGATGACCGGCACCGTCGTGTCGATCGCCGCCCGGCAGGGGCAGACACTCAACGCGAACCAGCAGGCGCCCATCATCCTGCGCATCGCAGACCTCTCGACCATGACAGTGCAATCGCAGGTTTCCGAGGCTGACGTTTCCCGCCTGCGTCTGGGCATGGACGTCTATTTCACTACGCTGGGCAGCCAGACCAAGCGCTGGAGCGGGAAGCTGCGGCAGGTCAATCCCACACCGGAGATCGTGAACAATGTCGTGCTCTACAACGCGCTGTTCGACGTGGAGAACCACGATGGCGCCCTGATGACCCAGATGACGGCGCAGATCTTTTTTGTCACCGCCCAGGCCAAAAACGTCGTGCAGGTGCCGGTTGCGGCGCTGCGCCCGGCCGGCCGGCGGCCGCAGGCGCGCGAGTCGCGGCGCACCGCTGATGCCGATACGCAAGGTGCGGTCGCCAAGGGCGGGGCGCGACGCGGCGGCCCGCAGAACGCGGATCGCAGCCGGTACACCGGCGGCCGCGCGACGGTGCAGGTCATGAAAGACGACGGCGTGATCGAGGACCGGGAAGTGCGCGTGGGCGTGGTAAGCCGTGTTGCCGCGGAGATCGTATCCGGACTGGAGCCCGGCGAAAAAGTCGTCACCGGTACGGCTGCCCCTGCCGGCCAGAACCACCCCCGGACCGCAACGGCCAACGCGCCGCGGATGTCGCCCCGCATATGAAACGCGAACCTGAAAAACACTTGAGCGCCGTCCCCGCTGCAACGAGCGCCGTGCCGCTGATCGAGCTTGCCGGCGTCACCAAGACTTACCGCAATGGCGATCTGGCGGTGCAGGTGTTGCACGGCATCGATCTGCGCATTTATCCCGGCGAGTTCGTTGCGATCGTCGGGCAGTCCGGGTCGGGCAAGTCCACGCTCATGAACATCCTGGGCTGCCTCGATCGCCCGAGCACTGGCACCTATCGCTTCATGGGCCGCGACGTATCGAGCCTCGGCCGTGACGAGCTCGCGCATCTGCGCCGCCTCGCATTCGGCTTCGTCTTTCAGAGCTACAACCTGATAGCGGGTGCGAGCGCTTCGGAGAACGTCGAGATCCCCGCCATCTACGCGGGCATGACGCGCGCCGAACGCAAGGCGCGCGCCGAATCACTGCTCGCGACGCTGGGCCTTGCCGAGCGACTGGAACACAAGCCGAACCAGCTCTCCGGCGGCCAGCAGCAGCGCGTGTCCATCGCGCGCGCGTTGATGAACGGCGGGCAGATCATCCTCGCCGACGAGCCCACCGGCGCGCTCGACAGCAAAAGCGGGGAGGAAGTGCTTTCGCTCATGAACGAGCTCTCGCGCAACGGGCACACCGTGATCGTGATCACGCACTCGTCCGAAGTCGCGCGTTATGCGCATCGCGTCATTGAAATTCGCGATGGACTGATCGTCTCCGATCCGGGCCCTGGCGTCCGGCCTGTGGTTCCCGCGATGCCGAACTCCGCGGCAGCGCCCGACAGGGGACTCGGCATGCGCGGCCTGATGGAAGCCGTCAAGACTGCAGGCCGGGCGTTACGCGCCAATCTGTTCCGCACGGCTTTGACGCTGCTCGGCATCGTCATTGGCGTCGGCTCGGTGATTGCCATGCTGGCGGTCGGCGACGGCGCGAAGCAGCAGGTGATCGACCGGATCAGCGGGATGGGCACGAATTTGCTGTTGGTGCGGCCCCTCGGGTCCAGCCGCGGCGCCGCGGGCGGCAGCGTCGCCACCATGACACCGGAAGATGCAGACGCCATTGCACAGGTGCCCAACGTGCTCGCAGCGGTACCCGAACTCGGCGGTAGCGTGACCGCGCGCTACGGCAATATCGATTACCAGACGCAGGTAACCTCGACCGCGGCCGATTTCCCGATCGCCCGCAACTGGCCGCTGGCGCAGGGCACGTTCTTCTCGCACGCCGATGTGCGGGCCTATGCGCCGGTCGCGGTCCTCGGAAAGACGGTCGCCGAAAATCTGTTCCCCGACGGCGCCGATCCGCTGGGCGAGCACATCGTTCTCAAGAATGTGCTGTTCCAGGTCGTCGGTGTCGCGGCCGAGCGCGGCGCCTCCCCCATGGGCTCGGACCAGGATGACGTCGTGTTCGTGCCCTATAGCACCGGCGGGTTGCGGCTGTTCGGCCAGCGTTTCCTGCGCAACATCACCGTGGCCGTGGATGACGTCTCGCGCATCGACGAAACGCAGCAGGCCGTATCGCAACTGCTCGAAAGCCGCCATCGCACTGTGGATTTTCAGATCCGCAACATGGCCTCGCTGCTCGAGACGGCGACGGAAACGCAGAACACGCTCACCATTCTGCTCGGCTCCATCGCCGCGATCTCGCTGCTGGTCGGCGGCATCGGCGTGATGAACATCATGCTGGTCAACGTCACCGAGCGCACCCGCGAGATCGGCGTGCGCATGGCGACGGGCGCCCGCATGCGTGACATCATGCAGCAGTTCCTCGCCGAGGCGCTCGCGGTCAGTGCGCTCGGCGGCGCGATCGGCGTGGCGGGCGGTCTCGCCGCGGCGGCAGCCATCGCGGCGCTCGGCACGCCCATCAAGTTCTCCGTATTCCCGGTGGTGCTTGCGTTCAGTTGCGCGTTCGCCACGGGGCTGATTTTCGGCTACATGCCGGCCCGCAAGGCGGCGGGGCTTGATCCCGTCGTGGCGCTGGCTTCGGAATGAGGTGGCTATGAACACATTGTCCGGAAAGACCCTTTGCATCGCCGTCGCACTGGCTCTGGCGGGATGCGCCACGGTAAGTCCGACGCTGCAGCCGAACGTGACTGCGCCTGCCCGTTGGAACGAAGCGCCGGCCGAGCGCAGTGCGCCGCTCTCCGCCGAGTGGTGGAGCGCCTTCGACTCCGGAGAGCTGAAACAGCTCGTTGACGCGGCGCTCGTGGGCAGTCCTGACCTCGCCATCGCGGCCGAGCGTGTGCGCCAGGCTGAAGCCCAGGTCCAGGTCGCGGGGGCATCCCTGTTTCCCTCGCTCAGTCTCGGGGCCGGCTCTTCGCGCCGCGTGACCGACACCGAAGGCGCGCCGTCGCGTCGCAGCGATTCGAGCAGCGTCACCTTCAGCGCCAGCTATGAGCTGGACCTGTGGGGCCGCAATGCCGCCGGGGTGCGCGCCGCGGACGCCTCTTTCCGCGCAAGCGCATTCGATCGCGACGCCGCACGATTGACGCTGATGGCGGGCGTCGCCACCAGCTACTTCGAGATCCTGTCGCTGCGCGGCCGCCTCGCCATCTTCCGGGAGAATCTCGTCATCGCGGAACGCGTGCAGGCGCTGGTGGAAGTGCGGGCACGCAACGGTGCCGCCTCACAACTCGACGTGGAACGCCAGCAGGCGCAGGTTCTCTCCCAGCGCGCGTCCTTGCTGCCGTTGGAGCAACTGGAAAGACAGACGCTCGCTGCGCTCGCCATACTGATCGGTCGCGTACCGGAAGGCTTCGACATCAAGGCGACGGACCTTTGGGATTTGCGCATCCCGACAGTGCATGCCGGCCTGCCTGCAGAACTGCTGGTGCGGCGTCCCGATCTCGCCGCAGCCGAAGCACAGGTTGCAGCGGCCAATGGCAACGCCGCCGCCGCCCGCGCGGCGCTCCTGCCGGGGATCGAACTTACCGGCAGCGCCGGTGTTTCCAGCGCAGCACTGTTGTCGTTTTTGAGCGGACCGCAGAGTGCCCTTTCACTCGCGTTGTCCCTCCTGCAGCCGATATTCGACGGCGGCCGCCTGCGCAGTCAGGTCGCCATTTCCGAATCGCGGGAGCGCGAGCTGGTCGAGAGTTACCGCAAGGCAATCCTGGCAGCGTTTGCCGACGTGGAACGGGCGCTGGTAACGGTAAGTCGAAGCGCGCAACGGGAAGCGCTACAGTCGCAGGTCCAGGTAAGCGCCCGCAACGCGCTGCGCCTTGCCGAGATCCGTTATCGCGAGGGCGCGGACGATCTGCTCACCGTGCTCGAAGCACAACGGACGCTGTTCCAGGCTCAGGATCAACTGGCGTCGGTCAGGCTTGATCGTCTCGCCGGCGCGGTGGCGCTCTACAAAGCGCTGGGCGGCGGCTGGACAACCGAATCCGCTGCCGTGGCACGACACACGGCCACCGAATCCGGCACGCCGCGCTGAGTTCGTACGCGGATCTGAAGCGGCCCGCCTTTAAGACGGCATCAACTGGATCACTGCGCAGGCGAGCCGCGCGCCAGCATTGCCAACCGGCTGCGATTTGTAGTCGTCGGGTTGTGCGTGAACGATCAGTCCGCGGCCCACCACGCTCGCCGGACCCGGCGTCACGGTGATGGTGTCGAGCTCCACGGTCAACCGGGCTCGACCCTGCTTGTCCGCCTTGAGGTTCGGCATGTCGCCGGCGTGGCGCTCCGCACTGCCGTAATGCCCGTGTGGCTTGCCGTGCGGATTGAAGTGCCCTTTCGCGCTCATGCCGTCGCCGGAGCTGCAGTCCCCGACCTCGTGCACGTGAAAGCCGTGCTCCTGGTTCGGCTTCAACCCGATGACCTGCGCCGTGACGCGCACCTTGTCGCCGACCTGTTCGAACGTGACTTCGCCCTGGGTCTTGCTGCCCTTGGTCGGCTTGAGACCCGCAGAGGCGATCGTCGGCCCGGAAGGTGTCGTCTCGCAGGCCGCCAGCGCAAGGGCTGACAGGATGAGCAGCAGCCGTTTCGATCCAATTCGTTTCAAGGTATTCATCGACTAGCCTCCTCTGTTTTCACCGTTGGCGCATCGCCGGGGGTGCATCCGAGCCCTTCTGGTCCGGTGCAGCCCGGCCATGCTGCAGGCATTATACATGCCGCGTTCCCGCACCCGCCGCCTTGTTCGGGGATATCGGGTTACACTCGATGCACTGCGAGTCTCACGGAGGTGTAGATGAAAATCGTATTCTCTCCGGCGATCTCGGCGGCGGCGTGGGAGATTTG
>JBQTJV010000178.1:0-15494 GCA_052386775.1 Betaproteobacteria bacterium
GCTTCCCTTGTCCTTGCAGATCGCGGCCCGCCCGTTCGCCGAGGAAACGATCTACCGCGTCGGACACGCGTACGAAAGGGCGACGCCGTGGCACACACAGCATCCGGATCTCGATCGCACGCTGAAAGCGTTCGAGGCCAGGGACGAGGGGATTACGGCATGACGGCGGACGTCACGCTGCAGCAGTTGCGCGAGATGGCGCGCGCGATCGGGCTCGATATACCGGACTCGGACCGCGAAAACGTCAGGCTGCGCTTGTCCATGCTGCTCTCCGCGATGGAAGAAATCGAACGCGAGCTGGGGCCGGCGATGGATCGCACGGAGCCGGTCCCGCCAGTCTATCCGCGCGAACCTTTCTAGCGGAAAGACTGCGGCCTTTTCAACCGGAGGGAAAGTGAGCGGACCTTTGAAGATCGGAATACTGGAAGGCGACGACATCGGGCTGGAAGTCGTGCCGGAAACCATCAAGGTGATGCGGGCGGCCGCGGAAAAAACCGGACTCGCTGTTGAATGGTTCCCGATGCCGATCGGCCGTAAAGCGCTCGACCAGCTCGGCTACACCCTGCCGCCCGGCACGCTCGAGAAGCTCGACACGCTGGATGGCTGGGTCCTTGGGCCTATCGGCCACCAAGCCTATCCCAAGGACCGCCCGAACGCGATCAATCCGCATCCCATACTGCGCAAGCATTTCGATCTGTTCGCCAATATCCGCCCCGCAAAGTCACTGCCCGGACTGCCCGCCGTCTACAAGGACGTCGATCTCGTCATGGTCCGCGAGAACAACGAGGGCTTTCCGCCGGACCGCAACGTGTACATGGGAAATGGCGAGTTTCGCCCCACGCCCGACGTCACCATCTCGGTGCGCGTGATAACCCGTGAAGGCTCGAGCAAGGTCGCGCGCGCTGCATTCGAGCTTGCGCGCACGCGTACCCGCAGGAAAGTGACGGCCGTGCACAAGGACACGGTCTTCAAGCTCGGCTGCGGCATGTTTGCCGAGGAATGCCGCAGGATTGCAGGCGACTATCCGGACATTGCCTACGATGAAGTGCTGGTGGACACTTTCGGCATGAAACTCGTCATGAAGCCGCAGCAATTCGACGTCATTGTCACCACGAACACCTTTGGCGACATCCTGTCCGACGTCGCAGCCGGCCTCGTCGGCGGGCTCGGGCTTGCAGCCGGTCTCTCGGCCGGCCCGCACCGCGCGATGGCGCAGGCAACCCACGGCTCGGCGCCCGACATCGCGGGGCGGCAGCTTGCCAATCCCTACGCGATGATCGTCTCGGGCGAGATGCTCTTCGCGTGGCTCGGGCACAAGCACGGCGAGCCCCGGGCGGTCAAGGCAGCGCAGATCATGGCACGCGCGATAGAGCGCGTGATCGCCGATGCGCGGACACTGACGCCGGACCTCGGCGGCAGCGCAACCACCGCGCAGATGGGAGATGCGGTGGCTGCGGCGGTGGCGAAGGACTAGGCGATGGCTGTCCTGCGCATCTTTAGCGCCGGCGCCGCGCAGTCCGTGGTGGAGCGCGTTGCGCGAGACTTCGAGCGCGACACCGGGCACGGGATCGAGGCCCGGTTCGGCGCGGTGGGGGCGATGGCGGAGAAGGTCATGGCGGGCGAATCGGCGGATGTGGTGATACTCACTCACAAGCAAATCGAGGAGTTGACCGCCAATGGCATGGTGGCGCCCGGCACGCGCGCGGATCTCGGGTACGTTGGCACGGGTGTGGCAGTGCGCGCCGGAACGCCGATTCCGGATGTCTCCAGCGCCCGCGTGCTGCGGGCCAACATGTTGGCGGCCGCGAAAATCGTCTGCCCGGATCCTGCCGTTGCGACGGCCGGTAAAGTGGTGATGGGATTGCTCGAGCGGCTGGCGATTACCGACGTGGTACCCGCGAAACTGCAATTTTTTCCGAATGGCTATGCAGCGATGGCATGGCTGGCGGCGAGCGAGGGCACACACCTGATGGGCATCACGCAGATCACCGAGATACGCGCAAACAAAGGTGTTACACTGGCCGGGCCGCTGCCGCAGGAGTTGCAGGCGAGAACCATGTATTCCGCCGGCCTCGTGGCCCGGGCGCCGCACAGCGACATCGCACGGGAGTTCATGGTACGGCTGACCGCGCCGGCAGCGCGGCAAGTTTTTATCGCGGCGGGTTTCGAGGCGGAGCGCTGAGCCTTCGGGCGTCTGCCATTCACCGTTCATCAGCAGGATCTCGACATGAATCGTATCGTCCATCTCGCCTTGAAAGTTGAAGACCTGGAGAAAACCACGGAGTTTTATCAGAAGGTGTTCGGATTCCGCGAAGTCGAAACGCGGAAGACGCGCGACCACCTGTCGCGCCATCTCACCGACGGCGTGCTCGATTTCACGCTCATCAAGTACGACGAGGGCACGCAGTCGGCAGAATCTCAGGCTTCCGGAGATGGGCCGTGCATACACCACTTTGCCATCGAGGTGGAGGATGTGCCTGGGCACGCAGCAGAGCTGCAGAAGTACGGCTGCGAGATCATCAGCGACCCGGGCGTGATCCCGGTCAAATTCCGCGCCCCGGGCGGCACGGTGGCAGAGATCGTGCCCATAGGGCGCTACAAGAAGACAGGCGCCGGCGATTGAGGAAGCGCGGCGCGAAAAGCGGCAGCGACCATAAGAGTGTTTTAACCTAAGGAGGAGGGCCGGCAGCCAGGGCCGGCGCCTGAGTGAACCTGCGTAAATCAATCGACAGGAGCGAGGTGGTGTGCGGCGCGGCGCTGATCGCGCTGGGCGCATTCATCATTCGCGAATCGCTCGCCTGGGAGTACATGACCCGCGACGGGCCCGGGCCGGGGTTTTTTCCGCTGTGGATCGGAATCGCCATGGTCGGGCTCTCGGCGCTGTACCTGGCGGCGCATTTCTATGACATCGCACGCGGGGAAGCGGTACATCGCGCAGACTGGTCCGGGACGCCGAGGGTGGTCCTGGCGTGGCTTGCCTTCATGGTGGTCATTGCGCTGATCAAGCCGATCGGATTCGTCGCCGCGCTGGTCCTGATGATGCTGATATTCGTGCGCGGCGTATTTCGCCAGTCGTTCGCCAAAGCACTGGTCGTGGCGCTGGTGTCCACGCTGGCATTCTGGGTGCTGTTCGTGAAGCTGCTCAATCTGCGGCTTCCGGCAGGACCCTGGGGTTTCTAGGAGCCGACGGCCATGGAAATGCTCGCCGGCCTCATGCACGGATTCGCCGTCGCGCTCGAGCCGATGAATCTGTTCTGGTGCTTCGTCGGCGTGTTCTTTGGAACCATCGTAGGAATATTGCCGGGGCTGGGGCCCTCGGCGACGGTCGCATTGCTCCTGCCGCTCGCCATGCAGATGAACCCGACCTCCGGGCTCATCATGATGGCGGGCATCTACTACGGCGCCAAGTACGGCGGCTCCACGACCTCGATCCTGCTCAATGTGCCGGGCGAATCCGCTTCCGTGGTCACCTGCCTCGACGGGTTCGAGATGGCGCGCCGCGGGCGCGCCGGCCCGGCGCTGGGCATCGCGGCGATCTCCTCTTTTGTTGCCGGAACCGTCGGCGTTCTGCTGCTCATGCTGATCGCGCCGCCGGTCGCGGAGTTTGCCTTGCGCTTCGGTCCGCCGGAGTACTTCGCGCTGATGACGATGGGGCTCGCGATGGTGGTGCTGCTCGCCGGCAAGTCGATGATCAAGGCGCTGCTCTCCATGTTCGTGGGGCTCTGGCTCGCGACGATAGGCGTGGACCTTTTCACCGACAACGCGCGCTACACTTTCGAGCGCGTCGAACTGGTCGACGGCGTGAATTTCGTCGTCGTGGCGATCGGCACCTTCGCCATCGGCGAAGTGCTGGCCAACCTCACCAGCAGGGACGGCGGCCGGATGTTCGAGGTGCCCAAGGGGCTGCGCAACCTCCTGCCCAACTGGCAGGACCTTAAAGACTGCCGATTCGCGTTCCTGAACGGCTCGCTGGTCGGATTTTTCGTCGGCGTGCTGCCTGGCGCAGGCTCGACCATCGCGTCGTTCGTTTCCTACGGAATCGAGAAGGCGGTCTCGCGCCACCCCGAGAAATTCGGCACCGGCGCCGTGGAAGGCGTGGCGGCACCGGAGGCGGCCAACAATTCCGAAACCGGCGGTGCGCTGGTGCCCCTGCTCACGCTTGGCATTCCCGGCTCGGGCACCACCGCCATCCTGCTGGTGGCGCTCATCATGTGGGGCATGCGTCCCGGCCCTATGCTGATCCAGGATCACCCGACGGTTTTCTGGGGACTGGTGGCGAGCATGTACATCGGCAACGTGATGCTGCTCATCCTCAACCTGCCGCTGGTGCCGCTGTTCGCGCAGGTGCTGCGCCTCCCGGCGTATGTGCTGTACCCGGTGATACTGGGCATTTCGCTGATCGTCGTGTACAGCGTGGATGAACGCCTGTTCGATGCCTGGCTGGTGGGTGGATTCGGTTTGCTGGGCTACGCGATGCGCAAGCTCGATTACCCTGCCGCACCGCTGATCCTCGGTCTGGTGCTCGGCGATTTCATGGAGCGGGCGCTGCGCCAGTCGCTCATGATGTCGGCGGGCGACCTCTCCATCATCTACACTAGACCGATGGCCGCGACGATGTTAATTTTGGCCGCCGCAATACTGATTGCGCCGCTGTTCCGGCGGGCCAATGCCTGGAGGCTGAAAGCGGCGGAGCAGGAAATCTGATCCGGTTTCAAATCCAACGAGGAGGATGCAATGAAATCCCGAACTTTGCTGATCGCTTCATTACTGGCGGCGGGTGCGACGTCCGCGTACGCACAGGGCTTCACGCCGAGCCGTCCAATCGATTTTCTGGTTCATACCGGCCCCGGCGCGGGATCGGATCTCTTTGCGCGTGGCGTCGCCAACGTGCTGGAGAAAAACAAGCTCGTCCCGCAGCGCATCCAGATCAACAACCGCACCGGCGGGGGCGGGCTGGTCGCGATGTCGTTCCTCGGGGAAAAGGCCGGCGAGGATCACATGGTGGCGTTCTTCACCAGCGTCTGGTACGTCAATCCGATGATCCGCAAGGAAGCGAAAGTCTCCATGTCGGATCTGACGCCGGTCGCCCGTCTCATCCTCGAGCCCTCGGTGCTCACCGTTCGCGCCGACTCGCCGTTCAAGAACGCGAAGGATTTCGTGGAAGCGGCGAAGAAGGAGCCCGCAAAATACAAGCAGGGCGGCGGCTCGATCAGCGGACGCGACAACACCACGCGTCTGGTGATCCAGAAGGCGACCGGGGCGCAATGGCAGTTTATTTCCTTCCCGAGCGGCGGTGAGCGCGTTGCGGCGCTCCTCGGCGGCCACACCGACCTCTACATCATGGAGCCGGCCGAAGCGCTCGAGCAGATCCGCGCCGGGAAAATCCGGGTGATCGCCACGCTGATGGAAAAGCGGCTGCCGGCCTTCGCCGATGTGCCGACCCTGAAGGAACAGGGCATCAACGTTCCCGAGGTGCCGCAGCCGCGCGGCATGGTCGGGCCGCCCAAAATGCCGGCGAACGTCAGGGTTTTCTGGGAGGGCGCGCTGGCCAAGATGGTGAAAACCGCCGAGTGGCAGGAGTATCTCAAGAAGGATCTGCTCGAGGATGGCTTTCTGATCGGCGCGGAACTGCAGAAATTCAGCGACAGCTACAAGGTCCAGGTGCGCGAGATCCTGAAGGAAGGCGGCGTCAAGCTGGTCAACTGAGCGAGCCGGCATGAGCGCGTCGTTGCCCGAAAAGTCGGCCTCGGAAATCCTGGTCGAGAAGGTCGGCGCGCTGCGCGCGGAGGCCATTCCGCGCGCGGTGCGCGAGCGCGTCGAGCAGTTGTTGATCGATGTGGCGGGGTTGTGCCTGGCTGCGCGCAACACCGATTACATGCGTGCGGTGCTCAAGTCGGTGGACGGAGGCGGGCCGTGCACCGCTATCGGGCACGCTGCGGGTTACCGGCCCGAGACGGCTGCGCTCATCAACGGCACCGCGACCCACGGCGAAGATTTCGACGACACCTTCGAAGGCGGGCCGGTGCACAGCAGCGCGACCGTGGTGCCGGGCGTGCTCGCGGCCTGCGAGGCATTCGGGCGCGACGGGCGCTCTGCGCTGGTCGCGATCGCTGCCGGTATCGAAGCGACGTGCCGTATGTCGATGGTGCGGCCGAAAGCGATCCACAAGTCCGGTTTTCACCCCACCAGCGTGCTCGGCACGATGGGTACCACGCTTGCGGTATGCGTGGCGCTCGGCCTTGCTCGTAAACAGACGGTGGATGCCCTGGGCAACGCGGGCAGTTTCGCGAGCGGCATCATCGAGTATCTTGCCGAGGGCGCATGGACCAAGCGCCTGCACACCGGGTGGGCGGCGCAGGCAGGGGTTCAGGCGGCACGCTTCGGACAGCAGGGTTTTTTCGGGCCGCGCACCGTGCTCGAAGGCACGCACGGGCTTTTCCATGGCTTTGCGCGCTCCGCGGAAGGGGATTACGCGGCGCTCACCGAGGGCTTCGGCGAGAAGTGGGTGATGGAGGCGATCACGTTCAAGCCCTATGCCACCGGAACGATGAACCAGCCGTACGTCGATTGCGCGATCCGGCTGGCAAAAAAGGGCATCCGCGCCGAAGACGTGGAGGACATCCTGTGCGAGACGGCCGAAGGCTACGTGCACCGGCTGTGGGACCCGCTGCCGTCGAAGCACCGGCCGCCGAACGAGTATGTCGCCAAGTTCAGCGCGCCCTTCAACATCGCGGTCGCTTTTGTCACCGGCGGCGCAGGTCTTTCCGCCTTCACCCAGCAGACGGTGCGCGATGAACGCATTCTCGGACTCGCGTCCAAAGTGCGCTACGTCGTCAATCCGAACGATCCTTATCCCAGGGCGTTCACCGGCCACGTACGCATGACGCTCAAGGACGGGCGCGTGTTCGAAGAACGCCAGCCGCATATCCGCGGCGGCGCGCACGAACCGCTCTCCCGATCCGACATCGAAAACAAGTTTCTCGGCAACTGCCAGTTCGGCGATTGGCCGCGTGCACGCGCCGAGCAGTTCCTCGAGTCGGTGCCGAAGTTTTTCGACGGCCCGCTGACCCTTAGCCTGCTGCGGGGCTGACCCGCCCGTTCGACTCCTGGCGGATGCGCCGGCTTCAGCGCATGCGCTTCGCGCACGTGGGGCTTTGCCGTTAATATTGGCCGATGCCTTTCATCCAATCGCCGCCGGAACTCGGCAACCAGTATCTCGATGACGCCGTACTGCGCTCGTATCTGGCGCGGACGCTGCCCGAGGAGGTGTTGGCGGAGATCGAGCCGGCGCTCATCGAAATGGGCGAGCTTGCAGGCGGCGATCTTTATCGCATGCAACTGGCGGACCGCGGCAACGAGCCCCGGCTCACGTCGTGGGACGCCTGGGGCAATCGCATCGACCACATCGAAGTATCGCCGCTGTGGCGCAAAGCCGAGCAGATCGCGGCCGAGCACGGGCTGGTCGCCGCTGCGCACGAGCGTAAACACGGTGCCCACTCCCGCGTGCACCAGTTTGCCCTGGTTTATCTGTATACGCCGTCCACCGATCTTTATGCGTGCCCGCTGGCGATGACCGACGGTGCCGCCTGTGCGCTGCGGGCGTCCGGAAATGCCGCGTTGATGGAGCGGGCGCTGCCGCATCTGCTCTCGCGCGACCCCACCGAATTCTGGACCAGCGGCCAGTGGATGACGGAAGCGACCGGAGGATCGGACGTCGGGTTGAGCGAAACGATCGCGCGCGAAGAGCAGGGTCAGTGGCGCCTCTACGGCCGCAAATGGTTCACCTCCGCGATCGCGTCACAGGTGGCACTGACACTGGCCCGGCCCGCAGGCAATCCCGCGGGCGGCAAAGGGCTGGCGCTCTTTTACGTCGAGACCCGGAACGCGCGGGGGCGGCCGAATCGCATCCTGGTGAACCGGCTCAAGGACAAGCTCGGAACGCGCAAAGTCCCCACCGCGGAGCTGATACTCGATGGCACGCCGGCGCAGCTCGTCTGCGGCACGTCGGACGGCGTCAGGAACATTGCGCCGGTCCTGAATGTGACGCGGCTCTGGAACAGCGTCACGGCCGTGGCGCTGATGCGCCGAGGCATTGCGCTTGCGCGCGACTACGCGCGGAAACGCGTCGCATTCGGTGCGCCGCTCGCGGAACAGCCGCTGCACCTCGACACGCTCGCCGGACTGGAGGCGGAATTCGAAGGGGCGCTGCACTTCTCGTTTTTCGTGGCGGAACTCCTCGGGCGCGTGGAGGCCGGCCGGGCCAGCGAAGAGCAGGCGGACTTGCTGCGGCTCCTGACGCCCATCGCCAAGTTGATTACCGGGAAGCAGGCGGTGGCGGTTCTCGCGGAAGTGATCGAGGCGTTCGGCGGTGCCGGTTATATCGAAGACACGGGATTGCCCGTACTGCTGCGCGATGCGCTGGTGCTTCCCATCTGGGAGGGCACGACCAATGTGCTGGCCCTGGATGCCCTGCGCGTGGTGCAGTCGCAGCCGCAATTGAGCGCGTTGCGTCGCGAAGCGGGTTTCGTGCTGCAGGGGTTGCGCGAGACCGAATTGCTCAGGATCTCTGCGCGGGTCGAGCAGGCGCTGGAGCAGGCCGCGGCATGGCTTGCGGAAGGAAACGACGCACGGCTCGAAGCCGGCGCGCGGCGCTTCGCGCTCACTTTGGGCCGCACCGTCTCGCTGGCACTGCTGGCGCGTCACGCGCAGTGGGCGCTGGAACACGAGCGGGATCGGCGGGCACTCGCGGCGGCAAAGCGTTATGCCGCCCACGGCATCAACCTGCTCACCGACATGGATGGCGACGAGGCGCGCATGCTCGCGAGAGACGAACCCGCACCGGGTCCGTGATCGCGATCTGAATCCGTAACCGTGATGCGTTCTGGAAGACCGCCATGCTGAGTACGATGATGCCATTCCCGCTGACCCTGCATCACGTGCTCGACCGCGCAGGCAAGCTCTTCGGCGAGTCCGAAATCGTGTCGCGGCTGCCGGATCGGCGATTGCACCGCTATGCCTATCGAGACTTTTGCCGGCGGACGCGGGCACTCGCGGGCGCGCTGCAGCGACTGGGCCTCAGGCGTGGCGATCGCATTGCCACGCTGATGTGGAACCATTACGCGCATCTCGAGGCGTATTTCGCCGTCCCGTGCGCGGGTGGCGTGCTGCACACGCTGAACCTGCGGCTGCGTCCCGACGACATCGCGGGTATCGTCCACCACGCCGGCGACCGCTTTCTCATCGTCGATGACGTGCTGCTGCCGCTCTACGAGAAATTCAAGGCGGATGTCGCGCTCGAGAAAGTCATCGTCGTCCCGCTCTCCGGCGCACTCGCAGCCGACATCGCTCTGGACTATGAGGCGCTGATCGCGGCTGCGCCGCCGTTCGCTGCACCCGCACTGGAGGAGAACGAAGCCGCCGGCATGTGTTATTCCTCGGGCACCACGGGCGCGCCCAAGGGTGTCGTGTACTCGCATCGTTCCATCGTGCTCCATTCCCTTGCGACGGCGACGGTCGATCACATGGGCGTGAGTCATGCCGATGCGGTCTGCCCGGTGGTCCCGATGTTTCACGTCAATGCCTGGGGAATTCCGTTCACGGCGGTGATGATGGGGTCCAAGCTGGTGTTTCCCGGACCGCATCTCGATGCCGAAAGCCTGCTCGACCTCTACCAGTCGGAGCAGGTGACGCTTACCGCGGGTGTGCCGACGATCTGGACCGGGATCCTGCAGGCGCTGGAGGCCGCGCCGGAACGCTGGAGGCTAGCCCCGGGCCTGCGCATGATCGTGGGCGGCGCCGCTGCGCCGGAGGCGATGATCCGTGCATTCGACCGGTTTGGATTGCGCGTGACCCACGGCTGGGGGATGACGGAAACTTCGCCGGTGGGCACCGTCAACTATGTCAAGCGCGGGCTTCAGGAGCGCGCGCCGGACGAGCAGTACGCGATCCGGGCGAAACAGGGTCTGCCGCTGCCGTTCTTCGAGGCGCGGATCATGGGTCCGGACGGCGAGGCGCCGTGGGATGGCATCACCATGGGTGAGTTGCAGGTGCGCGGCCCGTGGGTTGCCGAGCGCTACCACGATCTCGACCGAGAGTCGGACAAGTGGACCGCCGACGGCTGGTTTCGCACCGGCGACATCGCGACGATCGATGCCGAGGGCTACGTCAAGATCACCGATCGCATCAAGGATCTGATCAAGTCCGGGGGCGAATGGATCAGCTCCATCGATCTCGAGAACGCGCTGACCGGTCATCCCGCCGTAGCGGAGGCGGCGGTGATCGCGGTTCCGCATGCGAAATGGGGAGAACGTCCCGTCGCGGTCCTGGTGCTGAAACCGGGGCACACGACGACCGAGGCGCAACTGCACGCCCACCTCGCGCCGCGCTTTGCCAGCTTTTGGCTTCCCGACGCTTACGTGTTTGTGAGCGAGATGCCGCGCACCGCGACCGGAAAAATACTGAAGGCGGCGCTGCGCGAGCGGTATGGCGGCAAGGCCTGACACCGCCAATGCTGCTATGATGAGCCGTTGCTGCTCGCCTTCGTTTACCGTTCTGATGGAGAGATCCATGACTCTCAAAATCGATATCGTTTCTGACGTGGTTTGACCGTGGTGCTACATCGGCAAGCGCCGACTCGCCACCGCCATGGCGATGTATCACGAGCGCTTTCCCGATGCGGCTCCGCCAGCCGTGCGCTGGCTGCCTTTCCAGTTGAATCCTGATTTGCCGGAAGAGGGAATCGCGCGCAGCGAATACCTGCGGCGCAAGTTCGGCAATCCCAATCGCAGTTACGCCAACGTGGCCGCGGTCGGCGCGAGCGTAGGCATACCGTTTGCGTTCGACCGCATCGCGGTACAGCCGAACACGGTCAATGCCCATCGCCTGATGCACTACGCCGATCAGCACGGGCGGCAGGACGAGACGGCGGAAGAACTCTTTCGCGCCTATTTCATCGAGGGCGCCAATCTCACCGACATCGGCACGCTCGCTGACGTGGGCGCGCGCGCCGGCCTGGATGGAACGGCGTTGGCCGATTATCTTGCGGGCAGCGCCGATCGCGAGACGATTGCGCGCGCCGACATCGAGGCGCGCAACCTGGGCATCGGCGGCGTACCGTTCTTCATCTTCAATCGCAAAATCGGTGTGTCAGGCGCGCAGGAGCCTGACACGCTCCTCGACGCAATGCTCCAGGCGGAGAAAGAAGCCTCGTCTGCGTGAGCGCGCGCCATGAAACTCCCGGGCGGCTGGCGCTGGTGCGTTGCGGTCGGCGTCGTGGCGCTGCTCGCTGTGGTGCTGTGGTCCCGGGAAACTCGTGAGGCACAGCCGCAGGCGTCGGTCGCAGTCCCTACGCCGGCGCACGCACCGGACAGCCACCCCGATACCGGGTCGCGCGAACGACCGGGCCGGGATCGCAGCACGCGCCCCTGAGCAGCCGTTCGCCAGGCGCTAATCCGTTTCCAGGGCGTTCAGCAGCGTCGCGTCGATTTCACCCCGATGCCGGGCGATGACCGGCTGCACGGCATCGACAAAAGCATCGCGCTCCTTCGCGGAAAGATGGACGACCGCGTTTTCGCGAGGATCGAGTTTTCGCAAGACTTCCTCGTCTTCCGCGATGGCCAGTCGGCGCTGCAACAGCGTCGCTTCGTGCGCCGCTTCCTCCACGGCGTCCCGCACTTCCTGCGGCCAGCTTCGATACTGTTCCGCGTTGCAGATGAGCAGCGTGCCGCCGAAGAAATGCCCGGTGAGCGTGATATGGCGGTGATGATGGTGCACGCCGAAGTTGTAGATGTTGGTCAGCGGATTGTCCTGGGCCTCAAACTTATCGGTCGCAATGCCTTCGACGAACTCCTTGATGTCCGCCGGCACCGGCGTGAAGCCGAGCGCGCGGAAGACTTCGCCGTGCAGTTGGCTCATCTGTGTGCGAATGCGCAGCCCCCGGCAGTCGACTGGCGCGCGGATTGCCCGCACGCGGTTGGTAAGGTGCCGGTAGCCGTTGTCCCAGAAGCCGAGCACGCGAAACGGCGAACGATCCAGCATGTGCTGGCGCAAGGCGCTGCCCGCTGCTCCATCCAGGGCCTTGAACAGCGTGGCCCGATCCCGGACCATGAACGGCAACTCCAACGCCTCGAATCCCGGAGCGGGCTTGGTGAAGCGCACCGTCGACATGTAGCAGCCGGAGAGCTCGCCGGTTTCCACCATGATGGGCAGATCGCCGGATTTGCGGCCGAGGTCGAGTACATTGCCGACCAGCTCGAACGCCACCCGATCCCCGAGTTTTTGCGTCAGCAGCGCCCCGAAATGCCGGGCCGCCTGATTGTGGATGGAGGCGGGTTTCTGATAGCCGCCGAACTTCATGGCGATGGCTTTCACGCCGGACCCTATGGGGCAAGCAGAAAATCGCGCACGACGGCGATCTGGTCGTCGGCCATCAGCATCGGTGCGTGGCCGATACCTTCGAACTCCACAAGGCGCGCGCGGGGTCCGCGCTCGGTCATGGCGAGCGCATTGTCTCTGAGCAGCAGGTCGGACCGCGAGCCGCGAAGAAGCAGGGTAGGGCAGGAAATGGCATCCCAGTATGCCCACAGATCCACTTCGGTTTGCGGGCGCTGAAACGGAATGCCGATCGCCGGATCGTAAGCCGTGGTCCACGAGCCGTCGTCGAGCTGCCGCGCCGCATGCACGGTCAGGTGGCTCCACTGCTCGTCAGTAAGCGGACCGAACGGCGCCGAGACCAGCCGCACATGCGCTTCCAGCGCCTCGAGCGTCGGAAAGCGCGGCGTATGCCCGACATAGATCCCTATCCGTTCGAGCGCGGCCTTGGGCAGCAAGGTGCCCACGTCGTTCACGATGAGCCTGGCGATCGGTGAGCGCGGTCGCGACGCCATCAGCATGCCGATGATGCCGCCCATCGAAGTGCCGACCCAGTACACGGCATCACTTCCGGCGCCGGCGGTGACGCGGGCGATGAGCGCGTTCAGGTCCGCCATGTACTGCGGGTAACCGTAATCTTCCTTCGCCGCCAGCCAGTCGCTGCGGCCGCGACCCACGATGTCGGGGCACACCACGCGGAAATCGGCTTCCAGTACGCGGGCGAGGTAATCGAAATCGCGGCCGCTGCGCGTAAGACCGTGCACGCAGATCACCACGCGCGGATTGGCCGGATCACCCCACTCGGTATAGTAAATGCGATGAAATGCTTTTGGACTGAGCCCCAGAATCGAATCGCTTCTCATGCGATCGATTTTAAAGGTTTCCGCTCTGTGCCGTAGGGTTTGATCCGCGGCGGCATTCAGAAAAGCAGCAGCGCCGCGGTGCCCGCTCCGAGAAAGAAGACGAGATGCACGCCGCTCCAGAAGGCGAAATGCCGTCCCAGCTTGTCGGGCAGCTCACAGGCGAGCAGGTAGAGCCGGCCATCGCGGGGCTTGCGCATGAGATGCACGCCTTCGGTCACCGCGGCACGGCCTTCCGCGTGGCGCTGACGGACTTCCTTCTGTGCTGCAAGCCGCGCCTGCTCCCATTCTTGGAGATCGATCTCGCCGTCCTGGTTGCGGTCGAAGCGGGCGAGCAATTGATCCTTGTCCTTTTTCCACTCGCCGAGCATGTGGCTTACATCCGCGCGTTCGTCGAGATCGGACACCGCGCCGCTCGCCGTGCTGAATTCGCCGATGACATAGAGCTTGTCCCTGGGTGCGAGCAGCCATTCGGCGTGCCGGTAGTCTCCCTCCATCCACGTGTCGTGGTGGGCGGTCAGGATCTCGGCGCCGTCGGGCGAAATGACGCATTGGCCGCTGTCGTCGACCAGCAAAAAATGGTCGTCGCTTTCTCCGCCGTCCACCCGCTCCCACTTGTTGTTCGACGTCTTGCGATCGATGCGATAGCGACGCCAGCAGCACGGCAGGCCGGTGCGGGTGCTGCGGAGCGTGCTGCCTTCCAGCAGCTCGGAGCGCCCGAACAGTTCGGCGTAACCTTGTGCAGCGGAGGCCACCTTGGAAGTCGGGATGTCGTGGACGTGCCGGTAGCGCCGATAGCTGGCCGCCCACGCGAAGAAACTCGCGATCGCCATGGCGCCGAGCGCCCATGGCCACACTTCCGCGGTCTCGGCCTCGACCGCGATGACCAGGATGATGAGGTGGATGCCGCCGGTGAGCCACTCGGCGCGGTGATGCGAAAGGCTCATTGCGCCAGGAGCGGGCTACGGGCGGCTCAGGCGGCGAAAAGTTTCTTTACGTCGACGTCGGCCTTCTCTTCCGCTTCGAACTCGAGGAGTTGGGCCGGCTTGAAGTTGAACATGCCTGCGACGATGGTGTCCGGGAACTGCTCGATGCGCACGTTGTTGATGTTGACCGACTCGTTGTAGAACTCGCGGCGGTCGGCAATCGCGTTTTCCAGGCTCGAGATGCGCGCCTGAAGCTGCTGGAAGGTCTGGTTGGTTTTCAGGTCGGGATAGGCCTCCGCGAGCGCGAAGAGGTTGCCGAGCGAGGCTCGCAGCACGCCTTCCGCCTGGCCCAGCGCGCCGATGTTTTGCGCTTCTCGTGCGGTGAACACCTTCGAGCGCGCTTCCATGACCCGTTCCAGGGTTTCCTGCTCGAACTTCATGTACTGCTTGCAGGTCTCGACCAGCTTCGGCAGCTCGTCATGCCGCTGCTTGAGCAGCACGTCGATGTTGGCCCACGCCTTGGAGACGTTGTGCTTGATCTGGACGAGGTTGTTGTAAATCATCACGAAGTACACAACCACGACGAGCAGCGCGCCGAGCACGATGATGGTGCCTATCATATTGCCCTCCCCGGGACGACAATCACACGATTGTATACCACCACATTCGCGCGTGTGTCAGCTCGGGGATTTGATCGGCGGCCGGCCGAGCATGTCGTTATACGTTTTTCTCATCGCGCGGTAGCAGCCGCAGGATGCAGCCTCCAGGCCCTTGCGATCGAGAACCGTGATGTGGCCGCGTCGATAGCTGATCAGCTTTCCCCGCTGCATTACCCCGGCAGCCTTGGTGACGCCGACCCGCCGCACTCCCAGCATTTCGGCAAGAAACTCATGTGTCAGTCGGAAGGTTTGCAAATGCGCCCGATCGTGCGTCATCAGGAGCCAACGGGCAAGACGTTCAAGTAACGGATGGAAGCGGGTGCAGGCCACGGTTTGCGCAAACTGGGACATCAGCGCATAGAGATAGCGGTTGAGATTGCGTTGCAGCGCGGCGCTTTGGGCGAGTTCGCGGTGGAAGGATAGCGCATCCATTTGCAGCGCAGCGCCGGAGCCCCGCACCGTGGCGCGCAGCGGCGAGGTATCGATGCCTAGAACGAGGGGAATGCCCAGCATTCCTTCGCTGCCGATCAACCCCACTTCCAGGCTCGTACGGCCGTCGACCGGTGCCGAGAGGGAGACAAAGCCTTCTGTCGGGAAATAGACGTGCCGGATGCGTGCTCCCGGTTCGGAGAGCACATCGGCAAAGGTGAGTTCGCTGGGCTCGCATGCCGAAAGAATAC
>JBQTJV010000179.1:0-3507 GCA_052386775.1 Betaproteobacteria bacterium
CTCCAAGGAAAGCAATACCCAGAACATGCACTAAGAAACGAGTTGTCTTGTTCATAACTTGTCTCCATCGTGAAAAGAGTCGCGAATAGATTCTGATTGTGCCGTTAACCAGATGAAGCGTCCGGAACTTGGTAGTTTATACGTTTGTCATGTGATTTTACAACCTTGTGACGAAATCGCCCCCCGCCTTCCGAGATGCCTTCCAGCGGCGCCGCTGTCTCGTTCCGGTGACGGGTTTCTACGAGTGGCAGAAAACCGCGCGATTTCACGCTGCTCATGTCGGACACGCGCCACTAGAAGTGCATCGGTTGGCGCTGCCTTATATCGCGCGCCGAACGGATTGCCTTCGCGCGTCAGATTCCAAACGCGCTCAATCGCTGCTTCATCAGGGGAGACGTAGGCGCTCCCCAAAAGCGGTGTCTTGGGTGTTTTGATTTCAATGAGAATAGCCGAGCCAGAAGACGGCGCGTGCCCGAGGAAGTCGACGAGATTCCCGTGCAGATTGTCGTAACGCTTGCCGCCTACGTAAGCCTTCCCCTTGATGATCGCCACCGGGTAAGCGAAAAGCTGTGACAGCACATATGAATGCGTAGCAAAAACACCCTGCCAAAATTCTTCGTCATCATTCTCCGCGTTGTCGCTCCACATTTGCAGAACGGCGCGCAAGTTCGCCAATCCCACAAGCGCATTGAGTTCCGGTAGTTGCCGCTCCTTAGCTGCAAGCTGTTCGGCTGTGCCCGGATTGTTCGCCATCCAACGCAGGACCCGGCGCAAAGTCTCCATTGCGTCCGACGTGTTCTCCGACAAGAAAGCATCGAGCTCCGGCTCGCTGAGTTCTAGCAGCTTTGCAAGGTGCTGCCCGATCCGCACAAGCTCAACTCGACCCCTCGGCATGCCCTGCTTGCGATGAAAGCGCCAAAGTGCGCCGAGCTGGCGAAGGAGCGGAAGTAATTCCCCCGACTTGATCTCCAATTCAAAATACTCGCCCCGTTTCAAAGAAGCGAGCGACGGCGAGTCCGCGTCCTCCCACTCGTCGTTCTTTCCTTTCCTTTGGTAGACGAAGCGTCCCTTAACGCACGCATCAGGGTCGTTGGGGTTATCGACGAGCTGCGGCCGAAAAATGAGCCGGACTGTGGGGCCTTCGCGCAGCAATATGTCCGAACAAACGGCCGTTTGTCGCGACGTGGAGTGGATTTCGACAGTTTCCATGCTTCCTCCCGGAGCTGGGAAGATAACTCTAACGCCGGAACAGCGCCTCGAGTTCCTCCGTCTGCGTCTTGAACTTCTTCGGATTCGCCTTTGCGAGCCGCTCAAGATTCGTGAGCTTCCAGCGGATGCCGGGCAATTGCTCAAGATGTTCGATACCGAGCAACGCCCAGTTCGGCTCGTTTCGAGCGAGTGACACCAGAAACCCTCGCTCGTGTGCATCCAGGCCAGCCTGCAGTTCGGCAATCATGCGTTCTCGTGCCGACAGCAGCGCCTTCAACTCCACGGGTTCTGCAGTCATTCCACGGAACGTGGCGTCGAACTCACCCGAAATGTCGCGAAGGGTTGGAGCAAGCACTTCGTGAATCGGCCGGTTGTGGCATGCGAGATAGATTACGAAGCTGCGGCGGATGCCTGGCGTGATCCCCTCATGGAGAAAAAGCTGCATCACGTCGAATAGGTCCCGCGGATGCTGCCGATCCATGGCCGCGACGAGCTTGCCGCCGTAGAGGTCCTCCAGCGAGACAACCGGTAGCTCCAGATCAGCCAGCAGTATTTCTCTCGCCTTGGCGGTGAGCGATGCCGAGCGAATGGGGTGCACCGTCCCGCGCAGCACGAAATTCACTTCGATCTTCACTTCGAGCTTGCCGCGACGCACGAAGAGTTTCGTTTCGCCGGCGTCGACTGCCGTCGCCGCATGCGTCTGGAATCCGCGTTTTTTGAGCCGATCGACCGCGCTCCGGATCGCCTCGTTGATTCGGCCAAGCGCCTCCTCCCGTTCGAGACGATGATCGACGAACACCAGATCCAGGTCCACCGACAGCCGGGGCATGTCGCGCACGAACAGATTGATCGCGGTGCCGCCCTTCAGGGCAAAGATGTTGTCCGCGAACACGAGCGGCGCGACCTGGGTCAGCAGGCGCGCGGTATCGAGATAAACCTGATTCACGGCTTGAGCACCAGCAGGCCGTCCTTGGATTTCGATATCCACGGGCGGTGGCTGCCCTTGGGCAGGGCTGCCTCGTCGAGCTTGCCGGCCCACGGCAGTGAAAGCTCGCGTCCGAGCGTGAGGCAAAGCCGCACCGTCTTGACGCTCGTGCAGCGCTTGAGGAGATCCATCAGCACCTCGGCGCGCAGGCTGTATGTGCCTTCAGCGATTTCCCTCGCCTCTTGCAGCGGTTGGCGAACGCCGACCTCGTCCAGCAGTTCGAGAAGCGCCCGTTCGGGTGTCGACACTAGGGGTGCGTTGTCGTGGTTTTCGAAACGACTGACACTCAGCATTCGATCGGGCTTTTCATCAAACAGCCGCTTCCGATGGTATTCGGCGGGGAAATGCTGAACGAACCAATTCGGCAGACGCGCAGCCGCCCAGCCGTATAGACGGAGCACGGCCTGCTGTGAAACATACTGGTGCACGCCATACCACTCCAACGCCGTCTTGCCGCCGACGTGGAGCCCGGCGATTTGCTTTTCGAGCACAACCAAGCTCGGGTGAAGCAACAACTCTTCACCGGGCCGGCAATAGACGCCCCGCGCGAGCCGCTTGAGCCACCGGGACCTGGCATAGTGGACCGCAAGGTCGGCAGAGATTCCCATCTGGCCGAGTTGCACGGAGGTGATCGGTGCCCCCGCAGGCAGCCGGGTGTAAAGGGTATTTAGTTTGTTTTCAGTAGTCGTAGTCACACTACGATTATACATATTTTCTAATGGACGGATCAGTTATTAATTAATTTGTTATAAAGTATCGTAGCTACACTACGATAATTTAATCTTTTCCAATAGATCACATCACGGTGTGTGCGCGTTGTCAAACGCGCTAACACGTGCCGCGGTCACCACCAGGCCCATTTCGCGCTGTGGCGGTGTGCTGGGCATCCAAATCGAGCGCATCAAGCCGGGACACCCTCAGCAAAATGGCCGCCACGAACGCATGCACCTGACTCTGAAGAAGGAAGCAACTAAACCCCTGTCACAGAACTTCCTCAAGCAGCAGGCACGGTTCGATGCTTTTATCGATTGCTATAACCATGAGCGCCCCCACCAGGCGCTCGACATGAAATACCCCGCCGAGCTCTACCGACCCTCAGCGCGTCCGTATCGCGGCTTGGGGGAGCTCGATTACCCGTTTCACGACCGCACCGTCACGGTGACCCACTGCGGGCGCATCTGCCTTGGCAAACGCAAGATCAACCTCAGCCAAGTGTTTGCCGGACAACGCGTCGGAATCAAACAGGTGAGCGACCAAATATGGCTGGTGAGCTTCATGCACTACGACTTGGGCTACTTCGATCACGAGACATG
>JBQTJV010000180.1:0-4168 GCA_052386775.1 Betaproteobacteria bacterium
TCGTTACCGCGCTGCAGGAGGAAGCGAGCCTCGACATGCAGACCATGGTGGGCGTGAGCAAGGATGAGCGGGCGCTTTCGCATACCTGGTTTGCGGTGACCAAGCGCCTGCCGTGGCTGCAGATCAACCTGGCGACCGCCTTTCTTGCCGCCGCCGTGGTGGGGCTGTTCGAGGAGACGATCGCCCAGGTGACCGCATTGGCGGTTCTGCTGCCCGTCGTCGCCGGACAGTCCGGCAATGCCGGCGCGCAAGCGCTCGCGGTGACCATGCGCGGGCTGGCGCTGCGCGAGATCAGCGCCCGTCACCTGCCGCGCGTCGTATGGAAAGAAGTGAACGTCGGCGTGCTGAACGGCGTCGCGGTCGCTGCGGTATGCGCGCTTGCGGTGTGGCTGTGGAGCAGTTCCCTTGGCCTCGTTGCCGTGATCTCGATTTCGATGGTGGTGGCGATGGTGGTGGCCGGTTTTTCCGGTGCAGCGATTCCCATCCTGCTCAAGCGCCTCGGCTTCGATCCGGCGCAGTCGAGCACGATCGTGCTGACCACCGTCACCGACGTGGTGGGCTTTTTTTCGTTCCTCGGCGTGGCGACCCTGTTGCGAGCCTCGATCTAGGCCGCCGCCGTCTTCAGGCGGTGAAAACCAGGCGCAGCCCGGAAATCGGCAGCCCGCTGTATTGCGACTCCCAGGTTTCGCCTGCCTGGATTGGAAGCGCCGCCGTGAGCGTGCCCGTGGTGATGACCTCCCCGGCCTCCAACGCGTCGAAGCGCGGCTGCCGCGCCACGATATCCGCGAGAAAGGCCAGGGCGAGCGCCGGGTGATCGAGCGCGTTGCTGCCGACGCCGCGATCCATGACGTGGCCTTCCCGGCTCAGGGTTACCCCGCAGTCCCGCAGTTGTTTCACAAGGTCCGGTATTTTGCTCTCGCGAATCTCGTACGGCGATCCCACGATCAGCCGCCAGTGAAACGAGAAGTCGGCGGCCGAGTCGGAAGGCTTGAACTTCCATTCGGGGAAATGGCAGTCGACGATTTCAAAGCTGGGCGCAAGCCACTCCAGGCATTGGAGTATGCGCGCCGGATCCCGGCACTCCACCGGCACCGGCTTGCGCAGCTTGAATGCGATTTCCGGCTCGAGCCGCGGCTGGACGCTGCCTTTCAGCGCTATCCGGGCCACGTTGTCCCGGGCGTAGAACAAGGTGTCGTCGTAGACGTGCGCCCATATCGGCGACGTGGCGCCATACTCCGGCCAGATATTGCGATTGGTGAAGCCGATCTTCCGCCCCACGGTCTGTTCACCGCGTGCGCGGCGCAGCTTCACGATTTCGGCGGCGACCTCATAAGCTTCCTCCCAGCCGAACGCGGGGAAGCGTCCGGCGATGGAAGTCACCACCTGCCCGTGGTCCAGCGCGCGCAGCAGCTCGGCGGCAATGACGTGTAACTCTCTCATGCTCGTTCCCCTGTTTCATTTCGCACAACGAAATCCGATGTTGTGATGCCCCGAAGCGGGATTGCGGGATAGATTGCGCCCGCGTTGGGTGGTGGTGATCTCTTCCGCCGGAGAATCGTGCCCGCCGCCGCGCGTCCCGCGCACCGGCCCGGCGGCAAGCTCTTCGCGGCCATCATCGGCGCGATAGGGATACGGACGGTAAGCACTGGAAACCCACTCCCATGCGTTGCCCGCCATGTCGAGCACGCCATAGGGACTGGCGCCGGACCGCGCGCGCTCGACGGGCGCCGTTTCATTGTACGCCGCGGCGAACTGCGCGCGCGTGCGATCCGGCGGCGCGTCGCCCCATGGGTAGCGACGCTGATCGGTGCCGCGCGCGGCCTTTTCCCATTCCGCTTCGGTGGGAAGGCGTTTACCGCGCCACGCGCAATAATCGCGTGCGCCGGCCCACGGCATCTCGACTACCGGATGATCTTCGTACCCCGGGTCCGCAACCCACTTCCCACGGCGCCGATGGACGCGCGCGTCGGGATCGTCGCTATCGAACACCCGCTCGCCGCGTTTGTTAAGGGGGCCGAGGGTGTTCAGGAACGCGGCGAATTGGGCATTGGTCACCGGTAATCGATCGATCTCGAATCGCCCGATATCCACCTGATGCGCCGGACGCTCATCCTCCGGGCCATCATTTCGCCCCATCGTGAAGGGCCCTGCCGGAATGGTCACCATGTCGCTATGCTCGGCCCGGTCGGCCGCCCATGGCGCCGTCGCGATCATCAGCCCGATCACAATGCCGATCAGGCGACCGTTCAAGCGACACCGTCCGCGACGATCATGTCGGTTATTGCGGTGCGCTGACGTATGGCTCGCGCCGTGCGATAGGCGTCCGAGGACCACCATGCACGCGCCCGATCGACGCTGGGAAATTCGAGCAGCACGATACGGTGTGGATGCCAGTTGCCTTCCAGTGTCGAAGTCGCGCCCCCGCGCACCAGGAATCTGCCTTCGAAGGCCGCTACCGCCGGTGCAGCCAATTTGCGGTACTCCTCGTAACCCGCTGCATCGGTCACTTCGATATCGACGATAACATAGGCTGCCATGAACGCTCCTTTCGCGTAGTGCCGCCGGCTTCCCGATTTTAATTCGAAGCACGCCCGCCCTCCCGCCAGCAGACGCACGCGGATCTATAATGGACCCGAGGAGGTCTGAGAGCCATGCAACTCACCAAAGCCCAGATCGCGCAGTTCGAGAGCGAAGGCTACCTGTTTTTCCCGAACCTCTTTTCGCAAGAGGAAATCAAGCCGCTCCTCGACGAAGTCCCGACACTCTACGCTCAGCGCCGGCCTGAGAACGTACGCGAGAAGACGGGCGACGTAGTGCGCACCAATTTCGCGGCGCATCTGTACAGCCATCCGTTCGCCAAGCTCGCGCGCCATCCGCGCATGGTTGAGCCGGTGAAGCAGATCCTCGGCGAAGACGTGTACATGCACCAGTTCAAGATCAACGGCAAAATGGCCTTCGACGGCGATGTCTGGCAATGGCACCAGGACTATGGCACCTGGAAGCGCGACGACGAAATGCCCGAAGCGCGCGCCATGAACGTCGCGATTTTTCTCGACGACGTGAACGAGTTCAACGGCCCGCTCATGTTTATTCCCGGGAGCCACAAGCTCGGCGTGCTCGAGGCGGGCCATGATACCGCGACTACCAGCTATCCCCTCTGGACGCTCGATCACGACACGGTCCGTAAGCTCGTCGGGCGCGGTGGCATCGTGGCCCCGAAAGGTCCTGGGGGATCGATGATCCTGTTTCACGGGTGCCTCGTCCACGGCTCGACCTCCAACCTGTCGCCCTGGAACCGCGTCGCGGTGTATCTGTCGCTCTGCGCAGTGTCGAACCACATCCGGCGCTTCAGGCGTCCCGGCTACATCGCGCACCGCGATTTCACGCCGATCCGGTGCCTGCCGGACGACTGCCTGCTCAGGCACTACGACGTGGCGCTTCCCTGGGGGAGCGCCACGCCCCAGGAAGAACTTCAGGGCGTGCTCGAGGCCGCCTGAAGATTTGGGACGCACTTGAATCTTTACACGAAGCTCAAGGAGCGCGCGGCGCGGGGCAAGCCGCTGCGCGTGGGCGTCATCGGCGCCGGCAAGTTCGGCGCGATGTACATCGCGCAGGTACCGAAAACCCCCGGCGTGCATCTTGCGGGCATCGCCGATCTCTCCCCCGACAATGCCAGGGAAAATCTGAAGCGTGTCGGCTGGGACGCGGCGAGATACGAAGCTCGTTCTATCGAAGCAGCGCTCAAGGAAGACCGAACGCACGTTTCGGACGACTGGCGGGCACTGGTCTCGCACCCTGCGATCGACATCGTGATCGAGTCGACCGGAAATCCGACTGCCGCGGTCGAGCACGCGCTTGCCGCGTTCAGGAACGGCAAGCACGTCGTCATGGTGACGGTGGAAGCCGATGCGTTCTGCGGGCCGCTGCTCGCACGCAAAGCGGCCGATGCGGGCGTGGTCTACAGCCTCGCCTACGGCGACCAGCCGGCGCTCATCTGCGAGCTTGTCGACTGGGCGCGGGCCGCCGGGTTTCCGGTCGTGGCCGCCGGTCGCGGCCATAAGTGGCAGCCGCATTTCGCGCGATCGACGCCCGACACCGTGTGGGGCTATTACGGCCTCACGCCTGAGCAGGCGCGCGTGGGCGGCCTCAACCCCAAGATGTTCAACTC
>JBQTJV010000181.1:0-12204 GCA_052386775.1 Betaproteobacteria bacterium
CCGCCGCCTGAGCGGCGCGCGACTGCGCATCTGTACTCTCCGGCGAGCCCTTTAATCTTTTATCGATCCGCTTGCTGTTCTCGATCTGAATCCTTTTTTCATCCAGGCTGCGCAAGTACGCGTCGTAGGCCTTCACTACTTCCATGGCATCGCCATTTTCGACGATCCTTCCTTTGTCTATCCAGATCGCTGTTTCGCAAAATTGGACGATCTGTGGAGTCGAATGGGATACGAGTAGCAGTGTCACGCCATTGCCTGTCAGTTGCTTCATTCGTTCTGCGCTTTTGGCGGCGAAATAACCATCACCGGCACCGAGCACTTCGTCAATAATGAGGATGTCCGGCTTGATTGCCGTAGCCGTGGCAAAACCAAGGCGCGCTTGCATTCCGAGCGAATAGGTCTTAAGGGGTTGAAACAGGTAATCGCCGAGTTCTGCAAACTCTATGATGTCTGCGGTGGCGTCTTCGATCTCTCCGCTAGACAATCCATTATAGATCAGTGAAGCCTTGATATTGTCGAGACCGCTGAGTTCCTGATGAAAACCCAGCCCCATATCCATTAAGGCCTGCACTTGGCCATTTACGGTAATGCGGCCCGCCGTCGGTTGGAAGTTCCCAGTGATGAGCTTGAGCAAGGTGGTCTTGCCGGCACCGTTTCGGCCCACGATACCTATACGCTGCCCTCGCAGTACCTCCAGATTGATATCCTTCAATGCCGCGAACTCTTGGTAGCTTCTCTTTTTCCAGAACGGCAGCCTTGAAACGCCCAGGACATCCAAGGTCATGGAAAGCGGGTCAGGATATAGCTTGTAGACCTTCGTAACGTCAACAAGACTGATCGAAGTGTCCCTATGCATAGTCTGTCACGATAGCCTTGGCCCGGACAAAGAAGGCATAACCAGCCGTGAAGCAAGCCATACTGATTGCACCGAGCACCACAAGCTTGTCCGCTCCCGGGAGACGGCCAAAGACAATCGCCTCCTGATATGCGTGCACGTAGTAGGAGACCGGGTTTAACCATATCAACGGCTTGACGGAATCCGGAATCATTTCAGGCGTGAAAGCGATCGGGCTCAGCATCATGAGCATCATCAAGACATATCCGATGACCGTTTGCACGTCCCTGATCAGGATGTTCGTCAGGGAAAGAATCCAGGCAAGGCCTACCACGAACATCAACTGCAGGCAGATGACTATGGGGATGACGATGAACGTAGCGCTCACCTTCAGGAATAATGCGGCGCTTACGCAGACGGTCATCAAACCAAAAACAAAGGTCGATTGGCTGGCCAGCACAGCCCTGACTGCTATGATTTCCGCAGGGAACACAGTGCTTTTCAGTATGGATTTGTGCGCAACTAGTGACCCGGTCCCGGCGGAAAGTCCCTCCGATATTCCAAAGAAGGGAATCAGCCCCGCAAAGATGTAGAGAACGTATTGCGTGGTGGTCAGTCCCGCAGGTTTTAGTCTAAAAATCACGACATAGACAGTCACGTAAACCCCGAGCAGGAGAAGGGGGGACAGAATCAACCACCATGAACCGAGCAGGGAGCCGGCATGCTTCTGTCGTAATTCCGCGGTAACAGCATTCTGGATCAAGCGGCGGTACTTGACGAGAAGCGCGAAGCCTTTGAACCCAAAGCCGGTATTGTTTCTATTCATGCGGAGCTCTACTTCTTCATTGATGGCGGGCTGCGAAAGGCGACTTGCCATAAGCCACTTGGCTTCGGACATGCTTGGGCGCTCACCCGGTTCAGCCGCCTGTCGATAGACGGAGTTTAGTAGAGAAGCTCCCAGCTTCGCTGAAGGCTAGTTCAACGACTCGGTTATGGAACGCGCGATCTGCTTCTGTATCTCTTCGCTCAAATCAGCATAGAGTGGAAGGCAGATCACTTGAGTTGATAGATTCTCCGATACACCGAGCGCTCGCCCCTCGCCGTGCCTCACATAGGCCGGTTGCCGGTGTAATGGAATCGGATAATGCACCGCCGTCGGCACGCCGCGCGCTGCGAGCGCCGATTGCAGAGTGTCACGCCGCGGCGTCATCACCGTGTATTGCGCATAGACGCTGGTGCGATCCGGCCGCACCTGCACGCGCTTGAGGCCTGGTGCGCTCCCGGCGAGCAGCGCGTCGTAACGCTGTCCGACTTCGATGCGGCGCGCGATTTCCCAATCGAATCGTTCGAGTTTTGCAAGAACTACCGCGCACTGGATGGTGTCCATGCGGCCGCCCACGCCGATACGGGTATGGTAGTAGCGCTTTTCCTGGCCGTGCGTGCGGATTTCACGCATCGCCTTCGCCAGCCGGTCGTCGTCGGTGAACAGCGCACCGCCGTCGCCGTAGCAGCCGAGCGGCTTGCTCGGAAAAAAGCTCGTGCAGCCGATGGTGGAGAGGTTGCAGCTTTTCCGCCCCTTGTAGCTGGCGCCGAAGCTCTGCGCCGCATCCTCGATCACCGCTAGCCCGTGGCGGGAGGCGATTGCGTTGATCTCGTCCATATCGGCCGGCTGGCCATAGAGCGCAACCGGCATGATGGCGCGCGTCCGGGGCGTGATCGCTGCCTCGATCTTTGACGCATCGATATTGCAGGTATCCTCCTCGATGTCCACGAAGACGGGCGTGGCGCCGAGCAGCACGATCATTTCCACCGTTGCGACAAAGGTGAACGGCGTCGTGATGACCTCGTCGCCCGGCTTGATATCGAGCGCCATCAATGCGATCAGCAGCGCTTCCGTGCCGCTCGCACAAGTGATGCAATGCTTTGAACCGGTCAATGCCGCCAGTTTTTCCTCAAGCTCGTACATCTCCGGCCCGAGGATGAACTGCCCATGCGCCAGCACCTTGCCGATGCGCCGGTCGATACTCTCCCGGAGGGCGGCGTACTGGGCCTTCAGATCGACAAACTCGGTAATTCGCGGTGCCGGTGCGTTCATTTATTGCGCTCTACAGGTTTCGCTTTCGATGATATAGCCTTTTCCGCAGGCGGCGCAGGTCGCGGCGCCGGTGCCCCCCGGAAGCCGTTCCCCGCACCGGCACATCCATCCTATACGGCGCGCCGGCACGCCGACCATCAGGGCGTAATCGGCCACATCGCCGGTGACCACGGCACCCGCCCCGATGAATGCGTGCTGGCCGATGATGTACCCGCACACGACGGTAGAATTCGCGCCGATCGTCGCGCCTTTTCTCACCAGCGTATCCTGATAGTCGTGTTTGCGCGACACGGCACTGCGGGGATTGACGACGTTGGTGAAGACCATGCTGGGTCCGCAGAACACGTCGTCTTCCAGCGTGACCGCATCGTATACCGAAACGTTGTTCTGTATCTTGACGTTGTTGCCGATCACGACCCGGTTGGCGACATACACGTTCTGGCCGAGCGAGCAGTTGGCGCCGATCCGGGCGCCGCCGCTTACATGGGTCCAGTGCCAGATGCGCGTGCCGGCGCCGACCTGCGCGCCCTCGTCAACAATGGCGCTTTCGTGCGCCCAGTAGTCCGGCACGGTCAGTAGTCCAGCGGCAGCGACACGCGCTGGCCGTCGCGGGCGGAACGGTAAATGGCCACCAGCACCTCCAGCGATTTCAAGCCCTCCCGGCCGTCGGTATCGGGTTCCGCCTCGCCGCGCAGCACGTTGATCACGTTGGCGTAATAGGCGGGATGGCCGAAGCCATAGACCGAGGTGGTCTGGTAGCTTGCGCTCTTTACTTCGTCGTCGTCCGGGTCCGGGGCCTCGAATTCCCAGTGCTGGATCTCGTTCACCGCGACGCCGCCGACTCTGACTGTTCCGCGCTCGCCGATGATGGTGATGGACCCCTCCAGGTTCTTGGGGTAGGTCAGCATGGTGACGTTGACAGAACCCAGCGTGCCGGTGCGCCAGCGGACATTGGCCACCCCGGTATCCTCGACTTCGATGTCGCGAGAGAGTGTCCCGGTGTAGGCCTGCACGCTTTCCACCGGGCCGATCAGCCAGTCGAGGAGATCGACATAGTGGCTCGCCTGGTTCATGAACGCGCCGCCGTCGAATTCCCAGGTGCCGCGCCAGCGCGCGCTATCGTAGTAGGACTGCGGGCGCATCCAGAAAACGTTGATGCTGACCATGTAGATACGGCCGAACCGCCCCTTCTCGATGGCGCGTTTGAGCAGGCGCAGCGTCGCATTGTGCCGGTTCTGTTTAACCACGAAGAGCCTTACGCCGGCAGCATCACAAGCCTGGACCATGCGTTTGCCGTCGTGCCAGCGCGTTGCCATCGGCTTCTCGGTCATCACATGGCGGCCGCTTTCAGCGATCTGCACGGCTTGTTCGGCGTGCAGGCCGCTCGGCGTGGCGAGCACTACGACGTCGGCGTCGGTTTCGGCGAGAAGTGTCGTGAGGCTTGCATACGGTCTGGCGCGCGTTTTTTCCTCCGCTTCACGCAGCGCGGCGGGATTGATATCGCATACCGCGCTCACTTCCACGCGGTCTCCCAGGTTCGCCATTGCAGCGATATGATTTTGCGCAATGCGCCCGCAGCCTACGAGCGCGAAACGGATGCGGCGGTCGGCAATCGGTGGGCTGAAGCGGATCAACTGAGTCTCCCGGAAACTAAGCGCGTACGATATTGGGAGCCGGCTCGAGGTAAACGCCGCGCGTGTCTATGATAAGCGCCGCATGGCGCTTGATCGTCTCGTAGTCGAAAGCATCATGGTTCGTCGCGAGCACCAGACAGTCGTAGTCCGCAATGGTTTGCGGGGTCAGCGGCGTGCTGCCTAGATCGAAACTATGTTCGCGCATCTTGGGGAATACCGGCACGTGCGGATCGGAATAGGCCAGGCACGCGCCTTTTGCAAGCAGCAGTTCCATCAGCACAACCGAGGGCGACTCGCGCATGTCATCCACGTTCTTCTTGTACGCGATGCCCAGTATGAGAATGCGGCTGCCCTTGATCGGCCGGCCACGGCTGTTAAGCGCCTCCGTTATCTTGCCTACCACCCACTCCGGCATCGCGTTGTTTACTTCCCCGGCGAGCTCGATGAACCGGGTATGCACGCCATACGCCCGCGCCTTCCAGGTGAGATAGAACGGGTCGATCGGTATGCAGTGGCCGCCCAGACCCGGGCCTGGATAGTACGGCACGAATCCGAAGGGCTTCGTTGCCGCCGCGCGGATGACCTCGTAGATGTCGATTCCCATGCGGTCGGCGATGATCTTCATTTCATTGACGAGACCGATGTTGACTGCGCGGTGGATATTTTCGAGCAGCTTGGTCATTTCGGCGGCGCGGGTCGAACTGACCGGGACCACTTTGTCGATCACGTTGCCATAAAGCGCCAGCCCCACTTCCAGGCACGCCGGCGTGCAGCCGCCGCAGATCTTGGGAATGGTCTTTGTTCCAAAATCCGCGTTGCCCGGATCCTCGCGTTCGGGTGAAAACACGAGAAAAACATCCTCTCCGACCCTGAGTCCAGCCGACTCGATGCGCGGTTTCAGCTCCTCTTCTGTCGTGCCGGGGTAAGTGGTGCTTTCCAGGGAAACAATCTGCCCGGCACGCAGGTGCGGCACTAGCGAATCCGTCGTTCCGATCACGAATCTGAGATCGGGTTCGCGATAGCGATCGAGCGGTGTGGGCACGCATATGATGATCGCATCGGCATCCCGGCAGGCACTGATGTCGACGCTCGCCGAAAAACCCTTTCTCCGGGCCTCCGCAATGCGCCGCGCTTCGATGTGCTGAATATAGCTTTCGCCGCGAGTGAGCTGGTCTACTTTCCCCCGGTCGACATCGACTCCGATGACCCGATATCCGTCCTCAGAGAAGCGCAGCATCAGCGGCAGGCCGACGTAGCCCATGCCGACAATAGCGATGACCGCCGACTTGTCCTTCAGCTTTCGGATCAACTGCAAACGCATGAGCTTGCGGAGAACAGGGAAAAGCAGGTAATTATATCTTAGCCGTCCGCCGCCTAGCTTCGCACTGCGCGCCGCGCAGTGTCGCTTGGGAGCATCTCCTGAAGACACGCGCGCAACTCGCTCTCCCATGCACCCACGCGTACGCCGAACTCGCGTAAGACTTTCTACTTGCTGGTTGCCGCATTAAGCGGCCGCTGTGCGGGTAACGGATATTCAGCCGTCGAGATCGGCCGGATCACAGGCGAGCCTGCAGCTTCCGCATCAATCTCGTGCGCCATCTGCACGATACGCCTTGCAAAACCGTAGCGCGTGGTGTAGCCGGATGCCGACAGGTGGTAGATTCCCGCCCGATCGCGCGCGCGCACTTCCTGCCGCAGCAGATCGCCCGTGGCGGCGGCTAGGGAACGTGCCCATGTCGGCGATCCCACCTGGTCATCGACTACGTCGAGCTCGTGCTTTTCCCGTGCCAGCTTGAGCATGGTGAGGACGAAATTAGGGGGCTGATCGCTGTAGATCCAGCTCGTTCTCAGGATGAGAAAGGCACCGCCCGCGGCCGCGATCGCACGCTCGCCGGCAAGCTTCGTTTTCCCGTAGACGTTGAGCGGATTCGGTGCGTCCTCTTCCCCATACGGGCGCCCGAGCAGCCCGTCAAAAACGTAATCCGTGGAGTAGTGCACCAGGAGCGTGTTCGCGCGTTTGGCCTCCTCTGCCAGCACGCCGGGGGCGACCCCGTTGATCTGCATGGCGACATCTGGCTCGGACTCCGCCTTATCCACTGCGGTGTACGCCGCGGCATTGACGACGATGTCCGGTGAGTGTTCGCGCATCGCGCTGCGGATCGAATCGGGGTTCGCGAGATCCAGTTCGCGCCGACCAGTTGCGATGACGCGCCCAAGCGGTTGCAGGCAGCGCACCAGCTCCTTCCCGACCTGGCCGGTTTTTCCGGTGACCAGTATTACAGTCAAGCAAACACCTCGGCCGCCCTGAACGGGACACCAGCCCGATCCCTGCTCGAGAGGACCGGCGCGTCCTGCAGGGGCCACGCGATCGCGAGATCAGGGTCATTCCACGCAATACAGCGCTCGTGTTGCGCCGCCCAGAAATCGGTGGTCTTGTAACACACCTCGGCGTAATCGGCCGTAACCAGGAACCCGTGCGCAAAACCGGGGGGGATCCACAGAATGCGGCGGTTAGTCGCCGAGAGGCGAGTTGCGACATGCTGCCCGAAGCTCGGCGATGACCTGCGACAATCGACGGCGACGTCGAACACTTCGCCGGTGACAACCCGCACCAGTTTTCCCTGCACCTGCTGCAACTGGTAGTGAAGCCCGCGCAGCACGTTCCGTGCTGAACGCGAATGGTTGTCCTGCACGAAGGCGTGAGTGATGCCCGCTTTTTCGGCGAACAAGCGCACGTTGAAACTCTCGAAAAGGAAACCGCGGTCGTCTCCGTAGACTTGCGGCTCCAGCAGCAGCACGTCCGGGACAGCGGTGGCCGTCACCTTCATGGCACGCGTCCCGCCCGCAACACCTCCTTGAGATATTGGGCATAGCTGTTGCCGCGCAGGGATTCGGCGATGTCTTCGAGCTGCCGCGCCGTGATGAATCCCATGCGGTACGCGATCTCCTCGGGGCAGGCGATCTTGAGCCCTTGCCGCTTCTCGATCGTCTCGATGAACATGGAGGCTTCGAGCAGCGCTTCGTGCGTGCCGGTATCGAGCCATGCGACGCCGCGCCCGATCAGCGCGACTTCCAGCTCTCCACGCCGAAGATACTCGAGATTGAGATCCGTGATCTCCAGCTCGCCGCGGGGAGAAGGCTTGAGGTTGCGTGCGATACCGATCACGCGATTGTCGTATACCGCGAAGCCGGTCTGCGCAAAGCGCGATTTCGGACGCGCCGGCTTTTCCTCGATGGATGTCACTTTGCGCTCGCCGTCGAACTCCACCACGCCGTAGCGTTCGGGATCGTTCACCTGGTAGACGAAAATCGTCGCCCCTTTTGGGTTGCGCGTGGCGGCCTGGAGATCGACGGGCAAGTCATGCCCGTAGAAGATATTGTCCCCGAGGATGAGCGCGCACGGATCCTTGCCGATGAAATCGGCGCCGATCACGAAGGCCTGCGGGATGCCATCGGGCGTGGGCTGGACCGCATACGACAGATTGAGCCCCCAGCGCCTGCCATCTCCGAGCAACTGCTGAAATCGCGGCGTGTCCTGCGGTGTCGAAATGAGCAGGATGTCGCGGATTCCGGCGAGCATGAGCGTGGTGAGCGGATAGTAGACCATCGGCTTGTCGTACACGGGCAGCAGCTGCTTGGATACGACCAACGTTGCCGGATAAAGCCGGCTGCCCGAACCGCCGGCGAGAATGATGCCTTTCATGCCGCCCCCCGATTCGCATAGTTGAGATCGAGCCAGCTTCGATAGGCGCCGCTCGTTACGTCGCGCACCCAATCCATGTGGCCGAGATACCAGGCGATGGTCTTGCGCAAACCGGTCTCAAACCGCTCCGCCGGCCTCCAGCCGAGTTCCCGGGCGATCTTCTGGGCATTCATGGCGTATCGGCGGTCGTGTCCCGGCCGATCCGCGACGAAGCGGATGAGCCGGGCGTGTGGCGCGCCAGCCGGACGCAGCTCGTCGAGCATGGCGCAAATGGACTTAACAACATCGAGATTGCTGCGTTCGCTGTCGCCGCCGATGTTGTAGGTTTCGCCGGGCCGGCCGCGATGCAGAACCACACGCACGGCGGTGCAGTGATCGCCAACATGGAGCCAGTCGCGCACGTTCAATCCGTCGCCATACACCGGCAGCGGATTGCCTTGCGCGGCGTTCACGATCATCAGGGGAATCAGCTTCTCGGGAAACTGCAGCGGCCCGTAGTTGTTGGAGCAGTTGGTGGTGATGGTCGGCAATCCATAGGTGTGATGATACGCCCGCACCAAATGATCGGACGCCGCCTTGGATGCTGCATAAGGGCTGTTCGGGCGATACGCTCTCGTTTCATCGAACGCGGGTTCTTCGGCGGTGAGTGAGCCGTAGACCTCGTCCGTGGAAACGTGCACGAAGCGGAAGCGGGTTTTTTCTCCGGCATCCAGCGCCGACCAGTAAGCGCGCGCCTCCTCGAGCAGCGAAAAAGTCCCCATGACATTGGTCTGCATGAAGTCCGCCGGACCGTGTATCGACCGATCGACGTGGCTTTCCGCCGCGAAATGGACGAGGGCGTCGGGTCGATAGTCTTTCAGCAGGCGCGCAATGAGCGCGCGATCGCAGATGTCTCCCCTCACGAATGTGTGGCGCGGATCGTCACGGAGCGCAGCGAGGTTGCCGAGGTTGCCGGCGTAAGTCAATTTGTCGAGATTCAATATGGGGGTCGTCTCGCTGGCCGCCCAGTCGAGCACGAAATTGGAGCCGATGAACCCGGCCCCCCCGGTGACGAGAATCATTGATTGAGCCGTTCTAGTGTCTGTGACGGGATCGCGGCACTATTCTATGCGCAACAGGTGTTTACGTGTAGCATCGCGCGCGAGACCGCCACCACAACCATGAAATCGATTCTGCTGGTCAAGACTTCCTCGCTCGGGGACGTAGTGCACAACCTGCCGGTGGCCAGCGATATCCGGCGCGCATTTCCACAAGCTGCCATAGACTGGGCGGTCGAGGAGAATTTTGCCGCCATACCGGCAGCCCATGATGCCGTGCGCCGGGTACACCGGGTTGCGATTCGCCGTTGGCGGCGATCGTTGTGGCGCGCCGCCACCCGCCAGGAAATTGGCGCGTGCCTCGCGGCGGTGCGACGCGAACCTTATGAAGCGGTGATCGACACCCAGGGCCTGCTGAAAAGTGCGCTGATCGCGCGCGCGGCACGCGGGCCGCGCTACGGTCTGGACTGGGAAAGCTCGCGCGAACCGCTGGCGGTTTTTTACGATCGCACGTTTCGCGTGCCCTGGTCGGAGCATGCGGTGGAACGCAATCGGACTCTGGCTGCAACCGTGCTCGGCTATGTCTGCTCGCCCGAGGTGGACTACGGAATCCATACTGCGAATGCGCGCCTCGAATGGCTATCCGAGGGGTCGTGCGCCGTATTGATCCATGCCACCAGCGCAACGCCCAAGCTTTGGCCGGAAACGAGATGGATCGAACTCGGCCGCTATCTTGCGGAGCGCGGCATGCGCTGCATTTTTCCCTGGGGAAACGACGCCGAGCGGGCGCGCAGCGAGCGGCTCGCCCGGGCCGTGAAGGGCGGCGTCGTTCCGCCGGCGCTGTCCATGCAGGATGTCATGGCCGTGCTGGCACGTGCGCATGCGGTCGTTGGCCTGGACACCGGCCTCACCCATCTCGCCGGGGCGCTCGGCGCGGCGACGGTCGGGATCTACTGCGCTACGGACCCGGCGCAGACCGGCCTCTACGGATGCCGATGCGCGGCGAACGTCGGGGGAGCGGGAGAGATGCCTGAAACAGCGATCGTGATACGGGCATTGGAGCGCCTTGCGCCGTGACCCGCAAGCGCCTCGGCTACACGCTGCTCCTGTATCTGCTGCTTCCGGCTGCCTTGTGGCATCTTCTGTGGCGAGCGCGGCGCCAGCCGGCGTATCTGAAGCGCATTCCGGAGCGCTTCGGTTACTACCGGCAAGGGCCCGAGGGCCCGCTCATCTGGATCCATGCGGTGTCGGTCGGAGAGACGCGCGCCGCAGCGCCGCTGGTGCGGGCGTTGCGTAAGGACTATCCCGACCACCGTATCCTCGTGACCCATATGACGCCAACCGGCTGGGAGATGGGTGAGACCTTGTTCGGCGATTCGGTCTACCGCTGCTATCTGCCGTACGATTTTCCGGGCGGCGTGGCGCGATTTCTGGATCGCTTTCATCCGGACCTGGCGCTGCTCATGGAAACGGAGCTGTGGCCCAACCTGATCCATGCCTGCCGGCTTCGCGATATTCCGGTTTATCTCATCAACGCCAGACTGTCCGGAAAATCGTATGCGGGGTATCAGCGCTTTCCCGGTCTCATGCGTGAAACTTTCGCCAAGGTGAGTGCCGTGGCGGCGCAGAGCGCGCACGACGCCGGGCGGCTTACCGCACTCGGTGCCGGCAATGTGGCGGTTACCGGCAATCTCAAATTCGATCTGGAGCCGCCCGGCGCTCAACTTGCGCTCGGTAAAGCGTGGCGCGAACGGTATGGAAGCGCCCGCCCGGTGCTGCTCGCAGCAAGCACGCGGGATGGCGAGGAAGCGCTGCTTATCGAGGCGTTCAAAACGCTGGACGCAACCGATGCGCTGCTGGTGATCGTCCCGCGTCACCCGCAGCGCTTCGGGGAAGTGGCGGCACTGCTTGAGCGCAGCGGACTGCGCTATCAGCGGCGCAGCACTGAAGGCGCCCTCGACAGCGGAACGCAGGCGCTGCTCGGCGACAGCATGGGAGAACTCTTCGCGTATTACGCGGCGTGCGATGTCGCGTTCATCGGCGGGAGCTTGCTGCCCTTCGGCGGCCAGAACATGATCGAGGCGTGTGCGGTGGGCAAGCCGGTGCTGTTCGGGCCGCATACCTTCAATTTCTCGGAAGCCGCGGAAAACGCCGTGGCGGCGGGTGCTGCGCGGCGCGTCGCCACGGCGGACGAGTTGATGGAGCAGGCCGGGCGGCTGCTAAAGGATTCAGTGCTTGCCGCCCGCATGGGCGCGGCGGGTGTCGAGTTCGTCAGCAAACATCAAGGCGCAACGCAGCGCGTCCTGCAGTTGCTGAAGGCGACCGCGACTACTTTCGCTCGAGCCAGGCATTCACCCTGACGATATCGTCTTCGGTGAGCGTGCCGACCGCGGCCTTCAGGCGCAACAGCGAGAGAATGTAGTTGTAGCGCGCCTGGGCCAGATCGCGCCGCGTGCTGAAAAGCTGCTGCTGGGCGTTCAGCACGTCGACTTGGGTCCTGACACCGACCTCGAGTCCCAAGCGGGTGGAGTCAAGGCTGCTCTGGCTCGAGACCAGCGCCGCCTGCAGCGCGTTTACCTGAGCCACCCCGCTGGTCACGCCGAGGAAGCCCTGGCGTGCGGCCAGCTCGGCGCCGCGCCGCGCGTTTTCGAGATCCTGACGCGCTTTTTCTTCGTTCGCCAATGCCTCCCGCACCCGGGAGGCCGTGGCCCCGCCCTGATACAGCGGCAACGCGAGCTGCAGGCCCACCACCTTGCTGGTGCTGTCGTTGCCGGGTCCGCCCTGCGTCCCCGATCCGGCGCCACTGTCGCTGTAACTTGCGAAGGCATCCAGGGTCGGATGGTGGCCGCCGCTATTGCGCTCCACCTCCTGGCGGGCGAAGGTGAGGGCCGCCTCGTTGA
>JBQTJV010000182.1:0-19080 GCA_052386775.1 Betaproteobacteria bacterium
GCAAAAAGCGGCCAGTTGCTGAACCAGTTCCTCGAGCGCAAGCCAAACGGCCCCGTGACGTTTGCCGATGATCTCGGTATTGCCAAGGCCTTTTTCGAGGCGTGGAGCAAGATGTTGAGCGATCCTTTCCGGCTCGCCGAAGCGCAGTTGAAGCTGTGGCAGGATTACGTGGCGCTGTGGCAGGCCACCATGTTGAAAGCGCTCGGACACGAAACCCGGCCGGTGGCCACGCCGCACGAGGGCGACCGCCGTTTCCGCCATGAGGACTGGGAGCAGAGCTTCCTCCACGATTACGTCAAGCAGTCGTATCTCATCGCCGCCAAGCACCTGCACCAGACACTTGCCAACGTGAAGGGGCTGGACCCGAAGACGGCGCAGAAGGTGGACTTCTACACGCGCCAGTATATTGACGCGCTGTCGCCCTCGAATTTTCTGTTCACCAATCCCGAGGCGTTGCGCGAAACGGTGGCATCGGGAGGGCAGAACCTGCTGAAGGGCCTCAACAATCTGCTCGAGGATCTCACCCGGGGCAACGGTTCCGAGCTGCGGCTCAGGATGACCGACACCAGTGCGTTCGTGCTCGGGGAAAACATCGCCGTGACGCGCGGAAAGGTAGTGTTTCAGAACGATCTCTTGCAGCTTATCCAGTACGCGCCGCGCACGGAACGGGTGCATGCGCGGCCGCTGCTCATCATTCCGCCATGGATCAACAAGTACTACATTCTCGATCTGCGGGAGAAGAACTCGTTCGTGCGCTGGGCCGTGGAGCAGGGCCACACGGTGTTTGTCATCTCCTGGGTCAATCCCGACGAGCGCCTCGCGCACAAAACGTTCGACGATTACCTGGTGGAGGGCGCACTCGCCGCGCTGAAAGCCGTCGAGCGGGCGACGGGCGAGAGCGATGCCAACGTGATCGGATACTGCCTCGGCGGCACGCTGCTCGCCTCGACGCTGGCGTGGCTCGCGGCGAACAACGATAGGCGCATCCACAGCGCGACGTTTTTTGTGTCGATGATCGACTTCAAGGATCCCGGCGAACTGGGCGTATTCATCGACGAGGAGCAATTGAAGGCGCTGGAAGCGCGGATGGCCAAGCGCGGCTATCTCGAAGGCTCCGAAATGGCGACCACCTTCAACATGCTGCGCGCGAACGATCTGATCTGGTCTTTCGTCGTCAACAATTACCTGCTGGGCAAGGATCCGTTTCCGTTCGACCTGCTCTACTGGAACTCGGACTCGACCCGCATGCCGGCGGCCATGCACAGCTTCTACCTGCGCAACATGTACGTGAAGAACCTGCTGTGCAAGCCGGGCGGCCTCAAGCTCGGCGGAATTCCGATCGATGTCGCGCAAGTGCAGGTTCCGGCGTATTTCGTCTCGACGCTCGAGGACCACATCGCGCCGTGGAAGTCCACGTATGCCGGCGCACGGCTGTTGAGAGGACCGGTGCGCTTCGTGCTCGGCGGCTCGGGTCACATCGCGGGCATCATCAATCCGCCGGGCGCCAACAAGTACTGCTACTGGACCAACGAAGCGCTGCCCGAAAGTCCGGATGAATGGCTGAGGTCCGCGACCCAGCATCCCGGGTCGTGGTGGACCGACTGGGGAAACTGGATTGCCGCTCGCGGAGGCGACCGGGTCGCCGCCCGTATCCCGGGCAAGGGCAAGCTGAAGGCGATCGAGGACGCACCGGGCAGTTACGCTAGAATGCGAGCCGATGAGGGCTAGGCAGTGCGGCATCCGCCTCGCGATCCTTGAGCGGGCGCATGAAGGCACGAATACCTGTTATCGCGGCACTTTGCATGGTTTGCGCCTCGGCGCACGCGCAAACCGCCGGTTATCCGTCGCGGCCGATCCGGATCGTGGTGCCTTTCGCCGCCGGCGGCAACGTCGATCTCGTGGCACGGGCGGTGGCGCAGCCGCTCGCTGCTGCTGTCGGTCAGCAGGTTCTCGTCGATAACCGCGCCGGCTCCAGCGGTCTCGTCGGCACGCATCTGGTGGCGAAGTCGCCGGCTGACGGCTATACCCTCCTCGCGATGGCGAACACCTTCGCGGTCGTCCCCTCGCTCATTTCGAATCCCGGCTACGATCCGCTGAAGGACTTCGCAGCCGTCACGCTCACCTGCCGCGTGCCGCAGGTGCTGGTGGTGAACCCGGCGCTGCCCGTTCGATCGGTGAAGGAGCTGGTGGCGCTGGCGAAAGCGCGACCCGGTGAAGTTTCATATGCTTCCGCCGGAGTTGGCGGCACCGGGCACATGGCCGCCGAGCTGTTCAATCGGCACGCCGGCGTCAAGATGCTGCATGTGCCGTACAAGGGCAATGCGCAGGCGATCATCGACGTCATCAGCGGGCAGGTCACGATGATGTTCGATCAGGTGAGCACCTCCGCGCCCCACATCCAGTCGGGAAAACTCCGCGCGCTGGCAGTGACCAGTCTGCGGCGTTCCCCGCTCTTTCCTGGCCTGCCCACCATCAGCGAATCCGGTGTGCCGGATTTCGAAGACATCACGTTCAACGGACTGGTTGCCCCCGCCGGCACACCGCGGGAAATCGTCGCCCGGTTGCACGCGGAAGTGGCCAGGGCGGTGCGGGTTCCCGATCTCAACAAGCGCTTTCTCGAGCGCGGCGTCGAGCTCGCGGCGAGCGCTTCTCCCGAAGACTTCGCAGCCTACATCCGGGCCGAATTCGTCAAGAAGGCCAAGCTCGCGCGCGAGGCGGGCATCCGCGTTGAGTAACGGGCTGGCACCTCTGGCGTGCAGATAAGCGGCCGCACTTTTCTGGTCACCGGTGGCGGCTCAGGCCTGGGTGCCGCTGCCGCACGGGCGCTGGCGGGCGCCGGCGCTCATGTCGTGGTTGCAGATCTTAACGGGCAGGCGGGCGAGGACGTTGCACGCCAGCTCGGCACGTCCGCGGCCTTCGTCGCAACCGATGTGGCCGACGAGGCCCAGGTCGCTGCCGCGGTCGATTGCGCCCTCAGCCGCTTCAGCGCGCTGCATGGCGCGATCAGTTGCGCCGGCGTCGCAATCGCGGAACGCCTCCTCGGCCGGACCGGCCCCCATCGACTGGAGACGTTCACGCGCACGATACAAGTCAACCTCACGGGGACCTTCAACGTGATGCGGTTCGCCGCCCGGGCCATGCAGAAGAACGCGGCTGACGCCAACGGCGAGCGCGGCGTGCTCATCAATACCGCGTCCATCGCCGCTTTCGAAGGCCAGATCGGACAGGCCGCGTACAGCGCGTCCAAGGCGGGGGTGGTGGGGCTCACTTTGCCTGCTGCACGCGAACTCGCCCGGACCGGCATCCGCGTCATGGCGATCGCGCCGGGACTGTTCGAGACGCCGATGATGGGCGGCATGAGCGCCGACGTGCGTGCGTCTCTGGGTGCCCAGGTGCCGTTTCCGTCCCGCCTCGGCGATCCCGCCGAGTACGCCGCTCTCGTGTTGCACATCATTCAGAATCCCATGCTCAACGGCGAGGTGATACGCCTGGACGGCGCCTTGCGCATGGCGGCGAAGTAACGCTCGTTCACTGCGCTGCAGCATGAATGGCGACGCAAAACGCGGTGCTATAATCGGGCCGCCTGCCGAGTGCCGTCCGGCAGTCCCTCTCAGCTTCCTTCAGAAGTGGCCAAACACAGGTAAATGCCATGGACATGAGAGACATACGCCCCGACAGCGATCCTCAGGAGACCAGCGAGTGGCTCGAGGCGCTCGAGTCGGTGCTCGAGCGCGAAGGTCCGGACCGCGCCCATTTCCTCCTCGAAAAACTGGTTGAGAAGGCGCGCGCTTCGGGCGCCTACATCCCGTTCAACACCAATACCGCCTACGTCAATACCATTCCGCTTTCCCGCGAGGAGCGCCTGCCGGGCGACGCCGAGCTGGAACAGAGAATCCGCGCGCTGGTGCGCTGGAACGCGATGGCGATGGTCATTCGTGCCAACAAGGAATCGTCCGGACTGGGCGGTCACATCGCCAGCTTCGCTTCCGCGGCCACGCTCTACGACGTCGGATTCAATCACTTCTTTCGCGCCGCCAACGAGAGTTTTGGCGGAGACCTGGTTTACATACAAGGCCATTCTGCGCCGGGAATCTATGCGCGCGCCTATCTGGAAGGGCGCATCAACGAGGAGCAGCTCTCGTACTTTCGGCGCGAAGTCGACGGGAAGGGCCTGTCGTCCTATCCCCATCCGTGGCTCATGCCGGACTTCTGGCAGTTTCCCACCGTCTCGATGGGCCTCGGTCCGATCATGGCGATCTACCAGGCGCGCTTCATGCGCTACCTCAAGGATCGCGCGCTGGTGGAGGCGCAGGGGCGCAAGGTGTGGTGTTTCTGCGGCGACGGAGAGATGGACGAGCCCGAATCGCTGGGCGCCATATCGCTGGCGGGGCGCGAGCGGCTCGACAATCTCATCTTCGTCATCAACTGCAATCTGCAGCGCCTCGACGGCCCGGTGCGCGGCAACGGCAAGATCATCCAGGAGCTGGAGAGCGATTTCCGCGGCGCCGGGTGGAATGTCATCAAGGTGATCTGGGGCTCGTACTGGGATCCGCTGTTCATGCGCGACAAGAGCGGGATCCTGCTGAAGCGCATGGAGGAGTGCGTTGACGGCGAATATCAGGCGTTCAAATCGCAGGATGGCGCGTTCGTGCGCAAGCACTTCTTCGGCAAATATCCCGAACTCGCGGACATGGTCGCCAATATGTCCGATGACGACATCTGGCGGCTGAACCGCGGCGGGCACGATCCGCACAAGATTTATGCAGCCTATGCCGCGGCGGTGAAGCATCAGGGGCAACCGACGGTGATCCTCGCGAAGACCGTGAAGGGCTACGGCATGGGCGAGGCCGGCGAGGGGCAGAACATCACGCACCAGCAGAAAAAGATGGGAACCGCGTCGATACGGGCCTTCCGCGACCGCTTCAACGTGCCCGTTCCCGACGACAAGCTGGAGGAGGTGCCGTTCTTCAAACCGCCGGACGACAGCCCGGAGATGAAGTACCTGCGCGAGCGGGTGCAAGCGATGGGCGGCAGCCTGCCGGCGCGGCGCAGAAGGGCGAACCCGATCGAAGTGCCGCCGCTCTCGGCGTTCGAGGCGCAGTTGAAGGGCACCGAAGGCCGCGAGATTTCGACCACGATGGCGTTCGTGCGCATCCTCAATACCATCATCCGCGACAAGAAGATCGGCAAGTACGTGGTGCCGATCGTGCCGGACGAGTCGCGCACCTTCGGCATGGAGGGCATGTTCCGGCAGCTTTCCATCTACTCGCACGTCGGTCAGCTCTACACGCCGCAGGACGCGGACCAGCTCATGTTCTACAAGGAAGACAAGACCGGTCAGATCCTGCAGGAAGGCATCAACGAGGCGGGCGCGATGTCCTCGTGGATTGCGGCGGCCACGTCGTACAGCACCAATGGCGTGGCGATGATTCCGTTCTACATCTTCTATTCGATGTTCGGCTTCCAGCGCGTGGGCGATCTTGCGTGGGCGGCGGGCGACATGCGTGCGCGCGGTTTTCTGCTGGGCGGAACGGCGGGACGCACGACGCTGAACGGCGAGGGCCTGCAGCACGAGGACGGTCACAGCCACGTTCTTGCCTCGACCATTCCCAATTGCGTCTCGTACGACCCGGCGTTCGCTTACGAACTGGCGGTGATCATCCAGGACGGCATGCGGCGGATGTACCAGGAGCAGGAGGACGTCTACTACTACATCACGGTGATGAACGAGAACTATCCCCATCCCGCGATGCCGGAGGGCGTGGAGAAAGGGATACTGAAGGGCATGTATCTCTTGCGCGAAGGCAAGGCGAAAAACAACCAGCCCAGGGTGCAGTTGCTGGGCAGCGGCACCATACTGCGGGAGGTCATCGCGGGCGCCGACCTGCTCGAGAAGGACTACGGCATCGCGGCCGATATCTGGAGCGTCACGAGCTTCAACGAGTTGCGCCGCGACGGACTCGCCGTCGAACGCTGGAACATGCTGCATCCGGAATCGGAGCTGCGCACGAGCTATGTCGAGCAATGCCTCAAGGATCGGCCCGGCACAGTGGTGGCGGCAACCGACTACATGAAGACGTACGCCGACCAGATCCGCGCCTATGTTCCCACGCGCAATTACATCGTTCTCGGCACCGACGGCTTTGGCCGTTCGGATACGCGTGAGCAACTGCGCAGGTTCTTCGAGGTGGACAGGCATTATGTGGCTGTGGCGGCGATGAAGGCGCTCGCCGATCAGGAATTGGTGCCGCAATCAAAAGTGACCGAAGCGATCCGCAAATACGGCATCAATGCAGAGAAGCCTCTGCCCACGCAGGTGTGAGCGTTTCCCGACGCTCCGCCTCTTTTCGCGCCCGCGCTGACGAATAATGACGAATCTGGTGGAAGTCAAAGTCCCGGACATCGGCGACTTCAAAGACGTACCTGTGATCGAGGTGCTGATCGGTCCCGGTGACCGGGTCAAGCAGGAAGATTCATTGATCACGCTTGAATCGGACAAGGCGACGATGGAGGTGCCCTCGCCGACGAGCGGCGTGGTGAAGGAAGTGAAAGTCAAGGTGGGCGACAAGGTCTCTCGGGGCGTATCGGTAGTGGTGCTCGAAGCGGCCGATGGCGCCGAGCCCGCGCAAAAGCAGAACGAGCGCGTTGCCGCCGCGGCAAAGGGTTCGCCGGCTACCGCATCGCCTGCACCTCCGGATCCGGCCCGCAAGGCCGAAGCGCCCGCGGCGCCGTCCCCGAAGCCGCCTGCAGATCTCATCCCGCGCGGCGAAGCACGCGCGCCCGATACGGCGATCGCAAACGCCCACGCGAGTCCCGCGGTGCGGCGGCTGGCACGCGAGTTCGGTGTTGATCTCTCGCGCGTAAAGGGCACCGGGCCGAAAGAGCGCATATTGAAGGAAGACGTCCAGGGCTATGTGAAGGCTGAGCTTTCACGGCCGCGCGGGGCTGAGCCAGGGGGTGGCTTAAGTTGGAATCTGCCCCCGTTGCCGGCGATCGATTTCGCAAAATTCGGGCCGGTTGAAGCGCGTCCGCTGTCGCGAATTCGCAAGCTTTCCGGCGCGAATCTGCACCGCAACTGGGTCAGCATTCCGCACATCACGCAGCACGATGACGCCGACATCACCGAACTGGAGGCGTTTCGCAAGGCACAGGCCGAAGAAGCGAAGAAGAGCGGAATCAAGTTCACAATGCTCGGATTCCTGCTGAAGGCGTCCGTTGTGGCGCTGAAGCAGCATCCTGAGTTCAACGCTTCGCTGGCAGCGGACGGTGAGAACCTCGTGGTGAAGCACTACTACCACATCGGGATCGCGGTCGATACGCCCAACGGCCTGGTCGTTCCGGTGATACGCGATGTCGACAAGAAGGGGCTGCTGGAACTCGCGAAAGAACTGGGCGACGTCAGTGCGCGCATGCGCGCCGGCAAGATTTCACCCGGCGACCTGCAGGGCGGCTGCTTCTCGATTTCCAGCCTGGGCGGGATCGGCGGGACGCATTTCACGCCGATCATCAACGCGCCCGAGGTCGCGATACTGGGTGTCGGCAAGGCGGTGATGAAACCGGTGTGGCAGGGCAAGGATTTTGCGCCGCGGCTCATGCTGCCGCTGTCGCTTTCCTATGATCATCGCGTCATCGACGGCGCACAGGGCGCCCGCTTTATCGGCTATCTCGCGAGCGTGCTGTCCGACATACGCCGGCTCGTGCTGTAGGAATACCGCCGCAAGCTGATCGCGTGTCCGATTCATCGCCCATAGGCATCCTCGGCGGTACGTTCGATCCCATACACTACGGGCATCTGCGGCTCGCACAGCAGGTCGGCGAGACGCTCAAGCTGGCACAGGTGCGTTTTGTGCCGAGCGGCACGCCGCCGCACCGTGCTGCGCCCCGTCTTTCCGCGCCGGACCGTCTCGAGATGGTCAGAATCGCGGTGCGGGAAAACGCCCTGTTCACCGTCGACGAGCGGGAGATCGGGCGCAGCGGGCCCGGCTATACCGTCGATACGCTCCGAGAGCTGCGACGCGAGCAGGGTGCGGTGCGGCCGCTGTGCCTGCTCGTCGGCGCAGACGCGTTTCTCGATTTCGCCGCGTGGCACCGCTGGCACGAGCTGTTCGAACTGGCGCATATCGTGGTCGCGCACCGACCGGGCTATCCGGTGGATACCTGGCAGGAGCGAATGCCGCAGCCGCTCGCACGCGAGTATGCCGCGCGCGCGCTGCGCCAGCCGCTTGCCGTCCATCTGGCGCCAGCGGGCGGCATTGCGGTCATTGCCATCACCGCGCTCGATATTTCCGCGACGCTGATCCGGGACATCATCAAGTCGGGAAGCAGCCCGCGCTATTTGCTTCCCGACTCCGTACTCGATTATATTCGTTCGCGAAAGCTCTATTCCTAGGAGGTTGATGAGAGTCGACAAGCTCGTGAAGGCGACGGTGGCGGCGCTCGAAGACATCAAGGCGCGTGACATCGTGGTTTTGGACGTGAAGAAAATGACGTCCCTGTTCGACAAAGTCATCATCGCCAGTGCCGATTCCTCGCGCCAGAGCAAGGCGCTTTCCAGCCGGGTCCAGGAAAAGCTGAAGGCGATCGGCGCCAGAATTCATGGCGTGGAAGGCGAGCAGACCGGAGAATGGATCCTCGTCGATCTCGGAGCGGTCGTGGTGCATATCATGCAGCCGGCCACGCGCCAGTACTACAATCTCGAGGAGCTCTGGACGCCGGCGCAGCGGACCAGGCGCCGACGTAGCGGCAGCGCGCATTCCGCCGCGTGAAGTTCGTCGTGGTCGCGGTCGGGCACCGCATGCCCGAGTGGATCCGCGCCGGTTTCGATGACTATGCACGGCGCATGCCGCGCGATGCCCAGCTGGAACTGAAAGAGATAAAGCCGGTTGCCCGAAGCAGCGAAACCAGTGCGGCGGCACTGAGCCGCGTACTCGAGCTCGAGCACGAGCGGGTCAGGGCCGCGCTGCCGGGGCGCTGTTATACGGTCGTGCTCGATGAGCGCGGTTCGACCATGACGACGCGGGAGCTGGCATCCCGGATCGCGCGGTGGCGCGAGGCGGCATGCGACGTCGCCTGGGTAATCGGCGGCGCGGACGGTACCGCGCCCGCATTGAAAAGGGAGGCCAACCTGCTGTGGTCGCTTTCGAGTCTGACGCTGCCGCATGGGCTGGTGCGCGTGATCCTCGCGGAGCAGCTCTACCGCGCGGTGTCGCTCCTGCGGGGGCATCCGTATCACCGCGGCTAGCGGTGCGTCGGAGCGTTGCAGTGATGCATTTTTTGTTTCTTTGAGCATTCCATGTCGGACAAGCGCATTTATCTTGCTTCCCGCAGCCCGCGGCGCCGCGAACTGCTGCGACAGATCGGCGTCAGCTTCGAACTGCTGCTGCTGAGGGAGGATCCGCGCCGCGGGCCCGACGTGAACGAAGCGGTGCTCGCCGAAGAACCGCCCGCCGACTACGCCGCGCGCATGGCGCGCATCAAGGCCGAAGTCGCCGCGCGCCAGGCGCTGCAAAGAGGATTGCGGCCCTATCCCACGCTGGGCGCCGATACGACGGTGGTGCTCGAGGGCGCGATCGTGGGCAAACCGGACAACGCGCAACATGCCGCTCAGATACTGCGCGCCCTGTCCGGTCGCGAACATGAAGTCATGACGGCGGTCGCGATCGCGCTGCGCGACCGCGTCGAGACGGCCCTTTGTGTTTCCACCGTCGAGTTTCGCAACCTGTCGGAGGACGAGATCCACGGTTATGTTCGCTTCGGCGAGCCGTTCGGCAAGGCGGGGGCCTACGCGATACAGGGTCGCGCGGCGACCTTCATCCGGCGGATCACCGGCAGTTATTCCGGTATCATGGGATTGCCTCTCGCCGAAACGGCGGAGCTGCTGCGCCGGTTCGACATCCACGTCGTCTGAGCGCCGTGCTGTCCCGCAATGATCGAGGAAATCCTCATCAACGTTACACCGCAGGAATCGCGTGTCGCCGTCATCGAGCACGGCGTGACGCAGGAACTGCACTTCGAGCGGGCCAGCGCGCGCGGTCTGGTGGGCAACATCTACATGGGGCGGGTACTGCGCGTCCTGCCCGGGATGCAGTCGGCGTTTATCGACATCGGGGGTGAACGGGCCGCCTTCCTGCACGTGGCGGACATCTGGGGCAACCGGCAGACCGGCGAGCACGATATGCCGATAGAGAAGCTTCTCGCCGAAGGGCAGAATCTGATGGTCCAGGTAGCCAAGGACCCCATCGGCACGAAAGGCGCGCGTCTCTCGACGCAGATCAGCATCGCGGGCCGCTTCCTGGTTTACCTGCCGCAGGACTCCCATATCGGCATTTCGCAGCGCATCGAGGAGGAGGAAGAGCGGCAGCACCTGCGCGAGAAGCTGCAGCAATTGCTGCCCTCCGATGAAAAAGGCGGCTTCATCATCCGCACCATGGCGGAGACCGCTTCCGACCGGGAACTCGGCTCCGACATCGAGTACCTGCGCAAGCTGTGGCGCGGCATCCAGGAGCGGGCGCTCACCGCCGATCCGTTGACGCTCCTTTACCAGGATCTCAACCTGAGCCTGCGCGTGCTGCGCGATTTCGTGCACGAGGAGACGACGCGCATCACCGTCGATGCCCGTGAAGTGTTTCAGAGCATGCAGACTTTCGCCCAGGAGTTCACGCCCAACGTCGTGGAGCGCATCGAGCATTACCACGGCGAGCGGCCGCTGTTCGATCTGTATGGCGTGGAGGACGAGATCGAAAGGGCGCTCGCCCGGCGCGTCGACCTCAAGTCGGGCGGCTATCTGATCATAGACCAGACCGAGGCGCTCACCACCATCGACGTCAACACCGGCGGCTATGTCGGCGTGCGCAGCTTCGACGATACGATTTTCAAGACCAATCTGGAGGCGGCCCAGGTCATCGCGCGCCAGCTGCGGCTGCGAAACCTGGGCGGAATCATCATCATAGACTTCATCGACATGGACAGCGAAGAGCACCGCAACGCCGTGCTGAATGAATTCCGCAAGGCGCTCGCCCGGGATCGCACGCGCATGACGGTGAACGGTTTTACCCAGCTCGGACTGGTGGAAATGACGCGCAAGCGCACCCGCGAAAGTCTCGCGCACGTCCTGTGCGAGCCGTGTCCCACCTGCCACGGCCGCGGGGAACTCAAGACCGCGCAAACCGTCTGTTATCAGATCCTGCGGGAACTGCTGCGCGAGTCGCGCCAGTTCAACGCGCGCGAGTTCCGCATTCTGGCGTCCCAGCAGGTGATCGACCAGTTTCTGGACGAGGAATCGCAGAGCCTCGCGATGCTGTCGGATTTCATCGGCAAGCCGGTCTCGCTGCTGGTCGAGAACGTGTACAACCAGGAACAGTTCGACATCATTCTCGTGTAACCGCGATCCGCGGCATCGGGAAACCCCGTTTACATCGTGGCCGAACGTGAAGGAGCAGGTCGAGAGCCTGCAACCGCCCCCATCGTACGCGCTGTAGCCGAGCAGGCCTTTTCGCGCGCGGCCGGCGCGCCCCTTGTTGCCGGCAACCGGGTCTCGATCCTGAAGGACTCGACGGAAAACTATCCGGCCTGGCATCGCGCCATCGCATCGGCGCAGCACAAGATCTACTTCGAGAATTACATCGTTGCCGATGACCGGGTCGGCCGCGAGTTCGTCTCCATGCTGGCCGCAAAGGCGGCTTCGGGCGTGCGCGTGCGCGTCATCTACGACTGGATCGGCGCGCGCGGGCTGGCCTCGCCGCGACTGTGGCAGCCGCTGATCGCGGCGGGCGCGGAGGTGCGATGCTTCAATCCGCCGCGGCTGGCCAATCCCTTTGGCTGGCTTGCACGCGACCATCGCAAGATGATCGCTGTCGACGGGCGGGTGGGTTTCGTGACCGGGCTCTGTGTCAGCGAAAAATGGACGGGCGAGCGCACGCGAGCGCGCGAACCGTGGCGCGATACGGGCGTGGAAGTGCACGGGCCGGCGGTGGCCGACATCGAGCGCGCCTTTGCCGAAACCTGGGCGGTGACCGGGTCCGCGATCCCGGCTGACGAGCTGGTAGATGCCGGCGCCATTGAACCGGCGGGTGACATGATGGTGCGGGTTCTCGCTACGGTGCCGACTGTCGCGTCGCTGTATCGTTTCGACCAGTTGATCGCCTCCATCGCGCGCACCAGGCTGTGGCTTACCGACGCGTATTTCCTGGGCGTGGCGATTTACGTGCAGGCCCTGCGCTCGGCAGCGCAGGACGGTGTGGACGTACGACTGCTCGTCCCCGGGGCGAGCGACTTGCCAGTGCTGTCGTCGCTGTCGCGTTCCGGCTACCGGCCGCTGCTGGAAGCGGGTATCCGCGTCTTCGAGTGGAACGGCGCCATGCTGCATGCCAAGACGGCGGTAGCGGACGGTCGGTGGGCGCGCGTCGGCTCCTCCAATCTCAACCTCTCGAGTTGGCTGGGCAACTACGAGCTGGACGTAGCGGTGGAGGATGTGTCGTTCGCGGCGCAGATGGAGGAGATGTACGTGGACGATCTCGCGCGCGCCACCGAAATCGTGCTGTCCGAACGCAATCGCGTGCGCCCCATCGCCCGCCACCCCAGGCGGCGGCGCGGGGGCAGCACGTCGCGCGCGGCGGCGGGCGCGCTGCGTCTCGGCAATACGGTAGGTGCCGCGATCACCAATCGCCGCGTGTTGGGGCCGGCCGAGGCGAAAACCATGCTCGGGCTCGGCGTTGCGCTGCTGCTGTTCGCGGTGGTCAGCGTGTTGTGGCCGCTTGCGGTGGCGGTTCCACTGGCGGTGCTGGCGCTCTGGGTGGGCATTTCGTCGCTGGTGCGGGCGCGCGAGTTGCACGCCGCGCGCCGGCGTGAAGCGGACGAGGAGCGTGCCCGCAGCGAGCGCGAGCCGAAAGCGCGTTGAATTGACGGGCTGCGGGCCTATCGAGCGCTCAGGGAGTCCAGGCGGGCGAGCAGCGCGGCATCGGGCTCGGTGATCACGATCAGTTTGCGCCGGCCGCGCGCACCGCTGCGGATGCTGATCTGCGCCGCGCGCAGCCCGAGCACCGACTGCAGAAAAGCGAGCAGCGCCTGATTCGCTTTGCTGTCAACGGCCGGCGCCGCGATCCGGATTTTCAGCGCGTCTCCATGCGGGCCCGCTATGGCCGTGGCACGGGCGTTGGGTTGCACGTGTACCGTGAGGGTGATATGGGGGACAGCAGGGTCGACGCGGTACCAGTCCCTCATCGCAAAAGACGGGTGAACGTCAGTTCGAGATAAGCGATCGGCAGCATCAGGAGAAGCTGGCAGACGATGATCAGGATGAGGGGCGAAAGGTCGACGTTGGCGATGGGCGGGACCCGCCGTTGCAGCGGCCGCAGGAACGGCCTGGTCATGCTGTTCAGCAGCGGTGCGACCGGCGTATGGGGATTGATCCACGAGACGACGACCTGACATATCACTACGGCGATCAGGATGTAGAAGAAGAGCTTTGCCAGCATCACCAGAGAAAGCAGGGCGAGCCCCGCCGCGATGGCGCCTGCAGGAGCGGTCGACGGCGGCCCGGCCAGCTGCTGCACCAACGCGAGTTCCAGCAGTTGGACCGCCCAGGCTACGACCAGCGTCGCCAGGTCGAGACCCCACAGGCCCGGCACCAGGCGGCGCGCCGGTTTCACGACGAAATCAGTAAGCGCGGCCAGAAAATCGGAGAGCGGATTGCGGTAAGCCGTGCGCGCCAACTGTATATAGAAACGGAGCAGCAGCGCCATCGTGAACAAACCTAGAACCGTCTTGATCAGAAACACCAGAGCATCGGTCAGCATCAGTCGCGCCCCAGTTCGTCGCCCAGCTCTCGCGAGCGCTTCGCCGCCTCCCGGACCGCCTGCACGATGGCGGATCGCACGCCTTCCGCATCCATCGTGTTTATCGCCCGCTCGGTGGTGCCGCCCGCAGAGGTGACGCGGCGGCGCAGGGTCGCGACGTCTTCTGCGCTGGATTGCGCGAGCTTGAGCGCGCCGGCAAAGGTGGCCATCGCGATGCGCTGGGCGTCGGCTGCCGGAAACCCCAGCTCAACGGCGGCCTGCTCGAGCGCTTCGATGAAATAGAACACATAGGCCGGGCCGCTGCCCGATACGGCCGTGATGGCGTCCATCTGTGATTCGTCGTCGACCCACAGCGTCGTTCCAACCGCTTTCATGATCTGTTCCGCGCGCGCGCGGTCGTCTGCGGATACCGCGGCTGACGCACACAACGCGGATACCCCTACGCGCTCGAGGGCCGGGGTATTGGGCATCACGCGCACGATCTTCTGATAGCTGCCGAGCCACCGGGAAAGATCGCGGGCGCGGATGCCGGCGGCGATCGACAAAACCAGCTGCGAGCCGAGGAACGGGCGCAGCGTGCCGGCCGCGGCCTTCATCTGCTGCGGCTTGACGGCAAAAACCACGCAATCGGCGGCGGCCGAGAGCGCGTCGATCTGCGGCGCCACTTTGACTTTGAGCTCGCGCGCGAGCCGCTCCCGGGCGGCATCGTCGATTTCGACCACGGTGATGGCGGCGGCGGGCCAGCCGTCCTTCAGCAATCCGCCGACCATCGCGGTGGCCATGTTGCCGCCGCCGATAAAGCTTACGTTCATGTTCATGCCGCCCGCCTGCCAAAAATCGCCGTGCCGATGCGCACCATCGTTGCACCTTCCTCGATCGCCGCCTCGAGATCGCCGGACATGCCCATCGAGAGCGTGTCGAGCGCCAATCCTGCCGCAGCCAGATTTTCCTTGAGGCTGCGCAACCGCGCAAAGCGTTCCCGCTGCAATGCGACATCGGAGGTCGGTTCCGGCACGGTCATCAGCCCGCGCAGGCGCAGACGGGGCAACGTGACGACGTTGCGTGCCATTTCCAGCGTCTCGGCGGGCTGCACGCCCTGCTTGCTCGATTCGCCGCTGACGTTCACTTCGATGCAGACATTGAGCGGTGGAAGGTGCTCCGGGCGGGCATCGCTGAGCCGCCGGGCGATCTTCGCACGCGCCACGCTGTGCACCCACGCGAAGCGCTCCGCGAGCGCCCGTGTCTTGTTGCTCTGAATCGGGCCGATGAAGTGCCACTCCAGCGGCAAGTGACTCAGTTGCGCCATCTTCGCCAGCGCTTCCTGCGCGTAGTTCTCGCCGAAGGCCCGCTGGCCGCCCGCGTAGGCTTCTTCGATGCACTGCGCCGGCCACGTTTTGCTTACTGCAATCAGCGCTATAGCGGAAGGAGATCTGCCCGCGCCGTGTGCCGCGCGCTCGATGCGGCTGCGTATGGCTTGCAAGTTGGCGGCGATTGTTGTCATAATTTTGCGCGGTGCAGAAAGCGCGGTACGGCGTAAAATCAGAATCTTACGCCGCATTGCACACCGGCGACGAACTGGGGGGAATTATAATGGACATCTCCGAGCTGCTGGCCTTCGCAGTCAAGAACAAGGCCTCCGATCTACACCTGTCATCCGGCCTGCCGCCGATGATACGCGTGCACGGCGACGTGCGCCGCATCAATCTGCCGCCCATGGAACACAAGGACGTACACGCCATGGTGTACGACATCATGAACGACGGCCAGCGCAAATTCTACGAAGAGAATCTGGAGTGCGATTTCTCGTTCGCCATCCCCAATCTCGCGCGTTTTCGCGTCAACGCCTTCGTGCAGCACCGCGGCGCCGGCGCGGTATTCCGGACGATTCCCTCCAAGGTTCTCTCGCTCGACGATCTCAAGGCGCCGAAGGTGTTCATCGAAATCGCCAATCAGCCGCGCGGCGTGGTGCTGGTCACCGGCCCGACCGGCTCCGGCAAGTCGACCACGCTCGCTGCCATGGTCAATCACATCAACGAAAACGAGAACGGCCACATCCTGACCGTCGAGGATCCGATCGAGTTCGTGCATGAGAGCAAGAAGTGTCTCATCAACCAGCGCGAAGTCGGCCCCCACACGCTGTCGTTTTCGAATGCGCTGCGCTCGGCGCTGCGCGAAGACCCGGACATCATTCTGGTGGGCGAGATGCGCGATCTGGAAACGATCCGGCTCGCCATGACGGCGGCCGAAACCGGCCACCTGGTGTTCGGCACGTTGCACACCAGTTCGGCGGCCAAGACCATCGACCGCATCATCGACGTGTTTCCGGCGGAGGAGAAGGAGATGATGCGCGCGATGCTGTCGGAGTCGCTGCGCGCGGTGATCTCGCAGACGCTGCTCAAGACCAAGGATGGATCGGGGCGCGTCGCGGCGCACGAAATCATGATCGGCACGCCCGCGATACGCAACCTGATACGCGAGGCCAAGGTCGCCCAGATGTATTCGGCGATACAGACCGGCCAGCAGTACGGCATGCAGACCCTCGACCAGAACCTGCAGGAGCTGGTCAAGCGCAACGTCATCTCGACGGAAGAAGCACGGACCAAGGCGGCCAACAAGGACGCCTTCAAGTAACGTACCCGGCCAGGCGCACATAACACAACCCGGCAGCCGGCGAACCAGAGGAGCACTAGGATGGAACGAGACCAGGCAGTCAATTTCATAAACGACCTGCTCAAGGCAATGGTGGAGAAGAAGGCGTCCGATTTGTTCCTCACGTCCGGCTTCCCGCCTGCGATCAAGCTCGACGGCAAGCTGACGCCGGTGGCGTCACAGCCCCTGACCCCGCAGCACACGGTCGAACTGTCGCACGCCATCATGAACGACAAGCAGGTCGCCGAGTTCGAGGCTACCAAGGAGTGCAACTTCGCGATCAGCCCGCGCGGCATCGGGCGCTTCCGCGTCAATTGCTTCGTGCAGATGGGACAGGTCGGCATCGTGCTGCGTACGATCAACGCCGCCATCCCGAAGTTCGAGGATCTCGGGCTGCCGCCGATCCTGAAGGATGTGGTGATGACGAAGCGCGGACTGGTGATCATGGTCGGCGGAACCGGATCAGGCAAGTCGACGTCGCTCGCCGCGATGACCGGCTATCGCAACGAAAACAGCTACGGCCATATCATCACCATCGAGGACCCGGTCGAATTCGTGCACGAGCACAAGAACTGCGTGGTGACGCAGCGCGAGGTCGGCGTGGATACCGACTCCTGGCACGTCGCGCTCAAGAACACGCTGCGGCAGGCGCCGGACGTCATCCTGATCGGCGAGATCCGCGATCGCGATACCATGGACTACGCGATCGCCTTCGCCGAGACCGGCCACCTGTGCATGGCGACCCTGCACGCCAACAGCGCGAACCAGGCGCTCGATCGCGTCATCAACTTCTTTCCCGAGGAACGCCGGCACCAGCTGCTGATGGATCTCTCGCTCAACATCCGCGCCATCGTGTCTCAGCGCCTGATTCCCAAGAAGGACGGCAAGGGCCGGGCGTGCGCGGTGGAGATCATGTTGAACTCCCCGCTGATTTCGGATTTGATCTTCAAGGGCGAAGTGCACGAGATCAAGGCGATCATGGGGAAATCGCGCGAGCTGGGCATGCAGACCTTTGATCAGCACCTGTTTGAACTCTACGAGGCGGGGCAGATCAGCTACGAGGATGCGCTGCGCAATGCCGATTCGCTGAACGAGCTGCGCCTCATGATCAAGCTGCACAGCAGGGAAGCGAAGGAAAAGGACGTGATGCACGGCATCGACCACCTGAACATCGTTTAATGCCGGCCCGCTTGCCGGATTGAATGCGCCGGTTCGAACGGAAGGCGTCCCTCGTTCAACGGGCGCGCTGAAAGAACGCCGGAAGCCAAGCCGGCGTTTTTTTTGCCATGAGCATCCCTTTCGACGCATCGACGTATGCGATCGCCGCGATGGTGGTGCTGGCGGCGTATGTCGTGTTCGGCATCTCCGCATTCGGCGCTGCGCTCTTCACCGTGCCGCTGCTGTCGCATCTGTTTGCGCTGGAGTTCGTGCTGCCGATGTGCGTTCTGCTCGACGTATCGGCGGCGCTCACGCTCGGTGCGCGTTTTTCCCGCGTCGCTGACCGCTCGGAACTGATGGTGCTCGCACCGTTTTCCCTGCTCGGGGCCATACTGGGCGTGACGCTGCTCGTTTCGCTGCCGCGCAATGCGACGCTGATGGCGTTCGGCATATTCCTGCTGAGCTACGGCCTGTATGCGCTCCGGCACGGCGAATCGGCCGCTCGCATCGCGAGACCTTGGGGCGCGGTTGCCGGATTCACGGGCGGGGCGATGGGCACGCTGTTCGGGATTGGCGCGCCGCCCTACGCGATTTATCTCGCACGACGGCTTTCCGACAAGGCGATCCTGCGCGCCACGCTTTCCAATATCGTGTTGCTGTCGACGTCGATCCGCGCGCTGGTCTTCCTCGCCGGCGGGCTCATGCTCGCGGACCGTGTGATCGCCTTTGCACTGCTGCTGCCCTTCGCGCTCGGCGGCCTATGGATCGGGAACCGCTTCCACGGCCGCCTGTCGCGCCGGGCGCTGCTGCATACCATCAGCGTGCTGCTCGCGCTGATGGGCGCTTCGCTGGTGGTGCGCGCACTGCCGTAACGCAGCGGCCACCCGGCGTGCGGGCCGGCTACGCGCCGGTCTGCGCCTCGCCGCCGGAGCGCCCCGGCGGATAGCGCAACGGCACCGTAACCGCCGATTGATCGAGCTTGCCGAGCTTTACCAGCCGCGCTTCGATGCCGGCGCGCGTGCGATGGTGCGCGCGAGCGATTTCGTCCACCGTCTTGCCGGCATCGAAGGCGGCTGCCAGGCGCTCCTCCTCCTCGGAAGTCCAGCGCAATCCGGTGTTACCCGGGATGCCTGAGGGCTTGGACGGGCGCTCTCCAACGGACGGGCGCGCCTGCTCGATGAGACGCACGGCCTCGAACAGCGCACGCACGATGTCGGGATGCTGGTAGGGGCTGTCTGCGGCGAACTGCTCTCCGGTAGCCGGGTGCACGCCGTTCGCCAGTGCGTTCAGTATCTGCAGCGTGTGTTCTTTTTCCACGATGACTCCTCCTGTCATGATCGGTGTCGTTGTTGGAACCTCGACGCTTGCCGATGCAAGCGCGCCTACCGTCCAACGCAGCGACCTTTCCCGCCGTTGACGCCGCGTCAGGCGGATTTTCGCCGCATGCTGCCGGCAACGACTTTGAATTCGAACAGGCGGC
>JBQTJV010000183.1:0-3993 GCA_052386775.1 Betaproteobacteria bacterium
GTCATGAAACCTGGCGGACGGCTGGTTGCGATCGTGTGGAACGCGATCGAACACAGTGCAGGGCAACATGCAGTGGTGCAAATACTTCGGCGCCGCAACGTGGATCCAACACCCATGCTCAAGGCCAATGCGCTTGGAGATGTCGGCAGGCTTCGCGCATATGCGGAAAGTGCGGGCTTCAGCGATATCAACATTCGAGCAGTATCCGCGACTGCACGATTTCCATCGATCAGGAATTTTATCGAAGCACTTGCGGTCGGTGGTGTCGCGAGCCGCGTCGCCATGTCCAAGGTGCCGGAGAATCAGCGCAGCGAATTCTACGACGAGATCGCTGCGGCGCTGCAGCGATACGAAGACAGTGAGGGGGTGATATTGCCAGCCGGTTATCTGGTTCTGGTTGCACGCCCCTGAGAAGTCGCTTTACCTGTTCTGCGCTACTTAACACCCGCAACGCACATAGGCGACCCGCCCATGGGGCAAGATGCTCGGCCGCAAGATGGGCATAGCGCCGCACCATCTCCTGCCTTGCTGCACGTGGCAACTCGCCCACGTATGCCGCAGATCATGGGCGCGGCACGGCTGCCACAGAGTCATTGAGGCACTGCAGCGAACTGCGTGAAAGAGTGAGGCCTCCGGGGCTGACGCCACGCGCCGTCACTTCTGAGGCGCGCTCGCCGCTGTCGGCCGCCCGGGCCCCGGCATGTTCTCGAATCGGCCGCCCGGACCGAAATCCGCAACGGCCAGATTCTCCATCGCGGCATCCAGGCGCATGCCGTGCGCGATCGTGTTGAACGACAGCGAGTGCATCATCATGGCGGAAGCTTCCACCAGACTGCGATCGTCGTATCCACATGAGATGCGCAGAAACTGCATCTGGTACGCGATCCAGTAGCCGCTCTGCCGAAACTGGGCCACCGCGAGAGCTGCCCCGGCTTTGGTACGCTCGTCGAGCACGCCGGCACCGAGCACCAGGCGGTTCTTCCGCCATACCGCGTCGAGCAGCTTTGGATGATGCGCCAAGGCTCGCCACATGGCGGGGATATGCTCGATCCCCAGCGCAGCCTGACTCCAAGTCCGAATCTCGGCGAGTGTCTTGGCCGCATCCGGGGCGCTGCGCTCATCCAGCAACGGCACGCTTGGTGCCGCGGTCGTGTCTCGCAGAGCCGGCACATCAGGTTCAAGCATGAACCCGGCCGCCCCGGCGCAGAGACTCGCCATGTGTTCGGCGACCGCGGCGATTTCGACGACCGCTCGTTCATTTTGAGTCAGCCGCAGCACGGCGGCCGAGTGCTGCGTCAGTCAATAACTGCAATGGTTGGTCATGGAAACGGCCACATGAATCGCCTCCTTCGCGAGCGGCGGCAACTTTCCCTGGAGCCGATAAGAATGGTTGGTCTCCAGATGGTTCGCCTCCAGCCAGGCTGGCCAGTGGGTCTGGACCCCCATGATCGAAGGCTCCAGTAGAGCCTCAATTGTCTTGCCCATTCGCTTTGCCAGACGCTCCAGAATCGCACGATCCTCTTCCGAAAAGTCCGCCAACTGCGCCGTGTGCAACGTAGTCATGATTACAGGCCCTCAAGGTTAAAAAGGTTCCGCCCCGGCAACCGGCGCGGCAATAGCGAAAGAATGGCGAGTCGGATCACGCAAGCGGACTCCCATCTATATCTTCAATTCGCGAATCAGCTTCGCCCACTTTGCAATTTCGGCTTGAACGAACGCCGTAAACTCCGCTGAGGAGTTGCCGACGGCCACGGATCCCTCGCCCGCCAGTTGCTTGACGACAACAGGATTCCGCGCGGCCTGGCTCGCTGCCTGATGCAGCCGCTGCGCGATGGAATCGGGCGTGCGCGCCGGCGCGAACAGGCCGAACCAGCCGGCGCTGTCGAAGCCCCGCACGCCCGCTTCATCGAGCGTCGGAACTTCAGGCACGACCGGCAGGCGCTCCTTCGTGCTCACTGCAAGCGCACGCATTCTGCCTGTTCTCAGGAAGGGAATTGCCGGCTGAATGCCGGTCAACAGCATCTGGATCTCGCCGCTCATGAGCGCGGTCTGGGCCGAACCGGCACCCTTGTATGGCACGTGAGTCAGCCGGATTCCGGCCATGCGCTCGATAAGTGCGGTATTGAGATGGAGATTGCTGCCCACGCCGCTGGAGCCGTACAAAATCTCGCCCGGGCGACGCCGGGCAAGCTCCAGCAGCTCCTTCAGGCCTTTAACCGGCAATGAGGGATGCACCACAAGCACCATCGGCGTGCGTGCGAACATGGTGATGGGACGAAAGCTTTTGACCGGGTCGTAGGGCAGGTTGGCGTAGAAATTCGGGCTGAACACGAAGCTCGCCGAGCTGGACAGCAGCGTATGGCCATCAGGCGCTGCCTGCGCGACGAGCGCCGTACCAAGCGTGCTTCCCGCCCCGGGGCGATTGTCGACCAACACGCTCACGCCCAGCGCCTCAGCCATCTTTTCGGATACCATCCGTGCGACGAGGTCCGACCCACCGCCCGGCGAGAACGGCACGATGACGCGGATGGGCCGCTCCGGAAAGCGCTCGGAAGCCAGGGCGTGCGGCACCAGTGAAACCACGCAGCCAGCAAACAGCAGCGTGCCCACGACACGGGGGACGACGAGCGCAGCGACGGGTTTACGGGGCATCAGCGCCATACTAGAACTCCACGGACAAATTAATTGCTCTCGGACCCGATCATTCCGTTGGCTCCTACGCGGTTATCGACCACCAGTTGCTGTCCCCAGACAACCGAGAGCTTCTGCGTCAATACACGAGTCAGGACGTCGATATTGCCGCCCGCCGCCCACGGAACGACGATCCGTCTCGACCTGCGCCGGCGACGATGCCGAGCCTGTCGCGAGCAGCACCGTAGCCACGACTGCCGAAATTCGATTCACGGTGCTCTCCCCATATATGGAATGAGCGTTCTATTATACGAAAAAACTTATCGCTCCAGGCAGCCAGCGAGGTCCAGCGGATATCTTCCAGCGTGCGATGACGAGATTGGCCTTTCCCGATCAGGCTCGGGCCCGGATTTCCAGTCGGAACTAGGCTTTCTCAGCGCGCTACGCCGATAGGCAGCTGGACCCACACCAGCGGCGTTCTTGAACGCCTTGCTGAATCCCGCCTCGGATTGATAATCGACCTGCTGGGCGATTCCCGCATCCAACGGCTGGGATGGCTTCTCGGCCAACGGCACTCGGCTCGCGCGCGTGGTCTGGTCAAGAGCACGACCACTTCACTTCATCGGACACCGCGAACGTGACGCCGCGCTTCATCATCGATCGCGGCGGCACCATCCGCTATGCCGAAGCCGATCCCGACTATACGGTGCGACCCGAGCCGGCTGATACCGTTGCGGCCTTGAAGGCCTTGCCGTAACGCGTAAAGTCCCGTCAGGCGCTGTTTGCGCGCCGACGTGGATTAGAGCGGCTGGTCGACCGAGACGAATAGCGCGAACCAGATAGACCAGACGCCGAGCGCGAGCAGCAGGAGACCCGTCCAGCGCGGCAAGCGTCGCGACAGGGCGGCGAGCCAGTCGAGACCCTGACGCGCCGGCGCAAGTAAGACAGCGATCACGAGCGGCAACGAGAGCGCGAATCCGAACAGCGCGAGCGCGACAAAACCCTCGAACACCGAACCGCCGCGAGCGCCGCTCGCGGCGGTGGCACCGATCAGCGCAAAGAGGAGCGGCGCAGCGCAGGCGGGAATATTCAAGCCGAACGCCACACCGAGAGCCCCTGAGCCGCGCGTGCTCGACAGTCGCGTAATGCTTGGGCCAAACGAACGCGTGACCCAACCGATCTTGCCGGTCAGGTAGGCGACACCGAGGGCCGCGTAGAGCAGGCCGAGCACTGCCCAGGCGGCTTTCTGAAATTCGAAGAATGCACTGCCGACGAGAACGGCGATTGCGCCCAGAAAACCGATGAAAATGGCGCGCCCGAGTGCGAACGCGGATACCTGCGTAATCCTGCCGGCGGCGCTCT
>JBQTJV010000184.1:0-3137 GCA_052386775.1 Betaproteobacteria bacterium
GAGAAGCGCGACACGGTCGTGATTATGGCGAAAGCGATGCTCGAGTGGGAAACAATCGACGCCGAGCAGATCAACGACATCATGGAAGGCCGGCCGCCGCGCCCGCCGAAGCCGGCGCAGACGCCGCCGCCCCAACCGACGCCCAAAGACAACACGCCGAGCGCGGCGGCGACGACGACGCCTGCCCGCGAGGCCTAAGCAGCCTTCGGATGAGCCCGGTCGCCGCTGCGGCGCGCGATCCGCTCTTCCTGTCACCCTGAAACCGTTATGCCGTCGGTTCTGCTCTGCGGCAGCCGCACGCTTCCGCTCGACCGGCCCCTGATCATGGGGATCGTCAATGTCACGCCGGATTCTTTTTCCGACGGCGGCCGGTTCGCAAGCGTCGATTCCGCGATTGCCCGTGCGAAGGCTTTGCTGGCGGAAGGCGCCGACATCCTCGATATAGGAGGCGAATCCACGCGCCCCGGCGCATCCCCTGTTCCGCTCGACGAAGAGCGCCGGAGAGTCTTGCCGGTCATCGACGCGCTCGCCGGATGCGGGGCGCCGATTTCAGTTGACACGCAAAAGCCCGAGCTCATGAAGGATGCCATCGCGGCGGGCGCGACCATGGTGAACGACGTGAACGCGCTGATGGCGCCGGGAGCACTGAAAACGGTGGCATCGACGCGGGCAGCCGTTTGCCTCATGCACAAACGGGGAGACCCGCGCACGATGCAGGACGACCCGCGCTACGGTGATGTGGTGGCCGAGGTTCGGGCTTTTCTGGGTGAGAGGGTGGCGGCGGCGCAGGCCGCGGGCATAAGTCCTGAGCGCATCGTCATCGATCCGGGCTTTGGCTTCGGCAAGATGCTGGAACACAATCTGATCCTGTTGCGCAGGCTGGGCGAGTTCGCGAACCTGGGTGTCGCGGTGCTCGCCGGGCTTTCACGCAAGTCCACGCTGGGGCGAATCACCGGACGCGCTACTGACGAACGGGTCTACGCCGGGGTGGCCGCCGCCTTGATCGCGGTTCAGCACGGCGCTCACATCGTGCGGGTGCACGACGTCGCGGCGACGCGCGATGCCCTGGCGGTATGGAATGCCGTGCGGCTCGCCGATTAAAATAGAGACATGAAAAGAAAATATTTCGGGACGGACGGCGTGCGCGGCAAGGTGGGGACGGCGCCCATCACGCCCGAGTTCGTGATGCACCTGGGATACGCGGCGGGGAAAGTGCTCGCTGCCCGAAGCCCGGGATCCGAACGCGCCACGGTGCTGATCGGCAAGGACACGCGCGTATCCGGCTACATGCTCGAATCGGCGCTGGAGGCCGGTCTGACGGCCGCGGGAATCGACGTGCTGCTGGTCGGACCGATGCCGACGCCGGCCGTCGCCTATCTCACCCGGGCTCTGCGACTCACGGCCGGCATCGTGATCAGCGCTTCGCACAACCCGTACGAAGACAATGGCATCAAGTTTTTCTCGGGTTCTGGAATGAAGCTGCCGGACGAAACCGAGAATGACATCGAGCGCGAGCTTGCGCGGCCGTTCAAGTGCCTGTCATCCGCCGGCCTCGGCAAGGTGCGGCGCATCGACGATGCAGCCGGGCGTTACATCGAGTTCTGCAAGAGCACTTTTCCGAACCAGTTGCACTTGCGCGGCATGCGCATCGCGCTCGACTGCGCGCATGGCGCGGCCTATCACATCGCGCCGCATGTATTCCACGAGCTGGGCGCCGAGGTGTTCACCATCGGCACCGGGCCGGACGGGTTCAATATCAACGCCGGCGTCGGCACCACGCACCCGCGGGCCCTGCAGCAGGCCGTGAAGCGCAACAAGGCAGATGTCGGCATCGCCTTCGATGGCGACGGCGACCGCGTGCTGATGGTCGATGCGCAAGGTTCGCTTCACGACGGAGACGAACTGCTCTACATCATCGCCCACCATCAGCATCAGCGCCGTGAACTGCAAGGCGGGGTCGTCGGCACGCAGATGACCAATCTCGGCTTGGAGCACGCGCTCGATGCGTTGGGCATCGCGTTCGCCCGCGCCCGCGTCGGCGACCGCTATGTTCTTGAAATGCTGCATGAGCGCGGGTGGCGGCTCGGCGGGGAGAATTCCGGGCACATCGTTTGTCTTGCGCGGCACACCACTGGCGACGGCATTATTTCGGCGTTGCAGGTCCTCCGGGCGCTGAGGGAGAACGAGACCACCCTGCACGAGGCCGCTGCAGGGATCACGCTCTATCCGCAGGTGCTGATCAATGTGGCGCTCACCAAGCGTTTCGATTTCAGCAATCACCGCGCGGTAAAGGCGGCGGTTGCCAAAGCCGAGCGGGACCTGGGCGCGGCGGGGCGCGTCCTGCTCCGTGCTTCGGGAACGGAGCCGGTCATTCGCGTCATGGTCGAGGGCAAGCAGCAGGCGCGCGTCAAAATGCTCGCCGAAAGCATCGCCAATACGGTGCGCGCCGCGGGCTGATGCGCTGCGCCGGAGAAGTTGAGCCGCAGTCCGCGATGCTCGGCGGCACCGGCATAACTTTCATTTGTCTAATCAATGCAATCGCGGCAGTTTTCGCGTTGACCCTCGGCGTCGCGGTCTGTAAAATTCAATGATTTCGCGGGCCGGGTTGGCGATGCGCGGCAAGCTTGTGGCGGGCAACTGGAAGATGAACGGCAGCCTGGCTTCCAACGAGGCGCTGCTGCGCGCTTTGATTCCTGTCATTTCACCGCTTTCCACGATACAGCGCGCGATCTGTGTGCCGTTTCCGTACTTGGCGCAGGTCCAGCAGTTGCTGCGCGGTACGGGCATCGACTGGGGCGCCCAGGACGTGTGCCAGTTCGGTGAAGGCGCTTATACGGGCGGGGTTTCCGGGGCGATGCTGGCGGAGTTCGGCTGTCGCTATGCGATCGTGGGCCATTCCGAGCGGCGCAGCGTGTTCGGCGAGCCGGACGGTGTCGTGGGCGAAAAGTTTTCCGCGGCACAGAAAGCGGGACTGATCCCCATACTGTGCCTGGGCGAATCGCTCTCCGAGCGTGAGGCTGGGAATACCGAACGGGTGGTCGCAAGGCAGTTGGAGGCGGTTATCCGGCACGCCGGGGCACAGGCGCTGGCGCGCGCGGTGATCGCATACGAGCCGGTATGGGCCATCGGCACCGGGA
>JBQTJV010000185.1:0-8246 GCA_052386775.1 Betaproteobacteria bacterium
AGGATCCTTATTATCGAAAGCGCAAGCTTGTGAGGTTGACTGTTCGAGGCAAAGAACTAGTCCGGCAAATTGAGTCCGCGCGATAATAGTGGCAGAGATTTAAATGCAGTTAAAGCAACTAGTAGCACTTCCAATTGCGCTTCTTATCTACTGTGAGGTAGCCAGTGTGGCGTGTTTCCCTCCACCGAAGGCTGGGGGAAAGATAAAACCTCTAGCGGGTGAGGTTATGGCCCGATTCTAAAGCGCGATGTGTCGGGTCGCCGCGGTTGCGCAGAAATCTTACGATAGCGGTGCACCAGCTACTAGGCTTTCAATCTGCCGGCAACTCTTGAAGGACGGGCTGACATACCTTATAGGGTATACGGTAGGAATATACCTCATAGGGGATACGCCATGGAATATCTAGCGCGAACACCCAGGCAGCTGCGTGAAATATTGCGCGGTCACCGTCGACAGAAGCGCCTATCTCAAACTGATGCAGGCAGCCGAGTCGGGTTGTTGCCAAAGACCATCTCTCTGCTAGAGAGTGAGCCCGAGCGAAGCAGCCTGGAGAGCCTTTTCAAGCTGCTGTCGGCTCTGGGCTTGGAATTGGTCCTTAGAGAGAAAGCCATCAAAGCAGTCCGCAAAGGCGAATGGTAGGTCACCAAAGGCGTTTTCGGGCGTAAGTGCTCGGCACACCGCGCTGGGCGAGCCATCGAGCTTGCGAGCATACCAGTGCGACGTGCCTCCGGTATAATCGTGTTGCGGTCAGTGGCCCACTTAGGTGGCCCAAAGGTGACCCAAAATAGAATTACTCTGGTCCGCGTCGTTCCGGGCCTGCGTTTGTAAGTAGCTGATTCTGCGGAGCTGGGAGAGCGTCGCGTTCGCAATGCGAAGGTCGGGAGTTCGATCCTCCTCCACTCCACCAGAATTCCTCCTCGACTGAAGTAAACCGCTTGGGCATCCGCTGGTTCCGGAGGCTGTACTCCCGGAACAGCGACCTTTTTCTCGCGAGAGCATCCAGCCAATTTCATTGCTGGCCATCGCGGCAGCCGTGTCGGCAGTCCAACTCGTGTATTACTTCAGCAGTTCTAATGGAACAGCCCGCACTTGAACGGGGTAGGCGGTGCACGGCCAGCGCCGCCTGCGGGTAACCTGTTGTCGCAAATGGTCGCGGGTTCGATTCCTGCGCCACCGCGCGAAGCCACGGGAGAAAGCGTCACTGCGATTGCATCACCGGGCGGCTTTGACAACCAAACTGTCGACGCCGTCACGGTCAGACTCGATTTTTTCACTGTTGAAAAAACTTCGACGGCGCGCGCCGCAGACGCTTTCAATTCGCAGGCTTCTTCTCCGGATGAATGAGAAATGTTTGATCAAAAGCTCCAATATCGCCGCCCGATTGCGCCATCGCACGTGAACTCCGTCGCCGAGCACGCGGTCGGAAATAGTGGCTTTGCCTTTTCAGGTGGTTTGCAAGGCAAGGCCCGGGGCGGCTGACGGGTGATGGTTGACAGTCTGTCGCCCTGCCTTTGCGTTCTGCTTCATGGCGGGAGCGCGCCGTGTAGCTTCACATGTGCGTGAGTGCGGAGCGAATGATGATTCGATCTGAAATCGCGAATTCCGTAAAACACCCCGATTCGATTTCGTTCGCGGGTGGCGCGCGCTTGAAATCGCCGGTTTATGCTTTCATTGCCGCCGTGCTCGTCGGGGGCTGCGCGAGCACGAAGGACTTTCATCGCAAGGAGGCGTTTAATTCGACCACGCCATTCAGCGCCAAGGTCAACCACCCGAGCAAGGTCGTGTGCTGGAGCGTCAAGCGCGCGTTCCTCGCGCAGGGTTACATGCTGGACCGCTCGACCGCCGAGGCGGCAACGCTTACGGGCATAAAGGAGTTTCAGGCGGATGACGAAACGAACGTCACCCTGCGCCTGCAGACTTCCTGTGCGGACAACAACAACGGGACCAGCACCGTTTATGCGACGGCGTTGAAGGAAGTCAACCAGGTGCAGGCGGAAAAGCAGCACCGCGCATTTGGTATCGGATGGGCCACGGTCACGGTGCCCGCCGGCTCGGCAAAAGTCCTGCGGCCGATCAGCCGCGAGACGGTAAACGACCCCGAGTTTTATCAGCGTTTCTATGCTCTCGTCTCGAAACTTGCCGAAGAGGATGCTCGGATGGTTCGCTGAGGTGCTGCACCCAAGGCACCCATCGAGCCGGAGAGATTCCATTCACGCCATCGACGTCCGGCCGGCCTGAGACGTCCCTCAATTCGAAGCGCTCCTCGGGAAAGATCTCGCGGGCCGCTTTGATACTTCAGGGAGATTTTCATTTGGTGCAACGGAAAGGAGTGACATGACGATGAGGAGATTGCAATATCCCGGCAACTTGGTTGCGGCGGCGGTGAGCGCAGCGCTGCTGAGCTGGGGAAGCATGTCCGCTGTCGAACAAACCGCTGTGACTAATGCATCAGGATCAACTACCTTCAACGCCACCAATAGCGGCTCCGGGGCCATCAACGCCGCAGGATCGACCACGGTGAATGCAGCCACGGTCAGCGGTTCCGGCCTCGCGGCGAGCGGCACGGCTGCACCGGTAGAGGACAGGAGTATCAGCGCGACCAGCCCCGCCACGACGACGAGTCCGATCAAGGCTGTGACCAACGCGTCCGGCTCAACGACCGTCAGCGCGACCAACAGCGGGTCGGGCGACGTCAATGCGTCCGGTTCGACGACCGTCAATGCCTCGACCGTCAGCGGTTCCGGTACCGCGGCGAGCGGCACGAGCGCGCCGGTGCAGAGCAATACGAGCAGTCCGACGACGACCGCCAGCGGCACCACTGCCACGCCGGCCTCGGGCACGACCAACGCGGCGGTGAGCGGCGCCGGCAATTCGACCACAACGTCGCCAGCCACGACCACCAATACCGCCGTCAGCGGAGCGGGCAATGTCGCGACCACGGCGGCGCCCAGCCCGACGGCGACGAGCTCCAGTGCGCCGAGCGCCTCGTCCAGCAGCACCAGCACGAGCAATGCCAGTGCGACCGCGATCAACGACATCGACATCTTCCTGCCGGGCGGCACGACGATAACGGGCAACAACAACATCGTGGGCGACAACAACAATCTCGTTAACGGAAACAACAACAGCATCAGCACGGCGACGACCACGACGACTGCAGTGAATGGAAATGCCGCCGGCAACACCGAGGCGAGCAGCTCGACGACCACCCTGGCGAGTCTCCCCAAAGGACAACGGGATCGCGCCTTGACGCTGGCGAATCGCGATCTCGCCGCCGCCGGCATCACCAGTCCGACACCGCAGCCGACGGAAGCGGCATTGATGGGCGGAACGGTCACCAACGCGCAGGGTCAGACGACCGACATGGCGGGGGTGCTGCAGCTCCGCAGTCAGGGCATGGGCTGGGGGCAGGTAGCGCACGCGGTAGACGTGCATCCGGCCCAGTCGGAGCAAGGCGCAAGCCGTTCCATGCGGGGTGCCGGCAGCGAACAGCATATCGCCGGCATCTCCGCGAGCCAGTCGAACGCGTTGAGCCGTGACAGCACTCCGGTGCTCGGTGCGTCCGCCGTCTCGGTTTCCGGTGACGCGAACCGAACGGATCTGCGGGGCAGCACATCGGGCGGCATGAGTAACGGCCGCCACCGCGACCACGGATCCAGCGTGGCAGCCGGTGCAGTAAGCCAAAGCAGCCTGCGGGGGCGCGACAGCGGCAGCAGCGCAATCGGCGCCGCGGCCAGCCAGGCGTCGCTGCAGGATCGCGGCAATAGCGTGTCTGCTGCCGGGACGTTCCGCGGCAAGGAGGCAGGCAACGATGCGCGCACGGCGAGCGCGGCCGTGGCCGGGGCGAGCATCTCGGGTCCGGGCAAGGATCGAGGCCCCACGCTGCGCGGGAGTGGCGCCGCCGACGCGTCGACCGGCGCAGCCCCCGGTTCGCGTGACAGCGGCGGGCAAGGTAAAGGCAAGAAACATTAACGGCTAAACCCATCGCGAAATTAAGCCCCGCGGAGAAGTGCGGGGCTTTTTTTGCGCGCGGCGAAGGAGGTCCAGCGTGTCCCGATCGCGATCTGGTGCCGGTATAATGCCGGCACGGATCAGCGGCTCGCTCACGTTAAAAATATTGCGGTTCGCTTCCCTTCTCTACCCACCCCGTCCCCGCTTGGCACACTTTCCTGCAACGCACCCCCACGAAGAGCGCGAGATGCTGCGCGCGAGCGTCGCCGATTTCGTCGCGCGCGGCACGGATATCGCGAGGGTGCGGCGACTGCGCGATTCGCCCCACGAATACGAACGCCGTGTCTGGAAAGAGATGGCGGAACTGGGCTGGCTCGGCGTTCTCATTCCGGAAGCGCACGGCGGGCTGGGCCTGGGGCTGGCCGATGCAGCGATCATTGCCGAGGGTCTGGCGCGCTCGCTCGCGCCGGAGCCGTATACCGCCGCTGCAGTGCTTTCAACAGAAGTTGTGGCGGGCGCCGACAACGCCACGCTGAAATCGCGATTGCTGCAGGAGATGTCGTCCGGCGCGACGATCGCGGCGCTGGCGTGGCAGGAACAGGCGGGCGGCGACTTCGCCGAAACGAAAACGCACGCCGCACCATTCGAGGGCGGCTACCGGCTCAATGGCGAGAAGCGCTTCATCGCCGGGGCTGCCGGGGCCGATGGCTACATCGTCGCCGTGCGCACCGATGCGCAGGCGCTCGCGCTCTGCTGGATCGACCGCGCTGCGCCGGGTGCTGCGCTGAAACTCGAAACCCTGGCAGACGGCCGTCACTTCGGCGCGCTCGGGCTTACTGATGTCGTTGTGCCGCGCGATAACCTGCTCGCCTCCGAAGCGGTGGCCGCGAACGTGCTCGAGCGGGCGCTCGATCATGGCCGCGTGATCGCCAGCGCCGAACTTTACGGCGTCATGAGCCGGGCGCTCGAGATGACGATCGAGTACCTCAGGACGCGCGTGCAATTCGGCAAGCCGATCGGGAGCTTTCAGGCGTTGCAGCATCGCGCGACCGATCTCTACATCCAGCAGCAGCTCGCCTCGGCAGCGCTCGACCACGTCATCGCCGCGCTGGACGGGAAGCCCGATGCCCGGGTCCGCGCCGCGCTGGCGAGCCGCGCCAAGGCGCGCTGTTCGGAGGCCGCACTGACCATCACCCGTGCGGCCATCCAGTTGCATGGCGCGATCGGTTTTACCGACGAGTACGATGCCGGCCTTTATCTCAAGCGCGCGATGGTGCTCGCCGCCTGGCTCGGCGGGTCGACGTGGCACCGGCGGCGCTATGCGAAGCTTGCGCTGGAGGGAGGCGCGTGAGCGCGAACACCGCGACAGACTACAACGCGTGGCGCGACGAAGACTTCCGCCGCGAAGTGCGCACCTTCATCGCGAGCCGCTACCCGGAAGAACTGCGCTACGTGTTGCGCCGGGTGCGCTGGGCGGAGATCAAGGACTGGTGGCGCACGCTCTACGAGAAAGGCTGGATCGCGCCCAACTGGCCGCGCGAGTGCGGCGGCATGGGTCTCGATGCCGGCAAGATGGTCATCTATCTCGAGGAAATGGAACGCCACGGTGTTGCGCGCGCACCCGATCAGGGCATCACGCAGGTCGGCCCCATCATCATGAAGTACGGCACCGATGCGCAGCGCGCGTTCTACCTGCCGCGCACGTTGTCGGGCGAGATCATCTGGTGCCAGGGCTATTCCGAGCCTAATGCCGGCTCCGATCTCGCCAGCCTCGGCACGACTGCGGTACTGGACGGCGAACACTACGTCGTCAACGGGCAGAAGATCTGGACCACGCTCGCGCACGACGCCACGCACATTTATCTCCTCGCGCGCACCGACCGGCAGGCGAAGAAGCAGGAGGGCATCAGCTTCTTTCTCGTCGATCTGGAAACGCCGGGCATCACCGTGCGCCCCATTCGCAACCTCGCGGGTCACGAGGAGTTCTGCCAGGTTTACTTCGACGACGTGCGCATCCCGCGCGACACGCTCGTCGGAAAGCTGAATCAGGGCTGGACGGTGGCAAAGGCGCTGCTCTCGCACGAGCGGCTCAACATCGGCAGCCCGCGCCGCCCGCAGTACGCGCTCAACCGGCTGGAGATGATCGCGCGTGCGAAGGGCCTCTTCAGCGACCCGGGATTCGTCGACCGCTACGCCGCGCTCAAGCTCGACATCGAGGACCTGGCTGCCCTCTATGGCCGCTACGTCGAGCAGGTCAAGCGCGGCGAACCGCTGGGGCAGGACGTCTCGACGCTCAAGATCTGGGCCATGGAGACGTGGCAGCGGCTGACCGAACTGCTGGTCGAGACCGGCGCCGAGGAAGGCGTGCTCGCGGGCGTGCATGAGGTCGCGGGTGTCGAGGCGGACTTTCTCAGCCCGTTCTACTACGCGCGACCGGCGACCATCTACGGCGGCTCGAGCGAGATCCAGCGCAACATCCTGGCGAAGTACGTGCTGAAATTGCCGGGCTGATGCGGGCAGTCGAAATCAGTCGTGTTTCCCGGAAAGGACGCGCTCGATCCGGCGGGCGAAGACCGTCATCTCCTTCGCGGCCTGCTTGTCGCCCTTGGCCTCGGCCACCCGAATGCCTTCGCGGTAGGCCGCGAGCGCCTCGGCCGGCTGTCCGCTTTCGCTGAGGGCGCGCCCCAGCAGTTTCCACGCGGCCGAGTACCGTGAATCCCGGGCGAGCGCTACGCGCAGATGAGCGACCGCGCCGGCGGCGTCGCCGCTCTTAAGATATTCGTTCCCGAGGCTGTAGCGCAGCAGCGCATTGTCGCGTGCGCCGCCGAGCAGTTTCTCCAGATTGACGACGGCGGGGCTTTTCACGGGCGAAGATTTGAAATCTGCTATCGGGCGCTTCATGATAGCGCACCGGATGCAGGCCCCGACACTTCCAGGAGGCTGAAAATGAAGACAGTCGTACAGACCGATGCCGCGCCCCAGGCGATCGGCACCTACTCGCAGGCGGTGCGCTGCGACAACACCGTTTACTTCGCCGGCCAGATCGGGCTCGATCCGAAGACGATGGAACTCGTCTCCGGCACGGAAGCCCAGATCCGGCGCGTGTTCGAGAATCTCAAGGCGGTCGCTGTTGCCGCGGGCGGCGCCATGGACGACATCGTCAAACTCAACGTCTATCTCACCGATCTCGGCCACTTCACGCGGGTCAACGAAATAATGGCGACCTACTTTGCACAGCCCTATCCGGCGCGGGCGGCGCTGGGTGTCGCGAGTCTCCCGCGCGGCGCGCAGGTCGAGATCGACGCGGTGATGGTGCTGCCCAAGCGGCAACGCGACAGGGACTGAGCCGGCCGGCTCGGAGCATGACCGGCAAGGACTCAGGCGCCGCGGCCGGCCGCGAGGCCGCCACCAAGGCCCTCGTGCCTCGCGCGGCGAAGGGCGCGCGAAGCGGCCTCTGGAGCGAGCTGACCCCGGCGACGCAGACGCGTCTTGCAAAGCTCGGTATCGCGAGCGCATTCGATCTGGTGCTGCACCTGCCGCTGCGCTATGACGACGAGACGCGGCTCTACGCCATCAGCGCCGCGCCGGCGGCACACCCCGTGCTGGTGCAGGGCAAGGTGGTGGAGTGCGACATCAAGTATCGCCCCAAACGCCAGCTCGTGTGCCACATCGAGGACGGATCGGGCGTGCTCACGCTGCGGTTCTTCAATTTCTATACGAGCCAGTTGAAGCAGCTTGCCCCCGGCACGCTGGTGCGGGCATACGGCGAAATCCGCCACGGGTTTTTCGGCGCGGAAATGGTGCATCCGCGCTATCGCATGGTGCACGGCGATACGCCGGTGCCGCAGTCGCTGACGCCGGTCTACCCCACCACCGCGGGCCTCGCGCAAGAGGCGCTGCGGCGGCTGATCGCGCGCGCGCTCGCCGAATGCGACTTGAGCGATACGCTGCCCGACGGCTTGCTGGTGCTGCGCAGGCTCCCACGCTTTGCCGAAGCCGTGCGCTATCTGCACAATCCGCCTCCGCGGGCGCCGCAGGAGGCGCTGATGGCGCGCGGCCACCCGGCGTGGCGCCGGATCAAGTTCGACGAACTGCTGGCGCAGCAGCTTTCGATGCGGCTGCATTACCAGCGGCGCCGGGCCGCGGGGGCGCCGCCGCTCAAGCTGCTCGGCAGCCTTACCCGCCCCCTGATCGAGCGGCTGCCCTTCAAGCTGACGCGCGCGCAGCGCAGGGCACTCGTCCAGATCCAGCAGGATCTCGCGCGCCCGTACCCGATGCAGCGCCTGCTCCAGGGC
>JBQTJV010000186.1:0-2323 GCA_052386775.1 Betaproteobacteria bacterium
ATCGCCAAGTCCCTCGAGGGAAGCTTGCGGCGGCTGGGCATGGAGAAGGTCGATATTCTGCATTTCCACAATCCGATCACGTCCTCCCGCCTCGTGCTGGACGAGGTCCTGCCCGCTTTTGAGGCGCAGCGCCGGCTGGGGAAGGTGCGATATCTCGGTATCACGGCGATCGGGGACACTGCCGCCGTCAACGAGGTCATCGATGCGCGCGTCTTCGACTCGGCACAGGTGACGTACAACATGCTCAATTCGTCGGCCGCATCTGCCTTGCCGGCGAATTACCCGGCGCAGGACTACGGCCGCATGTTCGACCGCACGAAGGCGGCGGGGGTGGGTGTGGTGGGAATCCGGGTGCTGGCGGGCGGCGCGCTGTCGGGCTCCGCCGAGCGTCATCCCATCGCAAGCCCGCCGCCGGAGCCGATCGGCTCGGCGATGAGCTACCAGGGCGACCTCAAGCGTGCGCAGCGCCTCGCCCCGCTCGTCACTGAGGGATTTGCCGCCAGCCTCGCCGAAGCCGCCACGCGTTTCTGCATCTCGCATCCGGCGATGGGCACGATCCTTGTGGGCGTGGCGACGCCGCAGCAGTTCGAGGATGCGCTCGCGGCCGTCCTGAAAGGGCCGCTGCCCGCGGCAGCGCTCGACCGTATCGCGGTCCTGCAGCGGGGCTTTGCCGGGGACACTCGCTGAACTGATTGTGTGATACAATATAAATAAGTTGTAATACAAAAGGATTCCGGTCATGAGGGATACCATCAATGCGCGCATTCCGCCGAGAGTCGAGCAGAAACTGGCGGAATACTGCACGCGCAACGGGGTTACGCGCTCCGAGGCGGTGATCCGCGCGCTCGACGGGTTCCTCAGTCAGCATGGCAGTGGGGAGAGCGCGTACACGCTCGGGGTCGACCTGATTCCGCGCCGAGGTGCCAGGGGCGTTCGATCCGACAAGGTCCGGGAGTTAGCACGCAAAGCCTTCCGTGGCACGCGCGCTCGTTGACACAGGCGCGATCGTTGCATTCATCCACCGGGACGATTCGCACCACGCTGCCGCCGCAAACTGGTTCAAGGGATTCCGCGGCGAGCTGCTGACCACCGAGGCCGTGGTGACCGAAACCGCCTACGTCCTCGGATCGAACGCCGCGCACCGGCGCTCTGCCCTCACCTGGATCACACGCATGCGCGGCGCGGGCCTGCTCCGCGTGGAGCCGGTCGCAGACCATGCCGAGGTGTCGCGGATACTGGATCGTTATCTCGATCTTCCCTGCGACTATGCAGACGCCACGCTGATTGCATTGGCCGAAGCCACGGGTATTGCCGCGATCGCGACTATCGACCAGCGCGATTTCTCCGTCTACCGCCTGCGCGGCCGCAAGCGCTTCCGCATCCTGCTTCCATGATACCCGGCGGCGCGTTCGGGACCGCTGCTACTCGATCACCCTGTCCGCGCGCTGCAACATCGACTGCGGAATCTTCAAGCCAAGCGCTTGAGCGGTCTTGCGGTTCACGACCATTTCAAATTTCGTCGGCTGCTGGACCGGGAGCTCCGCCGGCTTTGCTCCCTTCAGGATTCGATCGACATAGGGTGCCGCACGCCGGAAAAGATCGGCAAGGTCGACTCCATAGGAAATCAATCCGCCCGCCTCAGGGTAATCGCTGAAAACGGAGATCGGATGCCATCACCTCGGCCTTGATGCCCTTCGCCTCGGCATTGGCGTAGTTGAGCTCGACCTTGACGCCGTTCGGATCGAAGAGAAAGAGCTGGTACAGGCCCTGGTCGTCGACCTGGCGCTGCTTGAAGTCGACGCCGAGTGATTTCAGATGCGCGAGCATTTCGCGCAGTCCGGTGGCGCGGAACGCGATGTGGTCGACCACGCCCGTGCCCTCGAGCGCGTCGGACTGCTGCCCGACGTACTTCTTGCGGTTTTCGGACACGTTCTTGCCGCCCTCAGTAACGTGCACCACGTCCTTGTCGCCGAGGTAGAGCCAGAACACCGGGAACTTGAAGTCCGGGCTGGGACCGACGCGCATGCCGAGCACCTTCGTGTACCACTCGCGCGTCCTTTCCATGTCGGTGGTCTGCAGCAGGAAATGCTCGATATGGCTGAGCGGCATGGCTATTTTTTCAATCCGATCAGCTGCATGAGGCGCGCGAGGTCGGCGTCTTCCTTCGCGATCAGCTCGCCGAACTCCGGCCCCCGCATGAACGCCGGCCGCACAGCGTACTTCTCACTCGCCCGCACGAACTCCTGGCTCTCGACCGTCCTGCGGATCGCATCCTCGAGCACGGCGACGGCGCCGATCGGCGTGCCCTTCGGCACGACGATGC
>JBQTJV010000187.1:0-12355 GCA_052386775.1 Betaproteobacteria bacterium
GTGCGGATTATATTACAATCAAAGGGTTGCAAAAGCAGCACAGTGGCAGCACAGCGCGAAAGTGGCGAAATTGGTAGACGCACCAGATTTAGGTTCTGGCGCCGAAAGGCGTGTGGGTTCGAGTCCCTCCTTTCGCACCAGATGACATCGTTATAGGGGATGCTGAGGTAATGCAAGCCAAGTTGGAAAAGCAGGGCCAGCTCGAACGCCGGCTCAGCGTCTCCGTTCCCATCGAGGAGATCGATAGCGAAATCGAAACCCGCCTGAGGAAGCTGAGCCGGTCCGTCAAGATGCACGGCTTTCGTCCGGGCAAAGTGCCCTTGAAGGTCGTGGCCCAGCAATACGGACCGCAGGTCAGGCAGGAAGTCCTCGGGGACGCCGTGGAGAAGAGTTTCGGAGAGGCGGTCCGGCAGCAGAAACTGCGGGTTGCCGGTTATCCCAGGTTCGAGGCCAAGCCGCTCGCCGAGGGCGCGAACACGTTCGAGTACAGCGCCACGTTCGAGGTCTATCCGGAGGTGGCGCTCGGCGACCTGTCGCAGGTGCAAATCACCAAGCCGCAGCTTGAGGTGGGCGAGGCCGAGGTCGACAAGACGCTGGAGATCATGCGCAAGCAGCGTGCGGAGTATGACCCGGTCGACCGGGCGGCGGAGCGCGGGGACCGGCTCACTATTGACTACCGGGGTACCATCGACGATAAGGAATTCGAGGGCGGCGCCGCGCAGGCTCAGAGCGTGGTGCTCGGAGAAGGCCGGCTTTTGCCTGATTTCGAAAGCCAGCTCTCCGGCGTGAAGAAAGGGGAATCGAAGACGTTTGATGTGCGGTTTCCGGATGACTATCATGGTAAGGACGTCGCCGGTAAGACGGCGCGGTTCGACGTGACCGTCAACGAGGTGGGCGCGCCGCGCCTGCCGGAGTTGAACGCCGATTTTGCGCGCAGCCTGGGGATCGCCGATGGCGATCTGCAGAAGATGAGGGCCGATGTCCGGGCCAATCTGGAGCGGGAAGTCAGGTTGCGCCTCAAGAATCGTCTCAAGGAGCAGGTCATGCAGGCGCTGCTCGAGGTCAATCGGATCGAGGCCCCCAAGTCGCTGGTGGACATGGAAATTCAGCGCCTGCAGCAGCGCATGCGTCAGGAATTGACGGCGGGCGGCGTCCAGGTCAAGGACGACACGCCCATGCCGCGCGAGGTCTTCGAGAAGCAGGCCGAGCGCAATGTGCGGCTCGGATTGATCATCGCGGAAGTCGTCAAGACCGGCAATCTCCATCCCAAACCGGAACAGGTGCGGGCGGTGGTGGAGGAGCAGGCGCAGAGTTACGAGCGGCCGGCGGAAGTGGTCAAGTGGTTTTACCAGTCCCCGGACCGGCTGCGCGAAATCGAGTCTGCGGTAATGGAAGATAATGTCGTGGCCTGGGTGGTCCGGGGCGCGAAAGTGGAAGAGAAGGCGGTCGCCTTCGACGAACTGATGGGTGGAAGGCAATGAGCCGATATACGGAACCTCAAGGACTGGGCTTGATCCCGATGGTGATCGAGCAGAGCGGTCGCGGCGAGCGCGCGTATGACATCTATTCGCGCCTGCTCAAGGAGCGCGTGGTGTTTCTGGTGGGGCCCGTGACGGAGGTCACGGCGAATCTCATCGTCGCGCAGCTGCTGTTTCTGGAATCTGAAAATCCGGACAAGGACGTGGCGTTCTACATCAACTCGCCCGGTGGGCTGGTGTCGGCCGGGTTGGCGATTTACGACACGATGCAGTTCATCAAGCCCGACGTGTCGACGCTGTGCGTCGGGCAGGCGGCGAGCATGGGCTCTCTGCTGCTCGCGGCGGGGGCCAAGGGCAAGCGTTTCTGCCTGCCCAATTCACGGGTGATGATTCACCAGCCGATGGGCGGCTTCCAGGGACAGGCCTCGGACGTGGAGATCCACGCGCGAGAAATCCTGTTTCTCAAGGGAAAACTGAACGAGATCCTGGCGCGTCATACGGGACAGAAGATAGAAACGATCCAGAAGGACACGGACCGCGACAATTTCCTGTCGGCGGAACAGGCGGTGAGCTACGGCCTGGTGGACCGGGTGCTGGTGAGCAGAACGGAAACGGCGTCCTAGTGTCGTAACTGTCACATGAGGAAGAGCGGTATGTCAGACAAAGTCGGCGGCGAGAAACTGCTTTACTGTTCGTTCTGCGGCAAGAGCCAGCACGAAGTAAGGAAGCTGATCGCCGGGCCGTCGGTTTTCATCTGCGATGAATGCATCGAGCTGTGCAACGACATCATCCGCGAGGAAACCTCGACCGAGCATGGCGGCAAGAGCGCCAAGTCCGACCTTCCCGTGCCCCACGAAATCCGCGGCATACTCGACCAGTACGTGATCGGGCAGGACACCGCCAAGAAAATCCTGTCGGTCGCGGTGTACAACCACTACAAGCGGCTGAAGACGATCACCAAGGGTGACGACGTCGAGCTGGCCAAGTCCAACATCCTGCTGATCGGGCCGACCGGTTCGGGCAAGACGCTGCTTGCCCAGACGCTGGCGCGCCTGCTGAACGTTCCGTTCGTGATGGCGGATGCAACGACGCTGACCGAAGCCGGTTACGTCGGCGAGGACGTGGAGAACATCATCCAGAAGCTGCTGCAGAAGTGCGACTACGACGTCGAAAAGGCGCAACGCGGCATCGTCTACATCGACGAGATCGACAAGATTTCCCGCAAGTCGGACAACCCGTCCATCACCCGCGACGTGTCCGGAGAGGGCGTGCAGCAGGCGCTGTTGAAGCTGATCGAAGGCACGATTGCGTCGGTGCCGCCGCAGGGCGGGCGCAAGCATCCGAACCAGGAATTCGTGCAGGTCGACACGACCAACATCCTCTTCGTTTGCGGCGGCGCGTTCGACGGGCTGGACAAGATCATCCGGGCGCGCTCGGAGAAGAGCGGCATCGGGTTTTCGGCCGAAGTGAGCAGCCGCGACAACCGCAAGGACATCACCAAGGTCCTGCGCGAGGTGCAACCGGAAGACCTTATCAAGTATGGGCTCATTCCCGAGTTCGTCGGCCGGCTGCCGGTCGTTGCCACGCTCGAGGAACTCGACGAGATCGCGCTCATACAGATCCTGACGCAGCCCAAGAATGCCTTGCTCAAGCAGTTCCAGAAGATGTTCGGCATGGAAGGGGTCGAGCTGGAAGTGCGCGAACCCGCGCTGCGGGCGGTCGCCAAGCGCGCGCTGGAGCGCAAGACCGGCGCGCGGGGGCTGCGCTCGATCCTGGAACACACTTTGCTCAATACCATGTTCGACCTGCCTTCGATGGAAAACGTCATCAAGGTGGTGGTCGATGAGGGCACCATCGTGAGCGACGCGGCGCCGCTGCTGATATATTCAGACCAGCCCAAGGTCGCCGGATCCACTGTATAGTGGGCCCGGACGCCAGCCGCCGGCGCAAGCCACCCCGCGGCCGCTGCAGGCTTGATTTTGCCGCTGCGCGCCCAATGTTGAATTTGTAATACCTCCTGAGGGAAACGACTTACATGCCCACTTCACAAGATCCCGGACTGAGCACCGTCCAACTGCCTTTGCTGCCCTTGCGGGACGTCGTGGTGTTCCCGCACATGGTGATTCCGCTGTTCGTCGGGCGCCCGAAGTCCATCAAGGCGCTGGAGACGGCGATGGAATCGGGCAAGAGCATCGTGCTGGTCGCCCAGAAATCGGCCGCCAAGGACGAGCCCGCGCCGGAGGATCTCTACAACGTGGGCAGTCTCGCCAACATTCTGCAGATGCTGAAGCTGCCGGACGGCACGGTGAAAGTGCTGGTCGAAGGCAATCAGCGCGCGCGGATCAACGACATCGTCGACGTCAAGACGCACTATGCGGTCAACGCGACTCCGGTCCCGCTGGAGCCCAGCACCGACCACGAAGTCGAGGCGATGCGGCGCACGATGATCCAGCAGTTCGATCAGTACGTGAAGCTCAACAAGAAGATCCCGCCGGAGATCCTGACGTCTCTCGCGGGGATCGACGAGGCCGGCCGGCTGGGCGACACCATCGCCGCGCATCTGCCGCTCAAGCTCGAGCAGAAGCAGGAAGTGCTGGAGATGTTCGACGTGAAGCAGCGTCTCGAGCACCTGCTCAAGCTGGTCGAAGGCGAGCTCGACATCCTGCAGGTGGAAAAACGCATCCGCGGCCGCGTCAAGCGCCAGATGGAGAAGAGCCAGCGCGAGTACTATCTCAACGAGCAGGTGAAGGCGATCCAGAAAGAGCTCGGCGAGATGGAGGAAGGCGCGGATATCGACGAGATCGAGAAGCGCATCAAGTCGGCGCGCATGCCGAAGGAAGCGCGCAAGAAGGCGGAGAGCGAGCTGAAAAAACTGAAGCTCATGTCGCCGATGTCAGCCGAAGCGACGGTGGTGCGCAACTACATCGATGCGCTGGTTTCCTTGCCGTGGCGCAAGCGCAGCAAGATCAGCACCGACCTGGGGGCCGCGGAAAAGGTGCTGAACGAGGACCACTACGGACTCGAGAAGGTGAAGGAGCGCATCGTCGAATACCTCGCAGTGCAGCAGCGCGTCGACAAGTTGAAGGCGCCGATCCTCTGTCTGGTCGGGGCGCCCGGCGTGGGCAAGACCTCGCTCGGCCAGTCGATCGCGCGCGCGACCAATCGCAAATTCGTCCGCATGTCGCTGGGCGGCGTGCGCGACGAGGCGGAGATCCGCGGACATCGCCGTACCTACATCGGCTCCATGCCGGGCAAGATCCTCCAGAACATGCACAAGGTGGGCGTGCGCAATCCGCTGTTCCTGCTCGATGAAGTGGACAAGATGGGCATGGATTTCCGCGGCGATCCGGCGTCCGCATTGCTGGAAGTGCTCGATCCCGAGCAGAACCACACCTTCGTCGACCACTACATCGAGGTCGAGTACGACCTTTCTGACGTGATGTTCGTGGCCACCGCCAATACGCTCAACATTCCGCCCGCGCTGCTCGACCGGATGGAAGTGATCCGGCTGTCCGGGTACACGGAAGACGAGAAGGTGCACATCGCCCAGCGCCACCTGCTGCCCAAGCTGATGAAGAACCACGGCCTGAAGCCCGACGAGCTGGTGGTTTCGGAGAGCGCGGTGCGCGACATCATCCGCTACTACACGCGGGAGGCCGGCGTGCGCGCGCTGGAACGGGAGCTCTCGAAGATCTGCCGCAAGGTGGTGAAGGAACTGGTGCGTGCAGGCTCGACGCGCAAGATGGCGGTCAGCGCTCGCAATCTCGACAAATACCTCGGGGTGCGCCGCTACAGCTTCGGCATGGCGGAGAAGAACAACCAGGTGGGCCAGGTGAACGGTCTCGCGTGGACGGAAGTCGGCGGCGAGCTGCTGACGATCGAAGCGGCGATCATGGCTGGCAAAGGCAAGATGACGACCACCGGCAAGCTCGGCGAAGTCATGCAGGAATCGGTGCAGGCGGCGCTCTCGGTGGTCCGCAGCCGCTCGCAGCGGCTCGGCATCCAGCCGGAGTTCTACCAGAAGAACGATATCCACATCCACCTGCCGGAGGGCGCGACGCCCAAGGATGGCCCGAGCGCCGGGATCGGCATCTGCACCGCCATGGGTTCGGCGTTGACCGGGATCCCGGGGCGCGCCGACGTGGCGATGACCGGCGAGATCACGCTGCGCGGCGAAGTATTGCCGATTGGCGGGTTGAAGGAGAAGCTGCTCGCCGCGCACCGCGGCGGCATCAAGACGGTGTTGATCCCCGAGGAAAACGTCAAGGATCTCGCCGAGATTCCGGATAACGTCAAGAACCGCCTCGACATCCACCCGGTGAAATGGATAGACAGCGTGTTCGAGATGGCGCTGGAGCGCAAGCCCGAGCCGCTGCCCGAGCAGCAGGATGCGCCCCCCATCCCGGTCACCGAAACGCCCGCGCCGGCGGCGATCAAGCACTAGCCGAGGCTGGCAAAGCACTGCGACTTGCGATAAACTGCGGGCCATTCTTTGGGGTAGGTGCGCGCGGCGCGTCTACCCCAAAATGCTTGAAGCACGTGGCCCCGGAGGCGGGACCGCGGGGTGCTTAGCTCAGTGGTAGAGCGTCGCCCTTACAAGGCGAATGTCGGGAGTTCGACCCTCTCAGCACCCACCATTACGGGAACGGCGGCCAGAAACGATGAAGGCGAAAGCAGGACCGGTCGAACGCGCTCGTCATGGTTCGTCGATTCGCGTGGTTTTTGGGAGTGGTAGTTCAGTTGGTTAGAATACCGGCCTGTCACGCCGGGGGTCGCGGGTTCGAGTCCCGTCCACTCCGCCAAGTCGCAGGAAAAAGGGCGAACCGGGTTCGCCCTTTTTCACGAGGCGCTGCTGAGGCGCCGGTCAGGGCGCGGACCGCCCGTTAACCTTTTTCCCCATGCACGACTTCATACAAAATCACAAACGCGCAATCCAGGTTGTGCTGTTTCTGTTCCTGATCCCGCCCTTCCTTTTCTTCGGCGTCGACCGCCTGGACCGGCCGGGGGGCACCGAAACGGTGGCGAGCATCGGCGATTTCCGCATTACGCAGCAGGATTTCGCGCGTGCGCTGCGCGAGCGGCAGGAGACGATCCAGCGGCTGACCGGCGGGCGTGCCAGCCCGGAGCTGCTCGACAGCGCGGAGCTGCGCAACGACGTGCTCGAGATGCTGATTCGTCGCCAGCTCCTGCTGCGCCGCGCCTATAGCCGCGGCATGACCGTGAGCGATCAGCAGTTGGACAGCGTCATCGCGGAGACGCCCGCGTTCCAGGTCGACGGCAAATTCTCCGAGCAGGCCGCGCTGCAGTTCCTGAGGTCGCAGGGCATGACTACCGCTTCGTTCCGCGGCAATCTGCGGAACGATCTGGTCCTGCAGCAGATGGACGATGCCTTCGGCGAGACCAGCTTCGTTCCGCGAACCGTTATCGACCTGCTCGCGCGCATTTCGGAACAGCAGCGCGAGATCAGCATATCGACGATCGCGCCCGACCGCTTTACCTCGCAGGTGAAACTGGATGCGGATGCGGCCAAGCGCTATTACGAGAACAATCCGAACGAGTTTCGCATTCCCGAGCAGGTGCGGGTCGAGTACGTGACCCTGGCCATGGACCAGTTGATGGCCCGGATTGAAGTCGAAGAGAAAGAGATCAGGAAATACTACGAAGAGCACCGCGGGCAGTTCGAAACGCGGCAGGAACGCCAGGCGAGCCATATCCTGATCACAGTGGATGCGGGGGCAAGTGCGGAGGACAAGCAGAAGGCGCGGATGCGGGCGGAAGAGCTGGCCAAGCAGCTCAGGCAGAAACCCGAGCGTTTCACCGAGGCGGCGAAAGAACACTCCCAAGATCCCGGCTCCGCGGCGAACGGCGGGGATCTCGGCTATTTCGGCCGCGGAACGATGCCCAAACCGTTCGAAGACGCGGTGTTTGCCATGAAGCCGGGCGAAGTGTCGGCACCCGTCGAAACACAGTATGGCTTCCACATCATCCGGCTCACCAACGTCAAAGGCGGGGAGGGCCGCAGCTTCGAGGATGCCCGCAAGCAGATCGAGACCGAGCTGAAACGTCAGCAGGCAGGACGCAGTTTCGCCGAACTCGCCGAGCACTTCAACAACGTCGTGTTCGAGCAATCGGAGAGCCTGCAGCCTGCCGCGGAACTCGCGAAGAGCCCGGTGCGCCAGAGCGACTGGATCACCCGCACCCACGCGGCAGACCAGATACTCAACCATCCCCGTCTGCGGGAAACCGTATTTTCGGATGACGTGATTTCGAACAAGCGCAACAGCCAGGTCGTCGAAGCGGCTCCCGGCGTGCTGGTTGCGGCGCGTTTGCTGGAGCGCAAGCCGGCGACGATGCAGCCGCTTGCGGAGGTGGCAGCGGCGATCGAGAAAAAACTGGTTCAGCAGCGCGCGGCGCAGCTCGCTGCACAGGAGGGGCGCGAGCGTCTGGAAAAATTACGGCAGGGCGCGGACGCGGATGTCAAATGGGGTGGGCCCCAGCTCGTGGGACGTGCGGATGCCAAAGGGTTCGGCGAGGCCGTGCTGCGCCAGGCTTTCCGGGCGGACGTGGCCAAGTTGCCCGCTTACAGCGGGGTCGATGGCCCGAACGGCTACACCCTGATCCGGGTGTCCAAGGTCGTGGAGTCCGAGAAGATCGAGCCCGAGCGGCGCAAGCAGATCACCGAAGCGCTCCGCCAGCTGCGCGGCCAGGAAGCCATGCTCGCTTACGTGGAAAGCCTCAAGCGCAAGGAGCCGGTACGGATAAGCAAGGAGCTGGTGGAGAAAAAGCAGTGATGTAAAGCGGCGTGCCGGTCACTCCGCGCCGCCCATCCCTCCGACCGTGGTGCTGAATCCGCAGTCGACGTAGGTGATCTCGCCGGTGATGCCCGACGCGAGGTCGCTCATGAGAAACGCCGCAGCGTTTCCCACTTCCTCGATGGTGACGTTGCGTCGCAGCGGCGCGTTTTCCGCGACGAACTTGAGGATCCGGCCGAAGCCGCTGATCCCGGCAGCGGCTAGCGTCTTGATCGGCCCCGCGGAAATGCCGTTCACTCGTATGCCTCGGGGGCCGAGGTCCTGCGCCATATAGCGCACGCTGGCTTCCAGGCTCGCCTTGGCGAGCCCCATCACGTTGTAATGCGGCACGCTCCGTACCGCACCGAGGTAGGTCAACGTGAGGAGCGCACCGCGCCTGCCCGCCATGAGCGGCGCACCGGCTTTGGCGAGTGCGGAAAAACTGTACGAGCTGACCTCATGCGCGAGGCGAAAGGCGTCTCGGGTAAGGCCCTCCAGCAGTCCGCCCTTCAGCGCTTCGCGCGGCGCGAACGCAATCGAATGAACGATGCCGTCGAGATGACCCCACTCGCGCTTCAAGGCCTCGCAAAGCGCATCGATTTCGGCGTCGCTTGCCACGTCGCAGGGGAATACGGGAACCGCGCCGAAATCGCGAGCGAGCTCGCCCACGCGCTCGCGCAGGCTTTCGTTCTGATACGTCAATGCGAGCGTGGCGCCCTCGCGCTTGAGCGCTTCAGCGATGCCGTAGGCGATGGAGCGGTTGGACAGGAGCCCGGTGACGAGGATCTTCTTGTCCTGCAGTAAAGGCATTGGTTTCCCGATGCGGCCGCGGCGGCCGCAAAAGCGCGCATTATAGAACGGGGGCTGCTGCGCGGGCGACCCGCGTCGCGCCGGATTTGAGCTACACTCTGCCCGGATGATGCGCGCGCTATGGTGGCTTACCTTCCTGGCGGTCGCGGGATGCGACGGCCAGGCGTGGAACAATCCCTACCCGGCATCGCAGGCCGGCACCAACATCCTCTACTCGGCGTTCACCGAGCGCCCCAAGCATCTCGACCCGGTGCAGTCGTACAGCTCGAACGAGTACACCTTCATTGCGCAAATTTACCAGCCGCCGTTGCAGTACCACTACCTCAAGCGGCCCTATGAGCTGATTCCGTTCGGCGCCGTCGAGGTCCCGCGTCCCGCATTCCTTGACGCTGAAGGCCGCAGGCTTCCCGACAACGCCAGTCCGGCGAGCATTGCCGTGAGCGAATACGTGCTGCGGATACGCCCCGGCATCATGTACCAGCCGCATCCCGCGCTTGCCGTGGACGAGACGGGCAAATACGTCTATCACGATCTCCAGCGCGCGGATCTCGAAAACGTCCATGCCCTGGGGGATTTCAAACGGCGCGGCACGCGCGAATTGATCGCCGCCGACTACGTGCATCAGATCAAGCGCCTCGCGCACCCGGGCCTCCATTCGCCGATACTCGGGCTGATGAGCGAGTACATCGTCGGGCTGAAGGAATTCGCCGCAACGCTTGCCAAGGCTCAGCGCGCGCTGGCGCCGGGAGAGGTTCTCGACCTCACGCGTTTCGAGCTGGAGGGCGTGCAGGCGATCGACCGCCACACCCTGCGCATCCGCGTGCGCGGCACCTACCCGCAGTTCGTCTATTGGCTCGCCATGCCGTTCTTTTCGCCGATACCGCCGGAAGCCGACCGCTTTTACTCGCGTCCCGGCATGGCGGAGAAAAACATCAGCCTCGACTGGTATCCCATCGGCACCGGCCCGTACATGCTGACCGTGAATGATCCGAACCGCCAGATGGTGCTGGAGCGAAATCCCCATTACACGTCGGAGGTCTACCCGGCCGAGGGCGAGCCGGGCGATGCCGATGCCGGGTTATTGCGGGACGCGGGCAAAGCGCTGCCATTCATCGACAAAGTGGTGTTCAGCCTGGAGAAGGAACAGATCCCCTACTGGAACAAGTTCCTGCAAGGCTATTACGACACGTCCGGCATCAGTTCCGACACCTTCGACCAGGCGGTCCAGTTCACGGGCGAGGGTGATGTGATGCTTTCGGAAGGGATGGAGAAGCAGGGCATCAAGCTTCAGACTTCCGTCGCCACCAGCGTGTTCTATCTCGGATTCAACATGCTCGATCCGGTTGTCGGCGGCACCACCGAGCGCGCGAGAAAACTGCGCCAGGCCATTTCCATCGCGATCAACCAGGAAGAGTTCATCTCGATCTTCCAGAACGGGCGGGGCGTGCCGGCACAGGGGCCGATACCGCCCGGCATCTTCGGCCATCGCGACGGCAGGGAAGGCATCAATCGCTATGTCTACGACTGGCAGGAGGGCGCGCCGCGCCGCAAGCCGATCGAGTATGCGCGCAAGCTCCTGGCCGAGGCCGGCTACCCCAACGGGCGCGATGCCAAGACCGGGGAGCCGCTGCTCATCAATCTCGACACCACCGCGACCGGCGTGGGCAGCAAATCCCGGCTTGACTGGTACTCCAGGCAGTTCGAGAACCTCGGCGTGCAGCTCGTGGTGCGCTCCACAGACTACAACCGTTTCCAGGACAAGCTGCGCAAGGGAAACGTGCAGCTTTACTTCCTGGGCTGGAATGCCGACTACCCCGACCCGGAGAATTTCCTGTTCCTGCTGCACGGCGCGCAGAGCAAAGTGAAGGCCGCCGGGGAAAACGCCTCCAATTACGAGAACCCGGAATTCGATCGGCTGTTCGAGCGCATGAAGAACATGACCAACAGTCCCGAACGCCAGGAACTGATAGACCGGATGATGGAAATACTGCGTCGCGACGCGCCGTGGGTGTGGAGCTTCTATCCGGTGGATTACTCGCTGCACCATGCGTGGATCCACAACCGCAAGCCGAACAAGATGGCCAACAACAACCTCAAGTATCAGCGGCTCGACCCGCAGTTGCGCGACCGCATGCGGCGCGCCTGGAACGAGCCGGTCGTCTGGCCGGTGGCGCTGATCCTGCTCGTGCTCGCCCTCAGCGTGGTGCCCGCCATCCTGACTTTCCGCCGCCGGGAACGCGCCACCGCGGCGCCGGCGAGGGCGTAACGCTTGCTCGCTTACGTCATCCGTCGCCTGCTGTACGCGATTCCGATTCTGATCGGCGTGAACGTCATTACCTTCGCGCTGTTCTTCGTGGTCAATTCGCCGGACGACATGGCGCGCGTGCACCTGGGCGTAAAACGCGTCACGCCGGAAGCGATCACGCGCTGGAAGCAGGAGCGGGGTTACGACCGGCCGCTGCTCTACAGCGCCGAAGCGCAATGCCGGGCGGGAATCGGCCAGGTTACGCTCTGCCACGAGAAACTGACCGACACCATCTTCTTCGAGAAGTCGGTCAAGCTCTTCGCCTTTGACTTCGGGCGCTCGGACCAGGGACGGGATATCGGTTACGACATCAAGACCCGCATGTGGCCCAGCCTTGCCATCGCGCTGCCGGTGTTCCTGATGGGGCTCGCCGCGTACATCACCTTTGCGCTGTTGATGGCGTTCTTTCGCGCGACCTACGTCGACTTCTGGGGCGTGGTCCTGTGCGTCTTCATGATGTCGATTTCCGGGCTGTTCTACATCATCGGCGGGCAGTTTATCGCGGGAAAATTGTGGAACCTCGTGCCGATATCCGGCTACGACGGCGGCCTGGACTCGGTCAAATTCCTCATCCTCCCGGTACTCGTCGGCGTCATCAGCGGCATCGGCTCCAACGCCCGCTGGTACCGCACCATGTTCCTCGAGGAGATCAACAAGGACTACGTGCGCACGGCTCGCGCCAAGGGGCTGTCGGAAATGCGCGTGCTGTTCCGGCACGTCCTGCAGAACGCGATGATTCCGATCCTGACCGGGGCGGTGGTGGTGATTCCGCTGCTCTTCATGGGCAGCCTCATCACCGAGGCGTTCTTCGGGATACCGGGGCTGGGCAGTTACACGATCGACGCCATCAACTCCCAGGATTTCGCGGTGGTGCGCGCCATGGTGTTTCTCGGTTCGGTGCTCTACATCATCGGGCTCATCCTCACGGACATCTCCTACACGCTGGTCGACCCCAGGGTGCGCTTCGAGTA
>JBQTJV010000188.1:0-5714 GCA_052386775.1 Betaproteobacteria bacterium
TTGGCCGAGGGCCACTTCAGGGCGATGTCGCGCGTGGTGACGCCCGCCTTCACCGCCTTGATCGAGTCGTAGAGCCACTTGAGCGCGGTGGCGTAGTAGTCCTTCTGTTCCTGCGTCGGCTCCTTGCCGACGATGTAGGTGCGGTAGTAGCACGACTTGTAGCCGTTCCAGGTGAGGGCGGCGAGATCCATGAAGACGATATCGCCCGGCTTGATGATGCGGTCGGAGAAGTTGCGCCAGTTCGGCCAGGTATTGAGACCGGACGACACGATCACGTCCTCCACGTCCTCCATGCCGGGGATGTTGTAGAGGAACTCCATGATGTGCGCGGTCAACTGGTTTTCCGTGAGCCCTGGCTTGAGGAACTTCATGAACTCCCAGTGCGCGGCGTCGCCGATGGCGCCGACCATGCGAAAGCATTCCTGCTCGTCCTGGTTCTTGACCGCGCGCGCCTCCATCATCGGCGTCATGCCATCGGACCAGTCGATCTTCGAATCCTTGAAGATCTGAATCATGTTGATGTCGACGAAGTCGACCCCGAGCTTCTGCCCGTCCACGCCGCTCTTCTTCATTTCCTTCTTGATGGCGTTGGTGAATTTCGTCACCTGCTGCAGCGATGCGGGGCCGGCGGCGCCCTTGATCCAGGCGTAGGAGTAGCGGATGTTTTCCTTCGGGATCCACGGCGAATGCTTCGCGATGTGCATGCCGATGTCGCCCTGCTCGAAGAGCACCGGCGCGTCGTCTCCGCAGAGCAGGGCATAGCGCAACCCCGGCTTCAGGCGGTTCCAGCCCGGCGTGAGCGTGCTCGTGATGTAGCGGACGTTCTCGTCGTACATGCACAGCATCGCGCCCAGGCCATGCGCTTTCATGCGCGCCCGCGCGCGCTCCAGGCGGTATTTGCGCAGGCGATCCCAGTTGACGCGTTCCTGCCAATCGAGACCGACCATGCCTACGTTTGCCATGATTCCCTCCGGTAGATGTAATTCAGAATCGAGAACTGTGCTCTAGGATTTCCTGTCGCCGCGCCCCGGCGCGGCTTGCCACGCAGTGACGCTGATCCTGGCGGCTGTAACAGCCAAACGAGACGATTTCCCGGCGCAATTTATCATGGAAGGCGCAAAAAAACCATCTCATTCCGTGGGGATCTTCGCGTCCCGGATGACTTTCCCGAAGCGCTCGGTTTCGCTCTTGAGAAACCCGACGAAGTCGGCCGGCGACTTGCTGGTCACGATGGTGATGCCGGCATCTCCGAGACGCTTCACCACGCGCTGATCCTTCATCATTTCGGTGCTGGTCTTGAACATCCTGTTCACGACCGGCTGCGGCGTGCCCTTGGGCAGGAAGATGCCCTGCCACGAGCCGACGACCATGTCGAGGCCCTGCTCGCGCATGGTCGGGACTTCCGGGTACGCAGGGTTGCGCTCGGGCGAAATGACGCCGAGCATGCGCACGCGGCCCTGCTTCGCGAAATTCACTGCGGAAGAGAACGTCACGAACATGATCTGCACTTCATTGGCGAGCAGCCCGATCATGGCCGGCCCGGCGCCGCCCTTGTAATTGACCTGCACCGCGTCCGTTCCGGTCGCCCTCAGGAACTGGATCGTTTCCAGCGTGTTCGCGCTGCTCGGTGCCGGTGCGCCGTAATTGAGCTTGCCCGGATTGGCCTTCATATGGGCGATCAGTTCCTTGATGCTCTTCGCCGGAATCGAAGGGTGCACGACGGCGGAGCCGGGAACATCGACGATCTGTGTGACGGGAACGAGGTCCTTCAGCGGCCGGTACGGGAACTTGGTGTAATAGTTCGGGTTGATCGCCATCGTGCCGATATTCCCGAGGAGAAAGTTGTAACCGTCCGGGTTCGCTTTCACGGCAAGCTCGACACCGATGTTGCCGGCCGCGCCGCCGCGGTTGTCCACTACGACCTGCTGATTGAAGAGGTCGGCCATGGCGGGCTGGATGATGCGCCCGACGGTATCGGACGCTCCGCCCGGCGCAAACGGTACGATCATGCGCACCGGTCGATTGGGGTAATCAGCTTCGCCCTTGCCCTTGGCCTGCGCCAGCGCGTCTGCCCCGGGAGCGAGACCAGCGGCCAGCAGAATGGCCCACAAAAAACGAGAAAGCTTCATGATCGTGTCCTCCGTGGTTGTAAGCGGAATGTCAGTTGCCTGGGATGATGGGTAACAGCATATAGGATGCGGTGCTGCCCCCGGTATAGATGGTATTCCGGCCCCTGTTGTAATCCGCACTGTAATGAGTGTACGGGGCGCTGCCTACGCCGTCGCGCGGTTGAATGTCGAGCCGGATACGATGCCCCTTGCGAAACACCATGCAGGTCGGCCAGATTTCGACCTGGAGTTGGACGACCTCGTCGCGCTCGAGCCACTGGCGCTCATCGTGAACGTGGTACGGCCGGTAGGGTAGGGTAAGCGCGGGATCGAGTTTGCGGTGTGACGCTCTCAGCCAACCTTTGGCGACGGGCACGGGCTGCTGCTGCTGCCCGATCTCCCACACATCCTGCCCGTCCGCATCGATATTGCGCAGCGTGGCAAAGATGTCCATGTCCTCGGTTTCGCTGGAGACCCAGAGCACGAGGTTGATCGGCCCGGTCACTTCCATATCGGCGGCGAGCGGCGGAGTCTCGAACGAGACGCCGAGCCGCGGCAGGCTGCCCGCGAGGGCGGTGGACGTCCAGGATGCCGAAGCCACCCCGGCTTTGGTCATGCCGCTGGCCGAATAGGCGATGGGCTTGCGCGTTTTGGGCGCCGTACTTGTCAACGTCCCTTCGACATCCTTGGCGCCGGGGGGTGCGGTCGGTGCCAGGTAATACCGGGTCCATTGCGTGCGCTTGAGCGGCCACTCGCTCTCGCGGCGCCAAACGTAGCCCTTGCCGCCGCCGGTACGGATGAGAAGCTTGACCGGCGCCTCGTCCATGAGCCCGGTGTCGTTTCCTTTCAACCAGTGGTCCAGGAAGCGCAACTGGTCCTGGCGCGCCTCTTCAGCGTAAAACGGGTGGTAATGGGTGCCGGCATGGATGCGCAGCTTCTTGTGTCTCGATCTGGCGCGCACGTACGCTTCCGTGTTGCCGCGCAAGTGCAGGCCCATCCCGCTCCAGTTTCCGGCGCTGTAGAACGGCACGTCGATCTCGTCCCAGCGTGCCTGGCGCCCGTAATAGACTCCGGAGTCGAAGCTGCTGCGCATGTAGTCCCACAGCCACGCCTTGGAGAAGGCATCGGGGCTCGCCTGTTCCCTGCGGCCGAGAAGGTGGTGCGCCATGTGGTTGCTGTACCAATTGGCAACGAATCCGAAGCAGAAGATGCCGCCGTGATAAGCAAAGTCGCGATACATGTCCGCTGCGCCTTCCCACGGCACCATGGCCTTGAGGGACGGCGGCTTGAGGTTCGCCACCAGCCACTGCGTCATGGCAAAGTACGAGATGCCTATGGTGCCGACACGGCCGCTGCACCAGGACTGGCGCGCCGACCATTCGATCGCGTCATGGAAATCGAGCGCCTCCTGCAGCGAAAAGGGGTCGGCCTGCCCGGGGGACTTTCCGGAGCCGCGGGTATCCACCCGCACGGCGGCGTAACCGCGCGGTACCCACCACAGCGGGTTCACCGTTTCCCAGTTCATGTGCGGGTTGGGTTTTTCCTCGAGATCCGCCGGCGGCACCCAGAGCTTGTCCTTCTGATACGCGCCGATGTTGATGAGCGCAGGAAAGCGGCCGCCTCCCTTGGGGCGGAATACGTCCGCCCGGAGCCGCACGCCATCCCGCAACGGGATCTCGACGTCCTTTTCGATCGCGATGTCGTAGCGCGGCCGCGATAGCTGCTTTACCCGCTTGTTCATTCGACCTTGATGTCGTTCTCGATGACGATCTTGCCCCAGCTCCTGATTTCTTCAAGCACGAATTTCTGGAACTCCCCGGGCGACTTGTTCACGACCACGGACATGAACACCTTCTCCAGAGACGTCTTCATGTCCGGGCTTTCCATCACCTTGACGACATCGGCGTGTATCCGGTTGAGCAGCGGCTTCGAGATGCCGGCCGGAGCAAACAGGCCGTTCCATGCATTGGTGCCCACTCCGGGGAAACCCGACTCCGCGGTAGTCGGAACGCTGGGCAGCTCAGGGCGCCGCTTGTCGGTCGTGATGGCGAGCGGCTTGATGCGACCCGACTTGATGTGCGGCAGGGATGAGGCCATGTTGATGAACATGAACTGCACCTCATTGCCGATGATCGCCGGGATCATCTGACCGGCGCCGCCTTTATAGGGCACATGGGTCATTTCGATTCCGGCGATCTTGAGGAACTTGACGGCATCCAGATGCGGATAGGCGCCGACACCGGCCGAGCCGTAATTCAATTTCGCGCCGCTCTTCTTGACGTGAGCCACCAGCTCCTTGAGGCTGGATGCCGGCACCGCCGGATTCACGACCCATAAATGGGGCAGCTGAATCAGATTGGTGACACCCGTCAGATCGCGCGACGGCTTGATCTTCAGCGAACGGAACGTCGTTTCATTGATGGCGTTGGTCGAGACGTTGCCGACGAAGAGGGTATAGCCGTCCGCCGCCGAACGAGCGGCCAATTCCAGCGCGATATTTCCGGATGCGCCGGCACGGTTGTCGACGATGACGGGCTGGCCCCACAGCTCGCTGATCTTGGTCTGGAGCTGGCGCGCCGTAATATCGGTGGCGCCGCCCGGGGCATAAGGCACGATCAGCCGAACCGGTCGCGTGGGGAATTTTTCCGTCGGCTGAGCCGCCGCATGGCCGGCGTATGGGCCGGCGATCCCGACAACCAGCAGCACAGCGCGTAGCATGGCGTTCACGGTGATCCCCTTGGGGGTTGCACACGGTAAGAATGCACTGACGGGCCGTTCCGGCCGACACGAACTAGCGATCGGCCCGTTCATCCTCGGGTGATATGGGCAGCTTGACCGGCCGCTTGAGGCGTGCCGACAAATCTATGGCCTTGGTCAGCATCAGCCTGTTGTGCCCCTCCGCCGCGGTGGCGTGCTGCGTCGCCGCCCCGAGTGCGACGCGGTTGAGCCAGGAGTTCGTCTCCTCGCGCATCGGCCCGCGCAGTTCGCCGAGCGCCATATCTCCGACGGGATAGCTCGTGAGAAAGTCCACGTGCCGCCTCTTGTCGGGTGCATAGCCCTCGCCCTGGATGAGGTTCGTGGCCAGCACGATATCGCGATGCGTATCGTCGATCGTCAGCACGCCTTCGGTGCCGACGGCACCGATCTCCAGGCTGTACACCGCGCCAGGCCAGACTTCCGGCAATGCCCAGGAGATGACGCCGTGATAGACCGCGCCATCTTCGAAAGTGATCATGTATGCCGTGCCGTCTATGCCCTTCCACGTCGGTCCGAGCGCTTTGTTCACCGAATGGGCCACGACTTCCACCGGTTTTTTGGCCTCCATCAACCACATCACCATGTCGAGCGCATGCGTGCCGGAGATCACCATGGGCGAGATCTCGGCAGGATTGTCGCTGCGCCGGTAGTTGTCGATGGCGACGAGGCGGTTCATGAAGGCACGTGAAGTGACCATGGTCACCTCGCCCAGCGCACCGGTGCGCACCTTCTCCTTGGCCACCAACCAGCGCCGGCGGAAGCGTTGCGTGTAGCCGATCACCGCATCCACGCCCGCGGCCTGTATTGCGCCCAATACGCTCGCGGACTCGGCTAGGTCGGTCGCGAGCG
>JBQTJV010000189.1:0-8130 GCA_052386775.1 Betaproteobacteria bacterium
CGATACGGTGGCACAGCCGCAGCAGAAATCAGAAGTCATCCTGCCGCGAAAGGCGGTGCTCGAGCTCGGCAAGCTGCTGGAGAGCAGCGCCGAGGGAATCGACATCGAACTCTACGGATCCCAGGCGCGCTTCCGGTTCGGCAGCGTAGAGCTCGTCACCAAGCTCATAGACGGAAAATTTCCCGACTACACCAGGGTTATCCCGGCCAACTACCAGAAGCGCATAACCGTCGAGCGCTTAGTCCTGTTGCAGGCACTGCAGCGCGCGGCGATATTGGCCAACGAGAAATTTCGCGGTGTGCGCTGGATGCTGACAGCGAACAGCCTGCGGATCTCCTGCACGAATAACGAACAGGAAGAGGCACAGGAAGAACTCGAGGTCGAATACGATGGCGAGGCCCTGGACGTGGGTTTCAACATCACCTATCTGCTCGATGTGCTCAACAATCTTCACGAGGACAAGGTCGAATGCGCGTTCGGCGATGCGAACAGCAGCATGTTGATGACCGTGCCCCAGCGGAAGGAATTCAAATATGTCGTTATGCCGATGCGTATCTGACGCGGCAGCCAGCCTGGAAGGAAGATGACAGACAAGGTTAAAGACCCCCGAACCCCCGACGATTACGACGCGAGCAGCATCAAGGTCCTGAAAGGACTTGAGGCCGTGCGCAAGCGGCCGGGAATGTATATCGGCGACACGAGCGACGGCACCGGACTGCACCACATGGTGTTCGAGGTCGTCGACAACGCGATCGACGAAGCGCTCGCCGGCTACTGCAACGAAATCACGATCACCATACACCCGGACAATTCGGTCAGCGTGATCGATAACGGGCGGGGCATCCCGACCGAGGTGCATCCGGAAGACGAGCAACACCGCTCGACAGCGGAAGTGGTCATGACCGAGCTGCACGCCGGCGGCAAGTTCGACAATAACTCGTATAAGATTTCCGGCGGCTTGCATGGTGTGGGCGTATCGGTGGTCAATGCGCTGTCCGAATGGCTGCGTCTGACGATTCGCCGCGATGGCAAGCTGCACCAGATGGAATTCCGCATGGGGGAGGCCGTGGCCCCGCTCAAGGCGGTCGGGAAAAGCGAGAAACGCGGCACCGAAGTGCATTTCCTGGCGAGCAGGGAGCTCTTCGGCAACATCGAATATCACTACGAGATCCTCGCCAAGCGGCTCCGCGAGCTGTCCTTCCTCAACCACGGCGTGAAAATCACGCTCATCGACCAGCGCGCGGGCAAGGAGGAGAAATTCGCATTCAGCGGCGGCGTCAAGGGTTTCGTGGAATACATGAGCCGTGCCAAGAACGTGCTGCACCCGAACATCTTCTACACGGTCGCGGAGAAGGACCGCATCACGGTGGAAGTGGCGATGCAGTGGAACGACTCCTACCAGGAGTCGATGCAGTGCTTTACCAACAACATTCCGCAGCGCGATGGCGGCACGCACCTTACCGGCCTGCGCGCCGCGATGACGCGCACGCTGAACCAGTATATCGAGGCCAATGAACTCGCCAAAAAAGCCAAGGTCGAGACCACCGGCGACGACATGAAGGAAGGGCTGACCGCGGTGCTCTCGGTCAAGGTCCCGGAGCCCAAGTTCTCCTCTCAGACCAAGGAGAAGCTGGTGTCCTCGGAGGTGCGGCCGGTCGTTGAAGAGATCGTGGCCCAGAAACTGATGGAGTTCCTGCTCGAAAAACCCGCCGATGCCAAGGTAATCTGCAGCAAGATCATCGATGCCGCGCGCGCGCGCGACGCGGCGCGCAAGGCCCGCGAGCTGACCCGTCGCAAGGGGGTGCTGGACTCGTTCGGTCTTTCCGGCAAGCTTGCCGACTGCCAGGAGCGTGACCCCGCGCAATGCGAGCTGTATATCGTCGAAGGCGATTCCGCCGGCGGTTCCGCAAAACAGGGGCGCGATCGGCGTTTCCAGGCGATACTTCCGCTGCGCGGCAAGATTCTCAACGTCGAGAAAGCGCGCTTCGACAAGCTGCTGTCCTCGCAGGAAATCACGACGCTCATCAGCGTACTGGGAACCGGGATCGGCAAGGACGAGTATGCCCCCGAAAAACTGCGCTATCACCGCATCATCATCATGACCGACGCGGACGTCGACGGATCGCATATCCGGACGCTGCTGCTGACCTTCTTCTACCGCCAGATGCCGGAGTTGGTCGAGCGCGGTCACATTTACATCGCGCAGCCCCCGCTCTATAAAGTGCGGCACGGCAAGAGCGAGCGTTATCTCAAGGACGAGCACGAACTGAAGCAGTTTCTGCTCAAACTCGCCTTGGCTGAGGCGCACTTGCATACTTCAGCGGAGGCCCAGCCCCTGACCCGCGAAGCGCTGGAACAGGTGGCCAAGGAGTATCTGCTGGCCGAAGCCGTCATCGATCGCGTGAGCAAGATGATCGATGAGGAAGTACTGCATGCGCTGCTCAAGCAGCCCACCGCGCTCGATCTGTCGGACGACAAGGCGGCCGCGCGCAGCGCCCACGCCATAACCGGCCTGCTTACCGGATCAAGCATCAAGGTGGACGCGAAGGTCGATGAGAAGACCGAGCGCTATGTCCTCGCCATCAGCAGAACGCAGCACGGAAACGTGCGCCACAGTTACATCGATGCGGATTTCCTGCAGAGCGGCGATTACGCGCAAATCGAGCGTACCGCCAAAGTGCTGCACGGACTGCTCGGCGAAGGCGCTTACATCAAGCGCGGCGAGCACATGCATCCGGTGAGAACGTTCCGCGGGGCCATCGAATGGGTGCTCGATGAGGTGCAGCGCGGCGTGACCATACAGCGCTACAAGGGGCTCGGTGAGATGAACCCGGAACAGCTCTGGGAAACGACCATGGATCCCAAGACCCGCCGCCTGCTGCGCACGCAGATCGAAGACGCCATCAGCGCAGACGAAATCTTCACCACGCTCATGGGTGATCAGGTGGAACCGCGCCGCAACTTCATCGAGAGCAACGCGCTCGGCGTGCGCAATCTGGACGTCTAGGCGGCCTTACGGCGAGTCTTGGCGCGGGGTTTGGCGCGGCGGGCGGGCGCGGTGGCGGCCGGCGCCCGGGGCTTGGCGGGTTGCGCCTGGGGTGTTGTAGCGGCCGCCGCGCGGGGCTTCTTGGCCTCGAACTCGAAGCTGACGCCGTCCGGCCGCGCCACCAGATAAGCCTTGAATTTCCTGCCGTTCCGCCGCGATATGAAACCGGCAAGCAGGTCGGTGCGCCCGGAGTGGAGCAGCTTGCGCATCTGCTCGCGGTCTACCGGCTGTTGCAGGATGAGTTTCCCGGAGCGGAAGTCACACGTGCTCGCGGACCCGGTCGATTTCTCGCAGACGTAGGCCACGCCGTGTTCGTAGACACGCCCGCCGCACTTCGGGCACGCGCCAAGCGCCTCTTGGCCGCTGAAATCGGGCGCCTCTTCGCCCTCCGCACCTGCGGCCTGCCCGAAATCAAACTCGATGCGGTGATCGTCAGCGAGCCGCAGGCCGGCTGAGAACGGGCGGCCCTGCTTGCTGCGGAAGCCTGTAAGCGGCCCGATGTATCGCTTCGACAACAGTTCCGCGACCTCTTCGGGAGACCACTCTCGGCCCAGCAGCACCGGCCAGATGTAGAACTCGCAGCTCTGGCACTGAAACTTGCGGTAGGTTTCCTGTATCACCCCGCCGCATTTTGGACACGGCACCGGGACCGTGGCGAAGGCCTCATCCGGGATATTTCCCGTTCTCACGCGCTCGACCAGATCTTTCGCGGCCTGTTCGATGTGAACCATGAATTTCTCGCGCGGCAGTTGCGCCTGCTCCATCTGCTTGAGCTTGTATTCCCAGTTGCCGGTCAACTCGGGCGAGGTGATCTCGTCGACGCCGAAATGTTTCAGCGCGAACAGCAGTCGAAAAGCCTTCCACGTCGGCTTGAGTTCGCGTCCCAGGCGCTCAACGTAACGCTCGTTGATCAGGCCCTCGATGATGCTGGCGCGCGTGGCCGGCGTGCCGAGCCCCTTTGCTTCCATGGCGGCCCGAAGCTCGTCGTCTTCGACGAGCTTGCCGGCCCCCTCCATGGCGGAGAGCAGTGTCGCTTCCGTATAGCGTGCTGGAGGCTTGGTTTGACTGGGCACGGCCGAGACTTCGAGGACGGCCACGCGCTCGCCCGGCGTCACGTGCGGCAGATGGTCGCTCTCTTCCTGTGCTGACTTGCCATAGACGGTAAGCCAGCCCGGAACCTGGAGGACACGGCCGTCGGTGCGGAAATAGTGCGCTTCGACTTTGGTGATGCGGGTGGTCTGCAGATACTCCGCCGCCGGGTAAAACACCGCCAGAAAGCGCCGCACGACGAGATCGTAGAGCTTGCTTTCCGCCTCGTTGAGATGCTTCGGCTTCTGCAGCGTCGGAATGATGGCGAAGTGATCGGATATTTTCGCGTTGTTGAAGATGCGCTTGTTCGGGCGCACCCAGCCCTGCTTCAAAATGCTGGAGGCGAACACGGAGTAGGGGGTGCCGCTCAGCTCGCCCAGCGTCTTCTTCACCGTGGCGAGATAATCCTCGGGCAAGGCACGCGAATCCGTGCGCGGATAAGTCAGCACCTTATGCCGTTCGTACAGCGCTTGCGCGAGCGACAACGTCGTCTTCGCGGAAAAGCCGAAGCGGCTGTTGGCATCGCGCTGCAGGCTGGTGAGATCGAAGAGCAGCGGAGAGAGCTGCGTCGCCGGCTTGCTTTCTTCAGTGACTTCGCCGACCTGGCCGCGGCACGCCGCAACGATGCGATCGGCATGCTCCTGCTTCCACAGCCGTTCGCTCTTGAGCTCCACATCGTCGCTCTTCGCGAAGTCGCGGTCGAACCAGCGCCCGGTGTACTCCCCCGCCTGGGCGCCGAACCGCCCATGCACTTCCCAGTAATCGCGAGATTTGAAATTACGTATGCGCTCTTCACGCTCGACGAGGATTGCCAGCGTCGGCGTCTGAACGCGGCCCACGGTAGTCAGATAGAAGCCGCCCTCCTTCGAGTTGAACGCGGTCATCGCGCGCGTGCCGTTGATGCCCACCAGCCAATCGGCCTCGGAACGGCTCCTCGCCGCGTCGGCGAGCGGCAGCATCTGCCGGTCGCCGCGCAGCGTCTCGAAGCCCTCGCGGATCGCGGCAGGGGTCATCGACTGAAGCCACAGCCGCTCGATAGGCTTCTTCACGCCGGCGTGCTGCACGATGTAACGAAAGATCAGTTCGCCTTCGCGCCCGGCATCACACGCGTTGATGAGCCCGGCCACGTCTTTCCTGCGCATCTGCTTGAGGAGAACCCCGAGCTGCGCCGCGCTCTTACCGTTGATCGGCTCGAGATCGAATCGCGGCGGAATGACGGGAAGGTGCTTGAAGGACCACCGCCCGCGCTTGGGATCGAACTCTTCCGGCGCCGTCAGCTCGAGCAGATGCCCCACGGCGTACGACAGTATGTAATGCTCGCTCTCGTAATAATCCTTGTGGCGCGTGAACCCGCCGAGCGCGCGCGCGATATCGCCCGCAACAGAAGGCTTCTCGGCGATGATCAGTTTCTTTCCCATGCGCGCGCGGATAAAAGGAGAGAGGTCGCGTCGCACCGAACCTGCGCGCCGCGAACAAAAAAGAGCGCACGATGATAAGAACAAAAACTTTGCGGCGCAAGCGCGAATTCCGCAACGGCAAAAAAACGCTTTGCGCGAAAGACTTGCGCTGCGCCGAAGGAATCAGCGCACGCGCTGGTAGCGTCCGCCGGGCAGCACCGCAACGCGCCCTTCGATTTCGAGTTGCGTGAGTAGCGCGGAAAGGACGTCGCTCGCGAGCCGGCTGCGCGCGATGAGCGTGTCCATGTCGCAGGGGTCGAACCCGAGATGCTGGAGGAGTGCCGCGGTCTGCCCGTCGACTGCGCAGGGCTCGGAAGAGGCCGCGGCGGCGGCAGGCATGTTGAGTTCCTCCAATACGTCCTGCGCGCTCTCCACCAGCTTGGCGCCCTGCCTGATCAGAAGATGGCAGCCCTTGGAGAGCGGAGAATGAATCGAACCGGGAACGGCGAACACTTCGCGCCCCTGTTCGTTCGCGAGTCGCGCCGTGATCAGCGATCCGCTTTGCGCCGCCGCTTCGATCACGAGGCAGCCGCGCGCGATGCCGCTGATCAGCCGGTTGCGGCGCGGGAAGTTGCCTGCGATAGCGCCGGTACCGAGCGGAAACTCCGACAACAGGGTGCCCGTTGCGGCAATCTCATGCGCCAGCGCGCGATTGCGCGCCGGGTAGACCACGTCGAGACCGGTGCCGACGATCGCCAGACTTCGCGCGCGCCCGGCAAGTCCGCCGCGATGGGCCGCCGCGTCGATACCCAGCGCCAGGCCGCTCACGATGGCGAGGCCGGCATCGCTCAACGTGCGCGCAAAGGACTCGGCGAGCGCAACGCCCTGCGGCGTCGCATTGCGGCTGCCGACGATGGCCAGCGCCGGAACGTTGAGGAGCCCGGCGTCTCCCCTGACGTACAGCAGCGGCGGGGGATCGGGAATCTGCAGCAGCGCCTGCGGGTAGCCCGCATCGCCCAGCGTAACGACCTGGTTGGCAGACTCCGATAACCAGTCAGCGGCGCGCGCAAGACGATCCCGCGTGGAAGCGTCGGGAGCATCGCCAATGAGGGCGGCAACGCGGGCCGGAACGATTCTGGCAAGCTCGCGATGACTGGCGGCGAGGATCTGTTCCGGTGAGCCGAACGCGAGCAACAGGCGACGAAAACTTTCGTCTCCCAGCCCGGGCAACAAGCTCAGGCGCAACCACGGCTCGAGATCTCTATCGAGCGCCATGGCCTTGCAGCACGATCAATGCACGCGGCGCACAGCGCCGCCAGGCAGATCAGGGATTGGCGACCACGTCGTTGAGGCTCACCTGACGCGAGGCCTCCATCACCAGCGCAAAGGAGGCGCGGTCGAACGTGCGAAACACCATGAGCAGACCGTAGCGCTCGCTGGGGAACTTCGCCAGATCGAGTTCGGTTATTTTCTGGCGCTCCGGATACAGCGAGGCATCGCGCGGCGTGATCTGCTCGCTGTAATAAGCCCGCGGACTGTCGTCGCCCGTGGGCCCGACACGGCCCCACAGCGGAGAGGTGCGCACCGCATAGCGGGCGCCGGGCTGGGTGCGGTAAATCGCGAGGACATGTCCGACCTCCAGACCGTCCGCGCTTCCTTTGGACAACGCGACGATAGACCGCGGGCCGGCCTCGACCAGCGAGCCGTAGGCGGAGACAATGCGCCCTTTGACCGGCTTGGTGGGCGCGCGCGGAACGTAAGAGAACACGGGCACTTCCTTGGCTGCGGGCAACAAGCGGTCTCCACGGTAGATTTCCTGTGCCGACCGCGTGATCTCAATCTTGCTCACCTCGCCGAAATGGCGCACGCGCGCTTCGCCGATGTAGATGGCAAGGTACCCCAGCGTCTGGTCGGTATCGGGATCGATGAGCGGATCACCCCGGCGATAGATCGACCAAACGCCACCCTGCTCTTTCGTCAACCCCTCCACATACGCGACGTCTCCGGCGCCAAGTGCGACGCGGTCTTCGTCGGTGGCGATAATGCGCGCCGCGCTGTCCAGTTCATTGGCTCCGACCACCAGCGGCTTGGACAGGAACGGCTCGATGTCGGCCGGCGAAATCGTGGGAACCGCCTTGGCGGCAAGGGGCTCTGCGCGTACCTTGGGAGAGAGCCGCACGGTATCCCCGCGCGAGATGCGAAGCTGCATGCCGGAACGATCCAGCACGATCACGTCGCCGGGGTAGATGAGGTGGGGATTGCGAATCTGCTCCTGGTTCATTTTCCAGATTTCCGGCCAGCGCCATGGCTCCTTCAGGAAGCGCCCGGAAATCCCCCACAGGGTATCGCCCCGCTGCACGGTGTAGCTGTCGGGGGCGTTGTCCCGTAGCGCCTCGCCGCTGGCAGCAAACGCGTTTACCGCCGAAGTCGACAGCAAAATCAGCGATATAATGAATTTTTTCATGTTGCCCCCTTTGATTTCAGGCCGCCAACCCAACATTTACGTATTGGTTTAAATTCTGCATCTACCTGATTAAACTGGCAAGCTTTTTATGGCGCTGTTGCCCGTTCTGAAGTACACCGACCCCCGGCTCCACA
>JBQTJV010000190.1:0-4950 GCA_052386775.1 Betaproteobacteria bacterium
GAGGAAACGCGCTACGTCGTGCCCGACGTGATCGTGCGGAAGAACAAGAGCGTGTGGCTGGTAGCGCTCAATCCCGACGCCATGCCGCGGCTCAGGGTGAACCGGTTGTATGCCGATATCCTGAGCCGCAACCGCAATACCGGCTCGCAGCAGCTCGCCAGCCAGCTGTAGGAAGCGAAGTGGCTGATCAAGAACGTGCAGCAGCGATTCGACACCATCCTGCGCGTCTCGCAGGCCATCGTCGACCGCCAGCGGCATTTCTTCGAGCACGGGGAAGTCGCCATGCGCCCGCTGGTGCTGCGGGAGATCGCGGAGGCGCTTGACCTGCACGAATCGACGGTGTCGCGCGTGACCACGCAGAAGTTCATGCATACCCCGCGCGGGATATTCGAGCTGAAGTACTTCTTCGGCAGCCATGTGACCACCGATACCGGCGGTTCGGCTTCCAGCACCGCCATCCGCGCTCTGATCAAGCAGCTGGTGAGCGCCGAGAATTCGCGCAAGCCCCTGAGCGACAGCCAGATCTCGGAAATCCTGGCGCAACAGGGTATCGTCGTCGCCCGGCGCACCGTCGCCAAGTACCGGGAATCTTTGCAGATTTTGCCGGTCAACCTAAGAAAGACGCTGTAACGCAGGTCGGGGAAAGGAGCAGAGGATGAACTTGCATCTTACGGGGCACCATGTCCAGATCACGCCTGCAATCCGCGATTATGTCGCCGGCAAGCTGGCGCGTATCAAGAATCACTTCGACCACGTGATCGACGTCAATGTCATACTGTCGGTCGAGAAACTGCAGCAAAAGGTGGAAGCCAGCGTGCACGTTCGCGGCAAGGACATCTTCTGCGAAAGCATCGATACCGACATGTATGCCGCCATCGACAGCCTGGTCGACAAGCTCGACCGCACCATCATCAAGCACAAGGAAAAGAACCTCGGCCAACGGCACGGCGCCGCTTCGATCAAACACCAGGGCGCGGAGTAAGCGCCTGGCGCAATGTCGGGCTCGCGGCACGTCGCCCCTCCACTACGTTATGCCATGAATCTCATCTCTCCACTGCTGCCGGTTTCGAACGTGCTGCTGGACGTCGATGTCTCCAGCAAAAAGCGGGTTTTCGAGCAGGTCGGACTGCTGTTCGAGAACAACCACCAGATCGCGCGCAGCCTCGTGTTCGACAGTCTGTTCGCGAGAGAAAAACTGGGGTCAACCGGGCTGGGGCAGGGCATCGCCATTCCGCACGGCCGCATCAAGGGACTCAAGGAAGCGATCGGCGCTTTCGTCCGGATGAAGCAGCCGATCCCCTTCGATGCGCCGGATTCGCAAAACGTGAGCCTTGTTTTCGTGCTGCTGGTGCCCGACCGCGCCAGCGATCTCCATCTGCAGATACTTTCCGAGCTCGCGCAGATGTTCAGCGACAAATCGTTGCGAGAGCGCTTTCTGGGCGCGCAGACCGCCGCCGAGTTGCACCAACTGATTGCCGACTGGCAACCCCATGCCGCAACTCAGCATAGCCCGGTTGTTTGAGGACAACAAAGAGAAACTCCAGCTCACCTGGCTCGCCGGCCGCCTTGGCGGCACCAAGGACCTCAACAGCGAGCTCACCAAGGATTCTTCGAAGGGGCTGATCGGCCACCTCAATTTCATCCACCCCAACCTGATCCAGGTGCTGGGCAGCTCCGAGGTGGAGTACCTGAACGGGCTCGAACCGCAACTCTGCAGCCAGACCCTCGGCCGCGTGGCCACACGCGAGCTGGCGTGTTTCGTCGTAGCGGGCGTGCCGACCGCGCCCGCGCCCCTCATCAGCGTTGCAGAGGAGACGCAGACGCCCCTCTTCGTCTCGCCCGTGCCGAGCGTGGAGCTGATGTGGATGCTGCGTCCATACCTTGCCCGCGCCCTGGCCGAATCGGTCGCCGTCCACGGCGTCTTTCTCGACGTGCTCGGCGTGGGCGTACTGCTCACCGGCGAGTCCGGCGTCGGCAAGAGCGAACTCGCGCTCGAACTGGTGAGCCGCGGCAGCGGCCTCATCGCCGATGACGTGGTGGAATTCTATCGGGTCGGTCCCGACACGCTGGAGGGCCGCTGCCCTGCGCTCCTCAAGGATTTCCTGGAAGTCCGCGGCCTGGGAGTGCTCAACATCCGCACCATATTCGGCGAAGCGGCGCTGCGCCCCAGAAAGAACCTCAAGCTGATCGTGCACCTGGAGCGTCCCGGTCCCGACCTGATGCCGCTGGAACGCCTGCCGCTGAAACCCGGCACCGAGGACATGATGGGCGTGGAGATACGCAAAGTCACGATACCGGTTGCCGCGGGCCGCAACCTTGCGGTGCTGACGGAGGCCGCAGTGCGCAGTCACGTACTGCAGTTGCGCGGCATCGACAGCACGCAGGACTTCATCGCCCGCCAGGCACAGCATCTCGAACGACGCGAAGACGGATGAGGGCGGTGCCGGCCGCGGGGAGAAATCGCGCGGCGCTATACTGTTCCGCAGCGCGATACATGACATGCAGCTCATACTGATCACCGGCCTCTCCGGCTCGGGCAAGAGCGTCGCACTCAATGTCCTCGAAGACAGCGGGTTCTATTGCGTCGACAATCTGCCGCCGCAACTGGTGCCGGCGCTGATCGATCACCTCGGCGTCTCCGGGCACGAGCGCGTCGCGCTCAGCATCGATGCCCGCGGCGGCTCGGCGCTGGCCGAGATGCCCCGGCAGGTGGCGGGCCTGAAGCAACGCGGCATCGAGCTGACCGTGCTTTTCCTCGACGCCAAGACCGACACCCTGATCAAGCGCTATTCGGAAACCCGCCGCCGGCATCCGCTGTCCGACACCGGACTCACCCTGCCGGAGTGCATCGCGCGGGAACGCGAACTGCTCGCCGAGGTCGCCGAAACAGCCCATCACGTGGACACCAGCGATCTGTCGCCGAACGCGCTGCGCAACTGGGTCAAGGACTTCGTCGGACTCGCCGGCGCGGGGCTCACGCTGCTGTTCGAATCGTTCGGGTTCAAGAACGGCATACCGCTCGACGCCGACCTGGTATTCGATGTCCGCTGCCTGCCCAATCCGCACTACGATCCGCAGTTGCGGCCGTTTACCGGGTGCGACGCGCCGGTGCAGGAATTTCTGGGTGCGGATCCGAGCACGCAGAAAATGCGCGACGATATCCGCACGTTCGTCGAGAACTGGTTGCCGTGCTTCAATCGGGACAACCGGAGCTATCTCACCGTCGCGCTGGGCTGCACCGGCGGCCGGCATCGCTCGGTGTATCTCGCCGAGGTGCTCGCCGCGCATTTTCGCGGCCGGGCCCCGGTGCTGGTCCGACATCGCGAGTTGACCTGAAGGACAACGCGACGGCGTGAGCCTCCCCGACATGAGACGGGATATCCCGCTCTTTCCACTGAGCACGGTGCTTTTTCCGGGCGGCGTGCTGTCGCTCAAGATCTTCGAGCAGCGCTATCTCGAAATGACCAAGGCGTGCCTGCGCGACGGCTCGCCCTTCGGCGTGTGCCTCATCCGGGAAGGCCGTGAAGTGGGCGAGCCGGCAGTACCTCAGGGCGTGGGATGCCTCGCGTCCATTGTCGAATGGGACATGCCGCAACTCGGGCTCTTTCATCTCGTCACCCGAGGCGGCGAGCGCTTTCGCGTGCTCGACACGCGGGTCGGTCCTAACGGTCTTATTTCGGGCGCCGTGGAGCTCTTCGCGCCGGAGGCCGCAGCGGAAATGGATCCCCCGTGTCTCGAGGTACTGAAGGTCATCATCGAGAAAGCGGGCATCGCGCATTTCCCTGCTCCACTCAGGCTGGACGATGCCGCGTGGGTGTCCTATCGACTGGCCGAGGTGCTGCCGCTCGACATGGGTGTGCGCCAGGAATTGCTGGAGACGGCGCAAACTTCCGTGCGCTTCGCCCGCCTGCGCGAGGTGCTGATCAAGCAGGGCGTGCTGAGCTGAGCGGCTAAGGTTCCAGCGTTTCGATCAGCGCCTCGCACGCCTCGACATTGAGGAGGTGGGATTCCAGCATGGTCGCGAGCGCATCGCGCACGGCGGCGTCCTCCACTTCGGGCAGCGCTTCGCGGATCTTGCGCGCGACCCATTCCTGCCCGCGGTTGAAAAACTGCAACCGGGCGACGCGACCCTCCATCTTCAACGCCTTGCCGAGGAAGTCGCCGGTCGCCGCGCTCGGCGTGCCGTCCAGGTTGCGGATCAAAGTCATGAGAATCGCGCAGTTGTTCGCTTCATCGCGCTGTACCTTTTGCAGCAGGCGCGAGGCGGCGGTTTGCGGCGAATAATCCGCCAGGAACGCAGCCAGCACTTTCGCGCCCGCGCGCTCCGCTTCGAGCAGCGTGTTGAGCAGCGCGAGCGTGCCGGCCGGCGACAGACCGGCGCGAGCTCCGAAGTAGTCCGGCGCGAGTTCATGCGCATAACAGGCGGGCGAGCTGTATCCCGCGGCTAGGCTTGCGGCGCTGGCGCCGGCGGCGCGCGGCGCATCGTGTTTTCGTTGATCGAGCAGCGCGCGGACCGCGTCTGCGCACGCGGACGGCTCGAGCGGGATCAGTCCGCTGCCGCCGGCGCGGTAGATTTGCGCCTCGGTCACGACAATATCCATCGGGATATCGTGAGGCTGGGGAAAGATGGTCGGCAGTCGAGCCAGCTCGTAGGCAAGCCCTATGGCCACCGGGCGTACCGCGGCGGCGCCCAGCGTGCGATCGAAGAAAGCGCCGCCGTAACCCAGGCGATATCCCGCCTCGTCGAAGCCATTCATCGGCACCAGCGCCGCGTCCGGTACGACAAGCTCCGTGCCGTCCGGCACCGGAATGTCGTACACCCCCGGCCGCGTCGGGGCACCCGGCCACCACTTGCGAAAGCGCAACGGCATGCCTTTGCCAACGACCTCGGGCAGTGCAGTCGTCGCACCGCGCTCGCGCCAGTGCCGGGCGATGTAGCGTGCGTCGAAC
>JBQTJV010000191.1:0-17997 GCA_052386775.1 Betaproteobacteria bacterium
GGTCCGGTGTCGCCCATCTGCCAGAAATTGTCTTTCTTGCCAAAGCGCAGGATCCGGTCGGCCGGAGCGCCGACTTTCCGCCAAAGATCAAAGGCTTCGTCATCATCGGTGTAAACCGAGAACCACAGCCGGTCCAAATCGAGGGCAAATTCCTTGAGCAGCAGTTCCCAGGCAAAGGCAATCGCGCCTTCCTTGAAGTAATCGCCGAAGGAAAAATTGCCCAGCATCTCGAAAAACGTGTGGTGCCGGGCGGTGTAGCCCACATTCTCGAGATCGTTGTGCTTGCCGCCCGCGCGCACGCAGCGCTGGGCGGTGGTGGCGCGCACGTAGGACCGCTTCTCGTGCCCGAGAAACACGTCCTTGAACTGGACCATGCCCGAATTCGTGAAGAGCAACGTCGGGTCGTTGCCCGGCACCAGCGGGCTCGACGCCACGACGGTGTGCCCGTGGCGCGCAAAGTAATCCAGAAATGCCTTGCGGATGTCGCTGCTCTTCATTGCATGCCCTGTCTGTTCACCGCTGCGCTCCTCGAGCTAGCGCAGGCGCTTCGTTTCCTCAACCCTGAGCCCGATCGACTGTCCGCCGACGATGGCGGCGCTCTTCACGATGCCGGTCAGGGCCACCTCGGAATCGATCGACGGCAGCGTACCGCCGGTGACCACGGTGATCTCCCCGCTCTGATCGCGAACCGTGAACGACTGGCCCAGTATCGGCAGCTTGATCGCGTTGGTCACCGTGCCCCTGATCTTCACTTCCTTGCTTTCGAACGTGCCCGGGGCCGCGGTGATCTCCTTGATCGCGGTGTAGCCGAAGGGCAGATAGTCGCAACCGGCGAGCAACCCCGTCAGGATCAGCGCCACTGCGATGGCTTTATGCATCCTCATCGTCCGTTCCGCTCGAGCGAATCACTTCCAGTATGGTTTCCATGGCAAATCCGCGGCCCAGCATGAACCTCACCTGGCGGGCGCGCTCGGTGCTGCTGCTCGGAGGCGCCTTGAACTTGCGGCGCCATACGCTGCGGGCGGCCTCCAGCTCGCTGTCTTTCAGTTGCGGCAGCACCGAGGCCACTATCTCTTCGGCCACCCCCTTGGCGAGCAGTTCCTGCCGTATGCGCCGGCTGCCGAAACGCCCGCGCCGCGTGTGGATCACCTGCTCTGCGACACGGGCCTCTGCGAGCCAGCCGCGGGCGGTAAATTCGTCGAGCAGATTGTCCAGCTCGCTGGCATCCTCGGTATGCGCTGCCAGCTTGCGCTGCAGCTCGAGCCGGGTATGCTCGCGCCGCGCCAGCAGACGCAGCGCCTGGGCCCGCAGGCTAACCGACGGCTTTTCTCGGCTCGGGCTTCGCTTCGGCTTTGGGCTCTGCGACACCGATTCCCACCGCGGCAAGCACCTTGGTCTCGATCTCGCGCGCCAGCTCGGGGTGCTCCTTCAGATAGTCGCGCGTGTTGTCCTTGCCCTGCCCGATGCGGTCCTTGCCGTAGGTGTACCAGGCGCCGGACTTGTCGATGACGTGATGGGCGACGCCCAACTCGATGATCTCGCCTTCGCGCGAGATGCCCTCGCCGTAGAGGATGTCGAAGTCGGCGTTGCGGAACGGCGGCGCGACCTTGTTTTTCACCACCTTGGCGCGCGTTTCGGAGCCGATGACCTCGTCGCCCTTCTTGATCGAGCCGATGCGGCGGATGTCGATCCGCACCGAGGCATAGAACTTGAGCGCATTGCCGCCGGTCGTCGTTTCGGGGTTTCCGAACATGACGCCGATTTTCATGCGGATCTGGTTGATGAAGATCACCAGCGTATTGGAGCGCTTGATGTTGGCGGTGAGCTTCCGCAGCGCCTGGGACATGAGCCGCGCCTGCAGGCCCATCTGCGGCTCGCCCATTTCCCCCTCGATCTCGGCCTTGGGCACCAGTGCCGCCACCGAGTCGATCACCACCACGTCGACCGACCCCGAGCGCACCAGCATGTCGGCGATCTCGAGCGCCTGCTCGCCGTTGTCCGGCTGCGAGATCAGCAGCTCCTCGACTTTGACGCCCAGCTTTCCCGCGTACTGCGGGTCGAGCGCGTGCTCGGCGTCGATGAACGCCGCCGTGCCGCCCAGCTTCTGCATCTGCGCGATTACCGACAGCGTCAAGGTCGTCTTGCCGGACGACTCCGGCCCGTAGATCTCAACGACGTGGCCGCGCGGCAAGCCGCCGATGCCAAGCGCGATATCCAGCCCGAGGGAACCGGTCGAAACCACCTGGATGTCCTGGGAGATCTCCGCCTCGCCCAGGCGCATGATCGAACCCTTGCCGAACTGCTTCTCGATCTGGGACAGCGCCGCAGCGAGCGCCCTGGTCTTGTTTTCGTCCATCTTTTCCCCCGTGTGCAATCTTTGAATTATGTCACAAACGACTTAACGCAGCGTGTGCACAACGGATGACGCGCGTGTTTATCGCGCTTTTTTTTCCAGCAGATCGATCACGCCGCGCAGCGCGTGCACCACCGACTGCTGGCGCACCGCCTGCCGTTCGCCCGCAAAATGACGGGTCTCGCTGGCCGGTGCCGTACCTTTGATACCCCATGCAAAACAGACGGTGCCGACCGGCTTGTCCGGCGTGCCGCCCCCCGGGCCCGCGGTGCCGCTTACGGCGAGCGCCACCTGCGCGTGGCTGCGTTCTATTGCGCCCGTCACCATCTCGCGCACGGTCGGCTCCGACACCGCGCCGTGCTGGCCCAGCGTATCGGAGTGCACACCGAGCATCTCGCGCTTGGAAATATAGGTGTAGGTTATGAAGCCGCGCTCGAACCATTCCGAGCTGCCGGCGACCCGGGTGATCACCTCGCCCACGCCGCCGCCGGTGCACGATTCCGCAACGGCCAGCATCAGCCCCCGCGCCTTGAGCGCCTGCCCCACTTGCTCCGCCAGTCGATACAACGCCTCGTCAGTCATCATCCCGCCACTGTCCTCGCTATTGCCAACACGATGAGCGTATAGAACGCCGCCAGCAGATCGTCGACCATGACGCCGAACCCGCCGGACAGCGTGCGATCGCAATAACCGATGGGCGGCGGCTTGAGGATATCAAACAGCCGGAACAGCACGAACGCCAGCGCCTGCCACAGCGGCTGTGCCGGCGCGAAGAAAAGCACCAGCAGGAAAGCGACGACCTCGTCCCACACGATGCCGCCGTGATCCGCCTTGCCGACGGCGCGACCGGTATGTTCGCACGCCCAAAGCCCGATCACGAAAAAGGCTGCAATGACGCCGAAAAAGACATACGGATCCATGCTCGGGGCCAGCGCCCAGTAGATCGGAAACGCCAGCAGCGTCCCCGCGGTGCCCGGTGCGCCCGGAACGAGGCCGAGACCGAACCCGAACGCCACCAGGTGGGCGGGATGGCGCAGCAGGAAACGCCACGAAGGCCGCTGGCCGTTAGCGGCGGAAATGGTCGTATCCACCACGGGCAACCTCGATGGGCCGGCCGTCGCGACCGACGACGGTCACGGCGGGCCGTTTCGCCCCCTTCCCGATACGCCCGATCAGCGTCACTTTGGTGCCACTGCGCGAGGCCGCCCGCAGCACCGCACGGTGTCGCGCCGGCGGCGCCGTGAAACACAATTCATAATCGTCGCCGCCCGCCAGCAAAGCTGCGCGCGCGAGCGCGGAATCGCGATATCGCCGCATGACAGGCGAGATCGGCAAACGCTCGAAGTCGACCCGCGCCGACACGCGCGAGCGCTCGCAGATGTGACCCAAGTCGGCGCACAAGCCGTCCGAAATGTCGATCGCACTGCGCGCGATCCTGCGCAGTGCCACCCCCAGCGCCAGGCGCGGAGCCGGCCGATCCAGTCGCCGTTGCACTTTGGCAAGTTCGCTGGCGCTCAACCTCAGGCCGCGCTTCAGTGCGGCAAGCGCCAGCGCGGCATCCCCGATGTGACCGGACAGCCATATTTCGTCGCCCACCCGCGCGCCGCCGCGCAGCAGGGCGCCTGCCGCCGGCACCTCGCCCATGATCTGCACGCAGATCGCGAGCGGTCCGCGCGTGGTGTCGCCGCCGATGAGGTCCACGCCGTGCCGGCGCGCGAGTTGCATGAACCCGCCCGCAAACCCCCGCAGCCACGAAGGCTCTATGCGCGGCAGCGCGAGCACCAGCGTCGCCCAGCGGGGGCGCGCGCCCATGGCAGCCATGTCCGACAGGTTGACCGCAAGGGCCTTGTGCCCCAAATGTCGTGGATCGGCGTCGACAAAAAAATGCCGACCTGCCACCAGCATGTCGGCAGACACGACGACTTCCATCCCGCGCCGCACCCGTATCACCGCGCCATCATCGCCCACACCGAGCCGCGTATGCGGCGCCGCGTGGGTGAAATAGCGCCGGATCAGCTCGAACTCTGAAAGCATCGGGGCGCGGTCATGCCCTGGTGTCCGGGGGCCGTGAGGCCTTCAGCCGGGCCTGCTCCTCTTCCCATTTCTTCTTCATGGCGCGCGGGAAATAAAAGTCCACCGCGGCGAACCCGAGGAAAAAGCAGGCGACCAGCAAAGCGGTGCCCTGTCCCATGTGGGCCGCGCCCGCCGCGAGAACGTAGAGCCCGATCAGGAGGTTGACGAACCCGGCAAAATAAAAGGCCAGCATCCGCTTCTTGAGACGTTCCTCCAGTTGCCGATCCACAGGAGCCTCCACTCAGTTCGGCCTCCTCGCCTCTGCCGCACGCAACTGCACGGCGAGCCGGTCCAGCACGCCATTGACGAACTTGTAACCGTCGGTGCCGCCGTACTCCTTGGCGAGTTCCACCGCTTCGTTGATGACCACGCGGTACGGTACCTCGAGCTGGTGCCGCAACTCATAGGCCGCCAGCAGGAGGACGCCGCGCTCCACGGGAGACAGCGCCGCGAACGGGCGGTCGAGGCAGGGGGCGATGTCCTGCTCCAGTTCCTTCGCTGCGCCGACCGTTCCATGAAGCAGCGCGTTGAAATACGGCGCATCCAGTTTCTCAAACCCGCGAGCTTCCGCGAACTGCTGCGCGATCGTATTGGTATCCCCCTTTGCGAGCTGCCATTGATACAGACCCTGCAAAGCGAATTCCCGCGATCGGCGGCGGCTATTCTTGCTCATCGAGTTCCTTCAACAGATTGGCCATTTCGATCGCTGCCAATGCGCATTCGGCGCCCTTGTCCGACATGCGCGCCAGGGCCTGGTCTTCGCTTTCCGTGGTGAGAATACCGTTGGCGATCGGCAGCCCGGTGTCCAGCTGCACCGCGGAGATTCCGGCCGCGGACTCGTTCGAGACGATCTCGAAATGATAAGTCTCGCCGCGCACCACCGCGCCCAGCGCGATCAGTGCGTCGAACTTGCCCGTTTGAGCCATTTTCTGCAGCGCGAGCGGTATTTCAAGCGCTCCGGGCACCGTGGCAATGCACATCTCGCCTTCACGCACTCCGTTTTTCACAAGTGCGGCCGTGCAGGCGGAGAGCAGGCCCTCGCCGACGTCCCGGTTGAAGCGGCTCAACACGATGCCCACCCTGAGACCGGCACCGTTCAGGTTGATGTCGAGTTCACGGATGTTGTCGAAACGTGCCATGTTGTATTCCCAATCAGCTCCTGATCGCCTACGACGACTGTTCGCCGCGCGGGGGCTGAACGTAGCCGGTCACTTCGAGATCGAATCCGGCCATGCTGGGCATGGGCCGGGGTAACGCAAGAAGCCGCATCTTCTTGACTTTCAGATCGCGCAGGATCTGGGCGCCGATACCGTAGTTTCTCAGCGCAATGCGCGATTGTGCCGGGTGGCGCGGCTGCGGACGGGCGCGCTCCAGCAGTTCCGCCGCAGTCTCCAGCCGGTGCAGCAGCAAAACCACGCCGCACTCCGCGCGACTCACCGTGGCGAGCGCATCGTGGAAATTCCAGGAGTGGCTGGTGCTTCCGGTATCGAGCAGATCGATCACGGACAACGGTTCGTGCACCCGCACCAGGACCTCCCGATCCGGGCTCGGCTTGCCCTTCACCAGCGCGAGGTGCGTCTCCTCGCCGATGCGATCGCCGTATGCGTAGAGGCGGAAGCGCCCGTGCGCGGTGTCGATGTCGCGTTCCGCGACGCGGGTGACCAGCGATTCGGTACGGCTGCGGTACTCGATCAGATCGGTGATGGTCCCGATCTTGAGCCCGTGCTGTTTCGCAAACACTTCCAGATCCGGCATGCGCGCCATGTCGCCGTTTTCACCGAGAACCTCGCAGATCACTGCGGCCGGCGTGAGTCCCGCGAGCCGCGCGAGATCGCATCCCGCCTCGGTATGGCCGGCGCGCACCAGCACGCCGCCCTCCTGGGCCATCAGCGGGAAAATGTGTCCCGGCTGCACGATGTCGCGCGGGCTCGCGTCGGCGCGGATGGCGGCGCGCACGGTGCGCGCGCGGTCGGCCGCCGAAATGCCGGTCGTCACGCCTTCGGCCGCTTCGATCGACACGGTGAAGTTGGTGCCCAAGGGCGAACGGTTGTTGGCGACCATCAACGGCAGATGGAGCTGCCGGCAGCGCTCCTCCGTCAGCGTGAGGCAGATCAGTCCGCGCCCATGTCGCGCCATGAAATTGATCGACTCGGGCGTGACGAACTCCCCTGCCATCACCAGATCGCCTTCGTTCTCGCGGTCCTCCTCATCGACGAGCACGACCATCCTGCCGGCCTTGATCTCGGCGATGATTTCCGTGACGGGACTGACAGCCATGATTACGGCGTTCCTCGGGAGCGCGGCTCGGCCTGCAGCAGCCGCTCGGCGTAGCGTGCCAGCAGATCGACTTCGACGTTGACCTGATCGCCGACCTTCAGATCCCGCAGGCAGGTAGTCCGCAGCGTGTGGGGAATCAGATTGACGCTGAACTGGATGCCGTCAACGGCGTTCACCGTGAGGCTTACGCCATCCACGGCAACGGATCCCTTGCGCGCAATGTACTTGGCCAGTTCGACCGGCGCCTCGAACGTCACGACGCGATTATCGCCCGCCGCCGCGCAGCGGACGACGCTCGCCACGCCATCGACGTGACCGCTGACCAGATGCCCGCCAAGTCGGTCCGACAACCGCAATGACTTTTCCAGATTGACGCGCATGCCTTGCGTGAAGCCCGCGGTGCAGGCCATGGTCTCGCGCGACACGTCGGCTTCGAATACGGCGCCGTCTAAACCGGCGACGGTCAGGCATACTCCGTTGACGGCGATGCTGTCGCCCGGCTTCACCTCATCGAGGAAGCCCTCGCCGGTTTCGATGCGCAGCCTCAGTCCGCCGCTCGCGAGCGCGCGGTCGAGGATGCGGCCTGCCGCAGTGACCATGCCGGTGAACATCAGGCCGGTCTCGCGATCACGCGAATGTCGGATTCGATCATGCGGATATCGCGTACCTGCAATGCCCGCCGGCCGCTGAGCGATTCGAGAGCAGGCAGATCGAACATGCCGCGCGCCCGGTCGCCGATGATACTGGGCGCGAGATAAAACAGGAATTCATCCACGAGTCCCTCCCGCAGCAGGGATCCGTTCAGCTTGAATCCGGCCTCGACGTGCACCTCGTTCATCTCGCGGCGCCCCAGTTCTTCCATCAACGCTCCGAGTTCGACTTTACCCGACGCATTGGGCAGCATCACGATCTCCGCCCCTTGCCGCTGCAGCGCCTCGCGCTTCGCAGGGTCATTCACTGCCGCAGCGATCAGCGCTCCCTCCTGCAAAACGCGCGCGCCCGCCGGGGTCTCCAGACGGCTGTCCACGACGATGCGCACCGGTTGGCGCGTGGTCTGCACTTCACGCACGGTGAGCTGCGGATCGTCGTCGCGAACCGTTCCGACGCCGGTCAATACCGCGCACGCCCTTGCGCGCCACGCATGACCGTCGCGCCGGGCTGCCGGGCCGGTGATCCATTGACTGCGGCCGTCGTTGAGGGCGGTCTTGCCATCCAGGCTCGCCGCGATTTTCATTCGTATCCAGGGACGCCGGCGCGTCATGCGCTTGACGAATCCGATATTGAGTTCGCCCGCCTCGCCTTCCAGCAGCCCTTGCTCCACCGCGATGCCCGCCTGTTCGAGCACAGCGAAACCCTTTCCGGCGACCTCCGGATTCGGATCCCGCATCGCTGCCACGACCCGCGCGACGCCTGACGAGACCAGCGCCCGGGCGCAGGGCGGCGTGCGGCCATGATGCGAGCACGGCTCGAGTGAAACATAGGCCGTTGCGCCCCTTGCCGACGCGCCTGCCGCAGCCAGGGCGTTCACTTCCGCGTGAGGGCCGCCGGCATGCTCGTGCCAGCCTTCGCCGACGATGCTGCCATCGCGGACCATGACGCAACCGACCCTCGGGTTGGGCGTGGTCGTATAAAGCCCGCGCTCCGCCAGTTCGAGTGCCCGGGCCATGTAGCGATGATCGTCCGCGGAAAACATGAGGCGCCTGCCGGCGTGTCTACTTCTTGCCGGATACCGGGTTTTGCACTTCCTTGATTGCGTGCGTAAAGTCGTCCACGCCCTGGAAGCTCTTGTACACGGAAGCGAAACGGATGTAGGCGACTTCGTCAAGCCGCTGCAACTCGCGCATCACCATCTCGCCGATCTGCCGGGATTCGATCTCGCGCACACCGAGCGCCAGCACGTTCTGGGTGATGGTCGCGATCGCCTCGTCCACCGCCGGCGTGGGCACCGGCCGCTTGTGCAGCGCACGCATGAAGCCGGTTCTGAGCTTGTCGAGGTCGAATTCGGTGCGCGTCCCATCCTGCTTCACCACCTGAGGCATGCGCAATTCGACCGTCTCGTAGGTGGTGAACCGCTTGTTGCAGCTCGCGCAGCGCCGCCGCCGGCGTATGCTCTCCCCGTCATCGCTCATCCGGGAATCGATGACCTGCGTATCGTCCGACTTGCAGAAAGGACATTTCATCTGCGGTAGACGGGAAATTTATCGCACAGGCGCTTTACCTCGCCCGCGACTTTACGTAGCATCGTGTCGTCCTGCGGTGCGTCCAGCACGTCGGCAATGAAGTTGGCGAGCCGCTCCGCCTCCGTTTCCTGGAATCCGCGCGTCGTCATGGCCGGCGTGCCGATGCGTATGCCGCTCGTCACCGTCGGCTTCTGCGGATCGTCGGGCACGGCATTCTTGTTGACGGTGATGCCGACCTGCCCGAGCGCCGTCTCCGCCTCGCGACCAGTGAGCCGCTTGCCGCGCAGATCCACGAGAAACATATGGCACTCGGTGCGGCCGGACACCACGCGGCAGCCCCGTTCGTGCAGGACCTTCGCCATGACCCGTGCGTTGTCCATCACCTGCTCCTGGTAGGCCTTGAACTCGCGGCTCATGGCCTCCTTGAACGCCACCGCCTTGGCCGCGATGACGTGCATCAGCGGACCGCCTTGCGTGCCCGGAAAGACCGCGGAATTGAGCACGCGTTCGTGCTCGGCATTGGCGAGGATCAACCCGCCGCGCGGACCGCGCAGCGTCTTGTGCGTGGTGCTCGTCACAAAATCCGCGATGCCGACCGGGCTCGGATAGAAACCGGCCGCGATGAGACCGGCATAGTGCGCGATGTCCGCCATCAGCAATGCGCCCACCTTGTCCGCGATCGCGCGGAAACGCTTCCAGTCGATGACGAGAGAATAGGCGGACGCGCCGGCGATGATGAGCTTAGGCTTCTTGATGTGGGCCATCTCTTCCACTTCGGCGTAATCGATTTCCTCGGTGTCCGCGTTGAGACCGTAGGTATAGGCATCGTAGTGCCGACCGCTCACGTTGACGCGCGCGCCGTGGGTCAAGTGACCGCCGGCGTCCAGCGCCATGCCCAGCAGCGTGTCGCCGGGATGCAGTGCCGCGACATACACCGCCTGGTTCGCCTGCGCGCCGGAATGCGGCTGCACGTTGGCATACCCCGCGTGGAACAGTTTTTTTACCCGGTCGATCGCCAGCTGTTCGGCGACATCGACGTGCTCGCAGCCGCCGTAGTAACGCTTGCCGGGATATCCCTCGGCATACTTGTTGGTCATCACCGAACCCTGCGCCTGCAGCACGGCGGCGCTGGCGTAATTCTCGGAAGCGATCAGCTCGACATGGTCTTCCTGGCGACGCCGCTCGTTCTCTATGGCAACCCATACGTCGTGATCCACGTGCTCGAGCGATTCGGTGATGGTGTACATGGGCGATGGAGATCAATTAAGTGGCTGATTTTAGCACCCGCAATGCATGCAGGGCCGGGGATGCGCCATTACGCGCCCGCGACCGTCATGCGACCGATGAGAATGGAACCGCATTGGCGCGATCCGCGCCGCACCACGTCGTTTCCGACCGCGACGATGCCCCGGTACATGTCTTTGAGATTGCCCGCTATCGTGATCTCCTGCACCGGGTAGGCGATGACGCCGCCCTCGACCCAGTAGCCGGCGGCACCGCGCGAGTAATCACCCGTCACATTGTTGACGCCCTGCCCCATCAGTTCGGTGACGAGCAGTCCGCGGTCCATCTTCTTGAGCAGCGCGCTGAAGTCCTCGCCCGTGTCCTGCAGTACGAGGTTATGATTGCCGCCCGCATTTCCGGTGGAGCGCAGGCCCAACTTGCGTGCCGAGTAGCTTCCAAGAAAATAACCCTGCACCACCCCGCCGCTGACGATATCGCGCGGCTGCGTGGCAACGCCTTCATCGTCGAAGGCGCTGCTCGCCAGGCCCTTGGCGATGTGCGGCAGATCGCGCACCCTGACGTTCGCGGCAAAAACCTGCTTGCCGACGCTGTCGAGGAGAAACGAGGAACGCCGGTAGAGACTGCCGCCGCTCACCGCGCCCACGAAATGCCCGAGCAGGCTGGCCGCAATCGGCGCTTCGAACAGCACCGGAACCTGCGTCGTCGCGATCTTCCGCGCCCCGAGCCGCTGGACCGCGCGCTCGCCCGCACGCCGGCCCACCGTCTCCGGCGCCGCAAGCTCGGCCGGATCGCGCGTGGTTTCGTACCAGTCGTCGCGCTGCATCGCATCGTTCCGGCCCGCGATGAGCGAGCACCAGATGCCATGCCGGGAACTCGGATAGCCCGCCAGAAATCCCAGCGTGTTGCCATAGATGAATTGCGACTCCTGCGTCGATACCGTGGCGCCTTCGGAGTTGCTGATGCGGGGGTCGACGGCATAGCCCGCGGATTCGCACGCTTTGGCCAGCGTGATCGCCCGCTCGACCGGCAAATCCCACGGGTGCCACAGGTCGAGGTCGGGCGTATCGCGCGCGAGCAGATCGGCATCGGCAAGACCGGCGCAGTCGTCCGACGCGGTGAAGCCTGCGATCGACAGCGCCGCATCGACGGTATCGCGCATCGCTTTGCTCGAGAAATCGGAGGTGCTGGCATGACCGCGTTGCTTCCCGATGTAAACGGTGACGCCGATCCCCTTGTCGCGGTTGTATTCGATGGTTTCGACTTCGTCCTGGCGCACGGTGACGGTCTGGCCAAACCCTTCGCTCACCTCCGCCTCGGCAGCGCTCGCGCCGCGTTCCTGCGCATAGCTCAGTACTGCGCTGGCGAGCTCCTTCAGCTTGTCGAGAGTATGGGTAAAGCGCGTATCGGGCATGACTGGGACGTCCAGGACAACGGCCGGCAGCGGCAGCCGTTCGGGGTACGGGAAAGGGCGTTATCATAGCAGTTCCGCCACCGCCCAGAATCATGGTTTCCGACGACACCCGCCCCAGCAAGACGCAGCAAAAGAAACTCATGTTGTCGCTGCAGGAACTCGGGGCCGAACTGGTGGCCTTGAACGACACCCAGCTCGCGTCGATGGCGCTCCCGGAAGCGCTGCGCGATGCGGTGGTCGCCGCGAAACGCATGAGCAAGTTCGAGGCTCGCCGCCGCCAGCTTCAGTACATCGGCAGGCTCATGCGCGCAGTCGATCCCGAGCCCATACGGGCGCGGCTCGATGGCTGGAAGGCGAATTCCCGCGAGCAGACCGCCCGACTCCATCGCATCGAGCGCTGGCGCGAGCGCCTGATCGCCGACGATCAGGCGCTGGGTGAATTCATTGCGGCCTACCCGAATGTGGATGCGCAACAGCTCCGTGCGCTGGTGCGCAATACGCAGCGCGACAGGCTGGAGAACCGGCCGCCGAAGCATTATCGCGTCCTGTTCCACCTGATACGCGACAGCCTGGCAGTCGATACGGAGGAAACAGGAAAACATGACGAGCAATGATGAACTGCTGATCGGGCTGGTCTCGATCAGTGACCGTGCCGCCACCGGCGTCTACCAAGACCAGGGCATACCGGCCTTGAAGGACTGGTTCACCGCGGCGCTGTCCTCGCGCTGGCGCATGGTCACCCGGCTCATCCCCGACGAACAGGAACGTATCGCGGCAACGCTGAAAGAGCTGGTGGACGGCGAAGGCTGCCACCTTGTGCTCACCACCGGCGGAACCGGTCCCGCGCCGCGCGACGTGACGCCGGAAGCGACGCTCAGCGTGGCGGACAAGGTGATGCCCGGGTTCGGGGAACAGATGCGGCAGGTCAGTCTCAAGTTCGTGCCCACTGCGATCCTTTCCCGCCAGGTCGCCGTCATCCGCAAGGGCTCGCTCATCATCAACCTGCCGGGACAGCCCAAAGCGATCAGGGAGACGCTTGAAGGCCTGAAAGACGATGCCGGCAAGGTGATCGTGAACGGCATATTCGCCGCGGTGCCCTACTGCATCGATCTCATCGGCGGCCCCTACATCGAAACGAACGAATCCGTAGTGAAGGCGTTTCGCCCCAAGTCGGCGATACGCAAATAACGGCACGCAATCCCCACTCGACACGGCATCAGGGATCATGACTGAACAATTGCTCGAAGCGATCGAGATCGAAACCGCCGGAAACCCCAGCGTTTCGATCATCTGGATGCACGGATTGGGCGCAGACGGCAATGATTTCGTGCCCATCGTGCGCGAACTCAGGCTGGACCCGGCGCCCGCGATCCGGTTCGTATTCCCGCATGCCCCGATGCGGCCGGTTACCATCAACAATGGCTACGTGATGCGCGCGTGGTACGACGTCACCTACGGCGATCTGGAGGGGAAATCCAAACGTCCCGACGAGGCCGGCGTGCGCGCCTCGGAGAAAGAGATCGGCAAGCTGATCGCGCGGGAACGGGCGCGCGGGATCGGCGCAGAAAAAATCGTGCTCGCCGGTTTCTCCCAGGGCGGCGCGCTCGCGCTGCAGGCAGGCCTGCGCTATCCGGAGCGGCTGGCCGGCATCATGGCGTTGTCGACCTATCTTCCGCTCGCCGAGACGCTCGCGCAGGAAGCGGCCCCAGCCAACAAGGGCACGCCCATATTCATGGCGCACGGCACCCAGGATCCCGTCGTGAGCTACGCCTGGGGGTCCACCTCACGGCAAGTGCTGGCCGGGTTGGGCTACAACGTCGAATGGCACGAATACCCGATGCCGCATTCGGTATGCCTTGAAGAAGTGAACGACATCGCGGGCTGGTTGAAAAAGATATTGTGAGGGCGCCATGCGCTAGTGAACGGCCCGCAATATCGCGTAGCGCATGACGTCGTAATGCGGACCGCGCTCGACCGTTTCCTGCGGCCGCAGCAGATACACCTCCTCGCCCAGCACCATCTCGATGTTTTCGTCGGCATCGAAGAGATCCTTGGCGAGGGCGATGTCGACGTCTTTCCTGCCTTGCAGCTCCGTCGTCAGCAAGACTGCGGGCCGCAGCCCGGTCGTCTTGGCAGCCGTCGCTGCCGCCGGACGCCGTAACCTGACCAGCGCCGAGGCGCGGGCCAGCAGCTGCACGCCAACCCGCTGTTTCTGCTGCTCGCTGCGCGTCACGCGACGGATCACGCCGACCCGCCAGTCGCGGAAAGTCTCGCCTTCCACGCCGACGAGGCTGCCCACTTCCACCCAGTCGCCCGCCACCGACGGAATGACGGCGCCGTAGCCGCCCTCGCTCATGTCCTCCACGATCCAGCTCTCGGCCGCCTGCTGGTGAGTGAAGTCGAGCGAGTCGTTGTAGGCAAATTCGAGCGATTCGATGATCTCCTTCAGCCCGGGAACGACCGTCACGCGGCCCGCGGCCTTGCGCCGCTCGTAGCGGCGCGATTGCGTCTTTCCCGCCCAGTCCTGCTCCAGGTGTTTGAGCAGCGCCACCACCAGTTCGTCACCGTAGTTGCCGTTGAGGTCCAGCCCATCGGGAAGACTGCGCGTGTAGGCGATATGCGCCCGCAACTGCTCCAGCTCGTGCAGCGCGCCGCCGGCGCCGATGTAGCGCACGCTGGGGCTGGGTGGCGGCTCGCGCACCAGCCGCACCGGTGCTTTGGGCGCGGCAAGATCGATCCAGTGCGTGCATCCGTCGGTGGGCTTCAGCTCGATGACGAAAAAGCCGGCGAAATGCGCCACCAGCCGGGTGGTCAGATCCTGGGAGCCCGGCTGCAGGCTGTCGGTGGAGGACGCAGCGAGCATCAGCGCCTTGAGGTATTCCTGCTTCGCCGTTCCGCTGCCGCTCGACCCCGGATACACCGCGATCTGTTCGGTCGAGAAGCCTTTGTCTTCCGCGTACCGATACAGATTTGCCATGTCGGTCCACACGCGCGGCTCCGCTGACTCGTAGCGCAGAAGCGCCCATCTCAATTGCTGCCGCAATGCTCGCAGCGCCCTGCCCGCGAAGATCGGCAGCGCGCTCTTCGCCGCAGCGCCGGCTTTTTCCGATTCACGAAAACACCGCTGATAACCCTCGCCCAGCTCGCGCCAGAAGTTGTAGGTGCTGCTCCAGAGCTTCTGTTCGTGCGATTTCTTGTGGCGCGGAGTGGCGAGATACTCGAGCAGCAGGGCCCGTTCGTGCTCCCGCGAGGCGCCGTCGAGCAGATCGAGATTGCGAAAATGCTGATCGACCTTGAGATCGGCGACGCGGTGCATCTCCTCCAGTTGCTTGGTGATTTCCTGGAGGGCATCGGCGCTGTCGGCGGCCGGCAGGTTCGCTACCAAAGCCTGTAACCTGCTGCTGTCCGCCGCAGGCGTTTCAGGCTTGGTGCTCCGTCCGAACCAGCTGATCAAGCGATCCCTCCCGCAGGCGGCCGAGTTGGACCGCGTCAGGCGCGATTGTAGCCAAAAAAAGCGGCAAGTAGATACAAAAGCGGGGCGCTAAAGAGGCGAAGTGAGGTGGCTGTCGGGCGCCGGTCGGAAGGCTGCACGGCGGCCGCGCGCTGCATCGACGCCCGTCACGATGACGACGCCGACGATGAAATAAATGGCCGTTACCAGTATGGCCGTGCGATGGTCGCCGCCCGAGATCCATGTCACCGCGCCGTAAGTCACCGGACCGAGGATGGAGGAAAGCTTCACCGCGAGCCCCCACAGACCGAAGAATTCCGCGGTGCGGTCGGGCGGACTGAGATAGCCGACCAGCGCGCGTCCCGCGGACTGGCTCGAGCCGAGGCACAGTCCGGCCAGATTTGCGGCAACCCAGAACAGCGACGCATCCCGCGCCGCCCAGGCAACGACGACCGTGACGATCCACCCGATGAGCGTCACGACGATCGTGCGCACATGCCCCAGCCGGTCCTGCACGTGCCCGAACAGGAAAGCACCCAGTGCAGCGGTCACGTTCACGACCAGCACGAGGAGCAGCGTGTCGCGCGTGGTAAAGCCCATCGCCTGTTGCGCATAGATTGCCGCGAGCGCCACCACCGCCTGCACGCCCGCCTGGTAGAACACGAGACAGATGAGGAAGCGGCGCAGATCGGCGTAGTGATGTGCATGGCGCAGCGTGTGCGACAGCCGCGAAAGGGCGGCAGCCGCCACGCTCGTGCGGATGCCGGGCGCCGGCACGGCACGCTCGCGCAGAAAGAGGAACGTGGGAAGGCTCGCCAGCGCGAAGAGTCCCGCAGTGATGAGCATGGTGCCAGGCACGAATTCGGGCGCACTCGCACCACGCGCCTGCGCGGCGCTGACGTAGGCGAGGCACGCGCCCAGGCTCACCAGCCCGCCGATATAACCGAGGCTCCAACCCCAGCCCGATATGCGGCCAAGCGCATTCCCGCGGGCGATTTCCGGCAGGAAAGCGGCGATCAGGCTCTCTCCGCTGCCAAAGAAGAAACTCGAGACCGCGACCAGCATGAAGGCGAGCGCCACATCCCCGCGATCCGTCAGCGCAAGCGCCGCCGTAAACACCACGCAGCCTGCCGTAGTCAGCGCCAGCAGGGTTTTCTTCGATGCGTGCGCGTCGGCGTAAGCGCCCAGGATCGGGGCGCTCGCCATGACGAGCAGGTTGGAAAGCGCCAGAGCCGCTGTCCAGGCGAATGTCGCCCACGGCGCGTTGCCCGCGATCTCGGAGACAAAATATGCATTGAAAACGGCGGTGATGACGACGGTGGTGTAGCCGGAGTTCGCGAAGTCGTACATCGCCCAGGCCCACACCTCGCGCCGGCGGACCCCGGGGGCGAGACTCGACGCAGCGTCCTGCAGCGGGGGGCGAGAACTCACCGTCGACCGGCGTGTCGAACCTGCGTCAACATTCCAACGACATTCCCGATCCGCAGCACACCCGCCTTACGAAGGAGAACCGGCATGAACATCACACTCAGCATAGGTCCCGTGATCGCGCTGATCGCAGGCATCCTGATCCTGATCATTCCCAGACTGCTGAACATCATCGTCGCGCTTTATCTCATCATCATAGGCATACTGGGGTTGCTCGGCGCGCGCTAGGGACGGCGACCAGGCATGATCTCTCAGATCACGCCGCGCCGCTTCAGCTGCTGCTGCTCGTCCGGCGAGTAGCCGAGGCCCGTAAGGATTTCCGCGGTATGCTCGCCCAGCTTCGGGCCCAGCCACCTGGTCTTACCCGGTGTTTCCGACAGCCGGGGCACGATGCCGGGAAGCACCAGCGGCTTTCCGTCATCGAGCTGGAACGCCTGGATCATCTCGCGGGCGCGGTAGTGCGCATCGGCCGCAATGTCGGCGATGTCGTAGATCTTGCCGCTCGGCACTTCGGCTTTGTCGAGCACTTGCAGCACGTGATCGAGCTCGTGCCGCACCACCCAATCGCTGATGACGTTTTCGATCTCTTCGGTCCGGGCGACGCGGCCGTCGTTGTGCGCGAGCGCAGGATCGTCGGCGAGATCCGGACGCCCGATCGCCCGCATCATGCGTTTGAAGATGTTGTCGGCATTCGCTCCGATGACCACGTACTTGCGGTCCTTCGTAATGTAGGTATTCGACGGCACGATGCCGGGCAGCGAGGCACCGCTGCGCTCGCGGATGTGGCCGAACATGCTGTACTCCGGGAGCACGCTTTCCATCATGTTGAACACCGCTTCGTAGAGCGCGACGTCGATGTACTGGCCGCGCCCGCCGTTCCGGTTGCGGTGGTGCAGCGCCATCAGCGCGCCGATGACGCCATGCAGCGCGGCGATCGAATCGCCGATCGAAACGCCAACCCGCACCGGCGGGCGGTCGGGATAGCCGGTGACGTAGCGCATGCCGCCCATCGATTCGCCGATCGCACCGAAGCCCGGCCGGTCGCGATAGGGGCCGGTCTGGCCGTAACCGGAAAGCCGCACCATGATGAGCCCCGGGTTGATCGCGGAAAGCGCATCCCAGCCGAGGTTCCACTTCTCCATCGCGCCCGGCCGGAAGTTCTCGATGACGATATCAGCCTCCTTGACGAGCTTGCGCACGATCTCCTGCGCTTCGGGCATGCGCAGGTTCAGGGTGAGGGATTTCTTGTTGCGCGCCTGCACGTACCACCAGAGCGAGGTTCCCTGATGGAGCTTGCGCCACTTGCGCAGCGGATCCCCGCCATCGGGCGACTCGATCTTGATGACATCCGCCCCGAACTCCGCCATCAGGCGCGCGCAGAACGGCCCGGCGATCAGCGTGCCGAGTTCGATGACCTTGATTCCAGTGAGGGGTTGCGCTTTGGGCATGCGATGTGAAGTGGGCAGTCTGGCGCCGCAGTATAGAACCTATCTCAATAATGGGCACGTGTGCGACGGAGGCGATGTGGGATGCAGTTCTAGGAGGGCGAGTGCAGCAATATCGCGAATATTGCAAGGGA
>JBQTJV010000192.1:0-7229 GCA_052386775.1 Betaproteobacteria bacterium
CGCAGCTGCGCTCCGAAGGCCACCCCGAAAACGGATACGGCGCTGATGAACCGTTCCAATGCCTCCCGGTCCACCGGCGGGCGGCCGCGTACGCCTCCGAGAATGGCCCGGCCACGCAAATCATCGAGCATCCGGCCGGCTCCGGCAGGCGTCACCGGCGCGGCGCGAAATATCACGTCGTTCAAGACCTCCACGTGAATGCCTCCAAGCCCGACCATGATCACGGGACCGAACACCGGATCTCGTTTCATGCCCACGACGAGCTCCACGCCGGCGGCTGCCATCTTTTGCACCAATACGCCTTCAATTCGGGCATCCGGGCGGTTGCGCCCGGCATTGGCAACGATCTCCGCATGCGCGCGGCGCACCGCGTCAGCGCCGCTCAATGCAAGCCTCACGGCATCGATCTCGGTCTTGTGCAGGATGTCCCCGGATTCCACCTTCAAGGCAACGGGATATCCCAGTTCCTCGGCAGCGCGCACGGCCTCGTCAGCCGTGCGTGCGAACCGACCCGGTATCGTCGCCACTCCGCAGGCGTTCAGCCACGCCATCGTCGCAGCGCCGGAAACAACGCCAGCCTGCACGGGGGGCACTCGATCGATACCGATCCTGCGCAGCGCGCGGCGCTGCTCGGCATCCATCGGCAACAGCTGGCAGGCCTTTGCGTACTCGACCAACGCAGCCACCGCCTCGGAAGCCGGCTCCGCGCCTCGCAATACCGCTATCCCCCGCTGGCGCAGTCCCTGCAACGCCGCATCCGGGGCAGCAACCCAGCACACGACAAACGGCTTCGAGGTATCGCGCCTCAGTTCTTCAAACAGCGCAAGCAGCGTGTCGACGTAGGCCTCCATGAGCTGGAGCCAGACGATTCCAACGTGTACTTGTGGATCGTCGAGCACGCGTTTCACCGCCTCGTACAGAAGCCGGGGTTCGGCAACAAACTGCCCGGTGATGTCCACCGGATTGCCGACTGCGCCAAAGGCCGGAATCACTTCGCGCAGGGATTGCTGGGTCGCATGGCTCAATATCGGCACTGAGAGTCCGAGCTCTTCGGCACAATCTGCAATCAATACGCCGGCCCCTCCCGATTGCGTCACGATGCCGAGCCCGTTCCCCGCGGGATGCTTGCAGGTCGAAAGGACCTCCACGATGTCGAGCATGTGCTCTTCGTTTCGCGCCCGGATGATACCCGCCCCCCGGCTGACACCGTCGAAGATGCGGTCTGCGCCGGCGAGCGAACCGGTGTGTGAGAGCGCCGCCCGGGCGCCACTGCCCATCCTGCCCACCTTGGTAATCACGAGAGGTTTACGCCGGGCCAGCGCCTGCTCAGCCAGGTCGATCAAGCCCGAATGGTCCTTCAGCCCTTCGACATAGCCGGCACCCACGGTGATCCGCGAGTCGTCGAGTACTGCCCGCATCGCCGCGACGAAGTCGACGTCGCCTTCGTTGCCGGTATTGATGAAATAGCCCAAGCCGACGCCGCGGCGGCGCGCCAGTGCTGCAATGGCGGTCCCGAATGCGCCGGACTGCGTCACGAAGCCCACCGGGCCGGGGGGTGTCTCGCCTTCGGCGAACTGGCCGAACGTCGCCATGACGCGATCGAAGGCATTGATCAGGCCCAGGCAGTTCGGCCCGCAGAGCCGTATTCCCGAAGTTCTGGCCGCCGTGACCACTTCGCGCTCCAGCCTGCGGCCTTCCTCGCCGATCTCTGCGAACCCCGAAGAGAACACGATTGCCGACTTGACGCCGTGTCGTCCAAGATCGGCCATGGCTCGTGCGACCAGCGAAGCCGGTACTGCGACGACTGCAAGGTCCACCGGCGCCGCAATTGCAGCGACCGTCGGATAGCACTGCAGCGGGCCGATGTGCCGGTGCTTGGGATTTACCGGATAGATCGAACCGGCGTAACCCTTGGCCAGAAGGTATTTGAGTGTCCGGCCGTTGACTTTGGTGAAGTCGTCGGACGCGCCGACGATCGCAATCGATTTCGGACTGAGCAGGGATGAGAGGTCGTTCACGGAATCCGTCGCGCCGCGTGCTGAACGCGCGAACTGTCGCGCAAGACCGAATTTACACCATAACGGCAGGCGGCGTAGCGCCGCCCCGTGCCGGCTGCGGCTACAGCGCTACCTCCACCACCTCCGTCACAGGCAGCGTGGCGATGTCGCGCAGCTTGTCGTTACGAGCGCTTTCCAAACTGACTAATGCAGACACCGTTGCGTAGCTCGAGGAGACGAAGACTTCCCGCCCTTCAGGCGTGCTGCGCGTAACGCCAAAACGGACCTTGAGTCGCTCTTCGGTTGAGAGCTTTCCCATGAAGCTCTTGGTGGCCCAGATGGCGCCAAACCGGGCGAAGTCGCTGATCCGCGAAGCCTGGTTGATGCTGTCGCCCAGCACGATGAATTCCACGCTGGTTGCGGACTGGAACGTGCCCAGCCATTCCTGACCTTCGGTAAGCCCGATGTTGAGGTAGAGCTCGTTCAGCCAGTTCTTCCGGATCTGCCATGCCTTGCTGATCTTCTGCATTTCCGAGCGGATCTCGCGGGCACAGCGCAGCGCGTTGAAGATGTAATTTGAATCGGGTTGGGGGAAGAAGTAGTAGAGCAAGCCGTCGCCGGCATGCTTGCCGTGCGTGCCGAAATATTTGCGAAAAATGGGGGACATCACGCTGCAGATCTCGTTGATCAGCTCGAAATACTCTTCGGGTGGAAGCTCGGAGCAGATCTTGACGGAGTTCTGCAAGTCGGCCACCAGGACAGCGAGATCCGTCAATACCGGCAACCGTTTTCTGAGCAGTGAGCGTATCACCTCATCCCGGCGGGCGAGAAAGTGCAGCAAACCTTCGCTTTCCACGCCTTCAGGCATGAGGATGAGCAGGATGCCCTCCCGAAAATAGGCGGCATACATACGATGGCTCGAGGCACTCCCGTCGGGCTGATCGAGATGAATGGGGGCATCGAGTATCGGTCGCGCCTCCTCCGGATCGATTTCAGCGTACATCTTTTCCAGCAACGCCAGCCGGTCCGGGGGCACGCCATGGCAAAGTGACAGCAGCGTCGTCTTGGTGATGCGCTCCTTGGCAAGCGACAGATGAAAGCGGAGCAGTGCCCGCTGGTTGCCTTCGGGCGCCGCGTGGGTAAGCAGCAAGCGGAACAGATTGCGGCCATCGCTCGTTGCCGGCAACTGCGACTCGGGACCCAGAAACAGGGTCTGGGCCGGCCGGTTGAACCAGATCACCTCGAAGTTGTAGTTCACCATGAAGGCCGGCTGGCCGATACCTTCGACCGTCAAGCGGGGCGGCTCCGCGAGAGCCGTGGCGCCGGGCAACGGCCCCGAATCTCTGGGTGTAACGTTTGCGGCGTCGGCGCGTGGCCCTTCGGGCGCAAGACGGGTAACGATCTGTGCCATGGTGTAGCCCTCTCTTTTTAGACGCTGGATCTCGGCAATGCGCTCGGCAGCGGTGTCCGGGAAGTAGCCGAGTTGCCGAGCCCTGCTCTCTTCATCCTCCCCGGGCGTACTGATTAACGGCCTGGGAAGGAGTCCCATGGCGATGTAGTTATTGAGTGTCGCCCTGGAAATGCCCGTCAGGTCAATGAGTTCCTTACTCGAAATCATGTTATTTCTTCGTTTCTTGGTCTGTGTTTTTGGACAGTATAGGCAGTCTAGACCGTTAGTCAATGTAATGCTGCGATGAACCACCGGATTTCGCATCTCTTTGTTGTTTATTTGCAACGCTCGTCCCCGCCTGAGGGGCGTCAAAAGAAGACAAAGGGCTATCCAAGAGGAGCCGACAGGCTCCCAGAGGGAAAGGAACTTGCAGCGCCGCTTTCGGCGCTCTGTTATGAGGCCGGTCTAAAAGGCTTAGCGCACGACCAGTACGGGAATCTTCGAATGGGTAAGGACTTTTGCTGTTTCACTGCCCAGGAGCAGGCTTGAAAGGCCTCTACGGCCGTGGGACGCCATCATGATGAGGTCGCACTTTTTCTTCTTTGCAACCTCGATGATCTGCTGATAGGGATAATCGCTCACCACGGACACCGCTTCGCATTTGACGTCCGCCTCCTTGGCGGCTTTCTCCACCTTGGCCAGCATCTTCCTGGCGTGCAACTGCGACTCGTTCTCGAAGCGTTTTTTCAGTTCGGCGCTCAACGGTGATACAAACCCCTCTTCAACGACCATGCGGAATTCAGGCACGACATGGAGTGCCGTGACCCGGGCTCCAGCCTCCTTCGCCAACTGAATACCGCGCTGCACTGCGCGGTCGGAAAGCCTTGAACCGTCCGTGGGTAGCAAAATATGCTTGAACATAGGACCTCCAGAAAAAGAGCAACTCCCCGCCGCACGACTGCGGCATCGAGTCGCGCCTGAGCCTTAGTGACTGTTCTCCAGGCGATGCGGCGGTATCGGCAACGCTGCCACTTCGATACCTTCGTCGCGCATCGCTTCGATCTCCCGATGAGACGCCGTACCGCGAATGCGGCGCTCGTCGGTTTCTCCGTAGTGTATCTTGCGTGCCTCTTCGGGAAAGGCCGTTCCCACGTCTTCCGTGGTTTCGATGATGTGATCGATCAGCTTGGCCAGCACTTCGGCGCCGAAATTGGCGTATTGCTGCGACCCTGCCGGTCTTGAAGCGACTTCCTTCGGGGCTGCACCAGTATTCACATAAGGCGCATGGGGCAGACGGATGACCTTGTCATTGCCGCACAGGGGGCACGTCAGCAATTTTTCTTCCAGTTGCCGGTTGAAATCTGCGCTGGAACTAAACCAGCCCTCGAACCTATGCTGGTTGCCGCACCCCAACTCATAGACGATCACGTTTTATCCCGTTGTTATAGCTTGATTTCTTTAAGACCTTAGACCCGGTACTCCGTTCACCGGCGGCGAGACCGTGCAATGGTGCCCGGAGCCGGACTCGAACCGGCACGGGCGGGTTAGCGCCCGAGGGATTTTAAGTCCCTTGTGTCTACCAGTTTCACCACCCGGGCGGGCGTGCTGGAGGCGGGGGTCGGAATCGAACCGGCGTCCACGGCTTTGCAGGCCGCTGCATGACCACTCTGCCACCCCGCCCGCTGAAACTAAATGGGGAAAACGAACCATCGCTTCGGCAATGCTTGTTGCATCCCGAGGCGGCTGAATCGTTTTCCCCGCGATTCTGGAGCGGGAAACGAGTCTCGAACTCGCGACCTCAACCTTGGCAAGGTTGCGCTCTACCAACTGAGCTATTCCCGCGTAATTTAGTCAAATTATAAGGGACGCCCGATGCCCGATCAACCGGAGTGGCCGCCCTTCCATGCCTGGGGAAGCGCCACTTTCAGGTAGTAGGCCATCGACACCAGTGTCAGCACGGCAGCGATGTAGATGAGCCATGTCCCCAGCCGGTGCGGGCTGAATGCTCCGACGCTGTCGTGGTAGAGCAGGAGCGGGATCGCGACCATCTGGGAGGTGGTCTTGAATTTTCCCAGAAACGAAACCGCGACGCTGCGCGCCTGCCCGATCTTCGCCATCCACTCGCGAAGAGCCGAGATCGTGATCTCGCGGCCGATGATGATCAGTGCGATGATGGCGTCGACACGCTCGAGCTGTACGAGCGTGATCAGGGCCGCCGCGACCATGAGCTTGTCGGCGACCGGATCCAGGAACTCTCCGAACGCGGAGGTCTGGTTCAGCTTGCGCGCCAGCCAGCCGTCCAGCCAGTCCGTGACGGCGGCCGCCGTGAAAATCACCGTTGCGACGAGATTCTGATTAGGAACGGATACCCAGCTCTTCTCGAAGTAAAAAATACCCACGAAGAGCGGGATCAAGACGATCCTGAGCCAGGTAAGCAGATTGGGCAGATTGAACGGCATGCCGATTAGTGCAGTTCCCTGTGTATTTTCTCAGCCAGGCTGCGACTGATGCCTTCGACCTGCGCCATATCGTCGATGCTCGCCGCCATGAGCCCTCTCAAGCCGCCGAATGTGGTCAGCAGGCGCTGCCGGCGCTTGGTGCCGACGCCGGCGATCTCTTCGAGCGGCGAGCGGATCCGGGCCTTCCCCCGTCGTGCACGGTGCCCTTCGATTGCGAAACGGTGCGCTTCGTCCCGAATCTGCTGCACGAGATGCAACGCCGGACTTTCGCGACCCAATATAAGAGGCTCATTCCGCCCGGCGATGAACAACTGTTCGAGTCCCGGCTTGCGCTCCTCTCCTTTGGCCACGGCCACCAGCATAACGTCGTTCAGTCCCAGCTCCGTGCCCACCTGGCGCGCCACTGCAAGCTGGCCCTTTCCGCCGTCGATCAATACGAGATCCGGCATCTTGCCCTCGCCTGCGACAACGCGTCGGTAGCGCCGCGTGAGCACTTGGCGCATGGCCTCATAGTCGTCTCCCGGCGCGACATCCTCGATGTTGTAGCGGCGGTATTCGCTGTTCTGCAAGGCGGCGTGATCATAAACGACGCACGCCGCCACCGTTGCCTCACCCAGCGTGTGGCTGATGTCGAAGCACTCGATGCGATGGCTGGTCTCCGGCATGCCCAGCGCCTGCTGCAGGGCAGACAATCGGCCCTCCTGGGTCGCCTGCAGGCCGAGTGTCTGGGCTGCTCCAAGCTGCGCGTTCTTGCTCGCCATCTCCAGCCAGGCCCGCCGCATTCCGACCGGCTGTGTGATGATCTGCACTCTGCGCCCCGCCTGCTCTCCCAGCATATTTTCAAAAGCCTCGGCATCGATCGCGCCGCCGACTACCAGTTGCGTCGGAAGCCCGTGTCGCGAGTAGTGCTGAGCGAGAAACGCCTCGATGACTTCCTCATCAGTCGACCCCTCGGCATTGCTCGGATAGAAGTTCTTGTCACCCAGGTGCCGCCCCACGCGCACCATCACCAGATTCACGCACGTCACTCCAGCTGTCCGCGCGCACGCGATGATGTCGGCATCGCCGCCCGCCTCGCCGCTGACGAACTGTTTTTCCCGCACCTTTCTCAATGCACTGATCTGGTCGCGGTAGAGCGCCGCCTCCTCGTATCGCAAAGCCTCTGCCGCGGCGTTCATGCGGGCTATCAAGCGCTCCAGCACCTCGTCGTCCCGGCCCTTCAGAAACAATTCCGCACTGCGCACGTCTTCGCCATAGTCTTCCGCAGCCGCCAGCCCCACGCACGGTGCCGTGCAACGCCGGATTTGATGCAACAGGCACGGGCGCGACCGATTCGCATACACCGTGTCCTCGCAAGTACGGAGTCGAAAGACTTTCTGGAGC
>JBQTJV010000193.1:0-3640 GCA_052386775.1 Betaproteobacteria bacterium
ATGGCTGACAAGCGAAGAGTGGAAGTTTTCAGCGCCGGTTGCCCGGTGTGCGAAGAGGCGATCCGGGCGGAGCCGGTCAGCGCGCCGGCCGCGACGATTGACCCTTGTCCTCGCTCCAGGGTTTAAGATGGGCCACTACGCCTTGGAGGCGCGTCATGCTCACCATAGGGAAGATTGCGCGCGCGGCTAACGTAACTGCCGATACGCTCCGTTACTATGAACGCGTCGGCCTGTTGTGTCCCGCCTCGAAGACCCCGAGCGGATATCGCCTGTACGACACCGGTGCAATGCGACGCATCCGGTTGATCCGACAGGCGCAGCAATGCGGCTTCAGTCTGTCCGACATCCGCGAGTTGTTGGGCCTCAAATCGCGGCGTTCCGCTTGCTGCAGCGACGTGCGAAGTGTCGCGATCGAAAAGAAGCTGGAGATCGAGGCGAGGATCAAGACGCTCCAGGCGATATCCCGCACGCTGGATCAGCTCATCGACCGATGCGTCGATCCGCACCAGCCGCTCGGCAGTTGTCCCATCCTGTCCAGTCTGGAGAACGAGGTCATCGAGCACCGATAGCGGCGAGATGCTGACCATCGCACTCAATTCGGCGGCGGGCTGCACCAAATGCGCGCGGGCAAAGAGCGGTTGTCGGCGGCTGCAGCCGCTGCATAGCGCTCAACCGGGTTAGCGCAGCCCGAGCCAGTGCCACGAAGCGATGCCGAGGAAGGTCATGGCGACGGAACCGACGACGTGCGCGGCAATGATTGCTCCGGCGATCGTCCATTCGCCTTCGTTGAGCATCGAGACCACCTCCGCGGAGAACGTCGAAAACGTCGTCAATCCGCCGCAGAATCCCGTGATGATGAGCAGTCGCCACTCGGCCGGGATGCTGATCGCATCGGTGAAGTAGGCGATGGCGAAACCGACGATGTAGCCACCGAGCAGATTGGCAGCCAGCGTGCCGGGGGCCAGCGCCGGAAAAGCGCTGTTGAGCTTGACCGAAATCGCCCACCGCAACAGGCCGCCGGCAGCCGAGCCGATCGAGACGGCAAGAATAGCTTTCAGCATCGCGCCGTAATGCTACATCATCGCCGCATAAAGACCACAGCAATTACGGACGACGAGCAACAGATTGCGGTACTCAGCGGCGGCACCAATCGAAGGCGTAGCGCGAACTCCCGGATCTCATGCGTCTCGCCGACAGCATCGATTACACGTGCCTTTTCTGCAGAAAAAACACCACATGATGTTCGGCTTTCTCCACCGCAATCAGCTTGTTGCCCGTCAACTCGGAAAAAACCGCGAAATCGATTTCCGCCGCCGGATCAGTTGTCAGAACCTTGAGGACTTCGCCGGCCGGCATCTGCGCCAGCATTTTCTTGGTGCGCAGCAGGGGCAGGGGGCAATTCAGTCCGCGCGAGTCGAGCTCCTTGTCGAAGCGGGTCATGCAAAACGCCGCCGGCAATGGGCCGCGCGGGAGCCGCACGCCTCCTGAATCGCTGTCGCCCCGGAAATAGTTCTTTCAGTGCCGCGCATAGACGCTAGTCGTGCCGCGCTCGTCGAAGAGCAGGGTGGCGTACGGCTCCTTCTTGCTGCCTTGTTCCATGCCCGGCGAGCCGATCGGCATGCCCGGCACCGACAGACCGACCGCAGCAGGCCGCTCCTTCAACAGCCGCTTGATCTCGTTCGCGTGCACGTGTCCTTCGATGACATACCCGCCGATGACCGCCGTGTGGCACGAACCCAGTTTTTCGGGGACGCCGAACCGCGCGCGTACCGGTCGCGTGTCCGGCACATCGATCGGCTTCACACTGAAGCCGTTGGCCCGCAGATGCTGAATCCACGAGCCGCAGCACCCTCAAGTGGCGTTCTTGTAGACCTCCACGGTGGACTGCGCATGGGCGATGCCGGCGTGCAGCATGAGCGCCGCGATGCAAGGCATGATGAATTTCAAGAACTTGTGCATGACTTTCTCCTGTCTGCTGTTGACTACAATGATTTTCATTTTCTCAACGTTCATCCGATCCGTGCAAATACGGGGAACGTGTCGAGCAGCCACACCGCAAATCGAGAAAGCTGCCCCGTAATCATGGCGAGCCCCACAAGGACCATCACGCTCCCCGCGGCCACTTGCAGCCCGCGGCCGATGCGCCCGAGTCCCTTGAGCCGTTTTGCGAACGCATCGGTAAATGCGGCGCAGGCGAGGAAGGGTATCCCGAGTCCTGCGGCATATATCGCGAGCAGCGTGATCCCGCTCGAGACGGAGGAGGTCGTAGCGCTCAACGTCAGAATGGCGCCCAGCACCGGGCCGATACACGGCGTCCAGCCGAATCCGAATGCAAGGCCGAGGAGGTAGGCGCCGAGCGGTCGCCCCCCCGCTATGTACGGATGCAGACGCATGTCGCGCTGCAGCCAGGAGATTCTCAGAACACCGGCGGTAAAAAGGCCGAATACGATAATGATCGCCCCCCCGACAATGTTGGCCTCGTACCTGTAACGAAGCATCAGCTGGCCGAGCACCGTGGCGCTGGCGCCGAACGCGATGAATACCGTCGAAAAGCCCAGCACGAAGAAAAAACTCGCGCCCACTGCGGCAAGCCGGGCACGCACGTCCGCGCGATTGCGCACGTCGTGCAGCGAATAGCCGGCCAGGTACGAGACGTATCCCGGCACCAGGGGCAGCACGCACGGCGACAGGAACGACACGACGCCGGCGGCGAACGCAGTCAGGATGCCGACGCTGGAGATCTCGCCCACGGTACGCTATCCCCGGGCGCGAGCCCCGCATGCGGCACAGTAGCGATCACCGGATGCCATTGCGGCACCGCAGCGGGTGCAATAACGACCGCCACCCTGTTTCGGCGAGGCCGATAGTCGCGTGCGCCGGTGCCACCACAACGAAATCGCGACAGCGGCCACGCTCACCAGCGTGAGGCTCACCAGGCCAAAAGCCCACGCCGGATATTCGGGGCCTGACGGCGCCGGCGCCGCAGCGTTCAGCCCCATGATGGCGGTGGTCGTTCGCGCGTCGCGCTTCGTGTAGCGGACTTCGATGGGCAACCGTGCCCCCGCCTCCAAGGGTCCGAGGGCGCGCGTGCGGTAGAGCAGCCCGTCCGGCCCGTCGCTCCCGGTGCCGAGATCGGGTTCTACTGAAATGGCGCTTGCACCCGCAGGCTCCTGGAGCCGAACGCTGACGCGGTCCGCCGCCAGGTCCCCGGGCCAGACATAGGTGTAGGTATGCCGGACGTCGTTCGTAACGATGGGGTCGTAGAACTCGATATGAACGTAGCGCTGCGGGGCCGTAAAGCGCAGCGTGATGTAGCCCTCGCCGCTGCTTCGCTCGTGCGGCAGGTCGAAGAGGCCGGTTTGGCCCGCGTCGGCGAACGCCACTGCTGACGGGCCGCCCGAGGAATCCGGTATGCGGATCGACATGGCGGCAGGCAGCGGCACGTCCGCGGCCAGTTCGGCCTTCACGATCACGAGCGCCGCCCGGCGGTCGTAGTCGGGCCAGATGTCGATTCCGAGATTCGCGAGGCGCACCGGCGTCGCGACTGGCGCCCGATCACCCGCGCTCGCCGCCAGCGCGGGCGAGGCCACGAATGCGACAAGGAGCGCCCACGCTGGGAACCGTGCGCTGATGCGCCATC